>NZ_JBEPOB010000001.1:4698077-5008847 GCF_040546595.1 Bosea sp. OAE506 | reverse complement strand
GAAAGGGCGCGCTCAAGCGCGCCGGAAACGGATGCGTCTCAGGAAGCTGGGGCGCGGGCGTCGATCAGTCGGTAGCCAACGCCCGGCTCGGTGATGATGAAACGCGGATCGGCGGCGTCGTCGGCGATCTTCTCGCGGACATGGCCGATCGCGATGCGCAGATAATGCGTGTCGGCGACATGGGCGGGTCCCCAGATCGTGGTCAGCAACTGCCGGTGCCCGACGAGCTTGCCGGCATTGCGCGCCAGCAGCGCCACCACGTCGAATTCCTTGCGCGTCAGCTTCACCGCGAGGCCGTCGACCGTCAGCATGCGCCCGGCCAGATCGACCTCCAGCCCGCCGATCCGGAGCAGTGCCGGCTCGGCGTTACGCTCGCCACGGTTGCGCAGCAGCGCCCGCAGTCGCGCCAGCAACTCGCCCGTCGAGAACGGCTTGGTGACATAGTCGTCGGCGCCGGCGTCGAGCGCCGCAATCTTCTCGGTTTCAGCATCGCGCACGGACAGCACGAGGATCGGCACGCTCGACCATTCGCGGATCGCCTGGATCACCGCCTTGCCGTCCATGTCGGGCAGGCCGAGATCGAGAAGCACCGCATCGGGAGCGGCCGTTGCGGCCCGCTCGACACCAAGCCGACCGCGATCGGCCTCCAGCATCTCGAAGCCGCCGGCGCCGAGCACGATCGCGAGAAAGCGACGGATCGGAGCCTCGTCGTCGATCACCAGGATGCGGGCGGGCTTGGATTCGGTCATTCGGAAAGATCGCTGCAGGCGGGGGCGAAGGGCAGCCTGATCACGATCGCGGCGCCGCGTCCACCGACACCCGCCTGGGCGCGCGCGGTGCCGCCATGGGCCTCGACCAAGCCGCGCACGATCGACAGGCCGAGCCCGGTTCCGGCTGGCCGCGAATCCCCGTCCGCGACGCGGTGGAACAGGTCGAAGACGCGCTCGCGCTCACCCTCGGGGATTCCCGGTCCTTCGTCGGTCACCGCAATCTCGGCTATGGCACCGTCGGCCCGCGCCGTGATCGTGATCGACGTGCCCGCTGGCGCGTATTTGGCGGCATTCTCGACGATGTTGGCGATGGCCTGGCCGATCAGCACCGGATCGACATGCAGCGGTGGCAGATCGCGCGGCGTCTCGATGACGAGGCCGTGGTTGGCGAGCACGCGCTTCAGATCGGTGCGGACGACGCCGAGGATCTCGCGCAGATCGACCGCCGCGCGCTTGGGCGCCAGCACGCCATGCCCGAGCCGGGTCATGTCGAGCAGGTTCTGGACATAGCGGTCGAGCCGGCGCGCCTCGTCTAGGGCCGTCATCGTCAGCTCGCGGCGGTCGGCCGCGCCGAGGACGCCATCGGTCTCGGCCAAGCTCGACACGGCGCCGATCACCGTCACCAGCGGCGTGCGAAGATCATGGCTGACGGAGTTCAGGAGCGCCCCGCGCAGCTTCTCGCCCTCGGCCGAGACGCGGGCATTCGCCAGTTCGCCGGCGAGCCGCGTCCGCTCCACCGCCACGGCGACCTGATCCTCCACCGCCAGCAGCAGGCGCCGCGTCTCGGGGTCGAGCCCGCGCTGCCGGTCGCGGAAACGGACGCCGATCACGCCCAGGATGCTGCTGGCGGTGGCGAGCGGCACGAACAGCCATTCGGCCATCGGCAACGTCGCAGTGCCGGCTCCGGCCGGCTCGTTCTTCTCGAAGGCCCAGCGCGCGGCGCCCTCGGCGCGGGCATCGAGATCCTCGATCGTGGGGTGGCCCTGCACCTGCTGCAGCGCCCCCGCCGCATCCGGCATCAGGATCAGCGACTGGCAGTCCAGCGTCGCAGCGATGTGGAAGGCCGCGGCCCAGAGCACGTCGTCCGTCTGCGTGGCCGAGGCGATCTTGCGGGCAAAGTCGTAGAGGGTTTCGGTGCGCCTCTGCGCGGCGCGCATCGCCTCGACCTGGGCCTTGAGCCGCCCGGCCAGCGTGCCGGTGAAGAGCGCGCCCAGCAGATAGACGCCGATCGAGACGACATCCTCCGAGCGGCTGATGTGCAGCGAGTAATAGGGCGGCGTGTAGAAGAAGTTGTAGGCGAGCGAGCCCAGCGCCCCCGCCGCCAGCGACGGGCCGAGCCCCCAGCGCGCACCCACCGTCAGCACGGCGATGAGGTAGATCGCAGAGATCGCGCCGCCCGGTACGGCCTCCCAGATCGAAATCGGCAGGGCCAGGATGGTGGCGACCACGATCGCCCCGAAGGCCGTCGCGTAAGCCTGCCAAGGTCCATGCAGCCAGGGGCCGGCGACCGCCTTGCGCCGCTCGATCCGGGCATGCGGCGTCACCACGGTGATCTCGAAATCGGTGGCATCGTCGAGCAGCCGGTCCGCGACGGGCTCACGGAAGGCGCCGGCCAGCCGCTGCCACCAGGAGCGCTGCGAGCGCGGGCGCCCGATCACCAGCCGAGAGACATTGCGCTGGCGGGCGTAGCGCAGGATCTCGCCGGCGGCATCCGTCTCCGCCCGCAGGACCACCGTCTCGGCGCCGAGCGATTCCGCCAGGCGCAGGGCCTCGACGGTGACGGCGCGGGCCTCCGCGGGCAGTGCCTCATGCCGGGGTGTCAGCACCGTCGCCACGATCCAGGGCAGGCGCGCACGCTCGGCCATGCGCTTGCCGGCCCGCACCAGGCTGCGAGCGACGGGCGCCTCGTTGATGCAGACCAGCAGCCGCTCCTCCGCCGGCCATGGACCTTTGACGGCATGGGCCTGCATCCAGTCGAGCATTTCGGCATCGACCCGGCTGGCGGCCGTGCGCAAGGCGAGTTCGCGCAGCGCCGTCAGCTTGCCCTTGCCGAAGAAGTTGTCGAGCGCCCGGCCGATCTGCTGGGGCACATAGACCTTGCCGTCCTCGAGCCGCTTGATCAGCTCCTCGGGCGGAAGGTCGATCAGCTCGATCTGGTCGGCCCGCTGCAGGATCTGGTCGGGCACCGTCTCCTGCACGCGCACGCCGGTGATGCGGGCGACGACGTCGTTCAGGCTCTCGACATGCTGGATGTTCAGGGTGGTGACGACGTCGATGCCGGCATCGAGCACCTCGACGACATCCTGCCAGCGCTTGGGATGGCGGGAGCCAGGCGCATTGGTGTGGGCGAGTTCATCGATCAGCGCGATCGCCGGCCGGCGCGCGAGCAGGGCGTCGAGATCGAGCTCGCTCAGGACCTGGCCGCGATACTCGACCTGCCGCCGCGGCAATTGCTCGAGGGTATCCAGCAGTGCCGCCGTCTCGGCCCGGCCATGCGTCTCGACCAGGGCTACCACGACATCGCGGCCCGCGCGCTGGCGCACGCGGGCCTCCTCGATCATCGCGAAGGTCTTGCCCACGCCGGGCGAGGCGCCCAGGAAGATCTTGAGCCGGCCGGCGCCCGCCGCCTCCTCGCCGCGCGCACCGGCAAGGAAGGATTCGGGCGGGGGCCTATCGTCTTGCGGGCTGGGCATGCGCGGGCAACCAGAGCATCAGCGCGCGAGCCTGTCGAGCGCGAGATTTAGGGCGAGCACATTGACGCGCGGCTCGCCGAGGACGCCCAGCATCGTCGGCTCGACCTGGTCCTGCACGAGGCGCCGCAGGCTGTCCTCCGGCACGCCGCGGGCCTTCGCCACGCGTGCCACCTGGACGAGCGCCGCCTGCGGCGAGACGTCGGGATCGAGGCCCGAGCCCGAGGCCGTCACCAGATCGGCCGGCTGCGGACCGCCGCCGAGCGCGGCGACGCGGTCGGTGATCGCGGTCTTCAGCGTCGCGGAGCCCGGCCCGAGGTTGGAGCCGGTCGAGTTCGCGGCGTTGTAGGGGCTGTCCACGGTCTTGGACGCGTCCTGCGGATCGGGCGCGGAGGTCGCCGAGGGGCGGCCGTGGAAATAGCGCTCGGACGTGAAGGACTGGCCGATCAGCGCGGAGCCGATCACGGAGCCGTCCTTCACCACCGGCGAGCCGTTGGCCTTGGCGGGAAACACGGCTTGGGCGACGCCGGTGACGGCGAGGGGGTAGGCGGCGCCCGTCAGCACACTGAACAGGCCGAGCAGGACAAGCGCGGGACGAAGATAGGAGGTCATGATCTCTCTCCTCAGGCGAGGTGGAGCAGGTCGACGATCAGGTCGATCGCCTTGATGCCGATGAAGGGAACGATCAGCCCGCCGAGCCCGTAGACCAGCAGGTTGCGGCCGAGCAGCGAGGCCGCCGAAGCCGGCGCATAGCGCACGCCCTTCAGGGCGATCGGGATCAGCGCGACGATGACGAGCGCGTTGAAGATGATCGCCGACAGGATCGCCGATTGCGGGCTGCCCAGCCCCATCACGTCGAGCACGGCCAGGCCCGGATAGGCCGTGACGAACAGCGCCGGCAGGATGGCAAAATACTTGGCGACGTCGTTGGCGATCGAGAAGGTCGTCAGCGCGCCGCGCGAAATCAGGAGCTGCTTGCCGACCATGACGATCTCGATCAGCTTGGTGGGATCGCTGTCGAGGTCGATCAGGTTGCCGGCTTCCTTGGCGGCGGGCGTGCCGGAATTCATGGCGACGCCGACATCGGCCTGCGCCAGCGCGGGCGCGTCGTTGGAGCCGTCGCCGCACATCGCCACCAGCCTGCCTTCCGCCTGCTCCTTGCGGATCAGGGCGAGCTTGGCTTCCGGCGTCGCCTCGGCGAGGAAGTCGTCGACGCCGGCTTCGGCTGCGATGGCGGCCGCCGTCAGCGGGTTGTCGCCGGTGATCATCACGGTGCGGATGCCCATGCGGCGCAGCTCGGCGAAGCGCTCGCGGATGCCGGGCTTCACCACATCCTTGAGATGAACGACGCCGAGCACGTCGTTGTCGCGCGCCACCACGAGCGGAGTACCACCCGAGGAGGCGATCTTGCGAACCGCCTGCTCGACCGTCGCCGACAGCGTGCCGCCGGTGAGCTTGGCCATCGTGTCGGAGGCGCCCTTGCGCAGAGCGCGGCCGTCGGGGAGATCGACGCCCGACATGCGGGTCTGCGCGGTGAAGGGCACGAAGACCGCGCCAGCGCCGGCAGCAGCATCGAAGCCGAAGCGCTTGGCGGCGAGATCGACGATCGATTTGCCCTCCGGCGTGTCGTCCGACAGCGAGGCCAGGAAGGCCGCCTCCGCCAGATCGCGCTCGCTGATATTCGCCGCCGGCTCGAAGGCATGGGCCATCCGGTTGCCGAAGGTGATCGTGCCGGTCTTGTCGAGCAGCAGCACGTCGATGTCGCCGGCCGCCTCGACCGCGCGGCCGGATTTGGCGATGACGTTGGCCTTCACCAGCCGGTCCATGCCGGCGATGCCGATGGCCGAGAGCAGCCCGCCGATCGTGGTCGGGATCAGCGTCACGAACAGCGCCGCGAGGTAGATCACCGGCAGCGTCGTGCCCGACCAAGAGGCGAAGAAGGGCAGCGTCACCACGACGAAAAGGAAGACCAGGGTCAGCGCCGCCAGCAGGATGTCGAGGGCGATCTCGTTGGGCGTCTTCTGGCGCTTGGCGCCCTCGACCAGCGCGATCATCCGGTCGAGGAAGGTCTCGCCCTGGCGGGCGGTGACGCGCACCACAAGCCAGTCTGACACCAGCCGCGTACCGCCGGTAACCGAGGAGCGGTCGCCGCCGGATTCGCGGATGACCGGGGCGGATTCGCCGGTGATGGCGCTTTCGTCGACCGAGGCGACGCCCTCAATGATCTCGCCATCGGTCGGCACGGTATCGCCGGCCTCAATCAGGATGACCTCGCCGGGCTCGACGAGCTCGACCTCCTTGGTGCCGTAGACGACGCGGTTGGCCGGATCGACCAGGACCTTAGCCAGCGAGGAGGAGCGGGTCGAGCGGAAGGCGTCAGCCCGCGCCTTGCCGCGCCCTTCCGCGACCGCCTCGGCGAAGTTCGCGAACAGCACCGTGAACCACAGCCAGATCGCGATCTGCAGCCCGATCCAGAAGACAGGCCCCCCGGTCAGTCCCTCGCGGATGACCAGAACGCTGGCGAGCACGGAGACCAGCGCCGTCGAGAAGATGACCGGGTTGCGCGCCAGGCTGCGCGGATCGAGCTTGCGGAAGGCCTGCAGGATCGCGGGCCGGAGGATGACGGGCGAGAACAGACCCATCTCGGTGGGAGCATGCTTGCTCATGGGGACCTCTAGAAGCTCTGCCCGGCCAGGATCGAGACGTGTTCCGCGATCGGGCCCAGAGCGAGGACGGGGAGGAAGGTAAGCGCGCCGACGATCAGGATCGTCGCCACCAGCAGCGTGACGAAGAGCGGCCCATGGGTGGGGAAGGTGCCCGCCGTCTCGGCCGCCGGGCGCTTGCCCGCAAGGCTGCCGGCGATCGCCAGGATCGGAATGATGTAGCCGAAGCGGCCGAGCATCATGGCGATGCCGAGGAAGCTGTTGTGCCAGGGCGTGTTGGCGGTGAAGCCCGCAAAAGCCGAGCCGTTGTTGCCCGTCGCCGAGGTGTAGGCGTAGAGCAGCTCCGAAAGTCCATGCGGGCCGGCATCCTGCACCGACGCCTGAGCCTGGCCGGTCGCAATGGCCAGCGAGGCGAAGACCAGAATGCCCAGCGGCATGATCAGCAGGGTCAGCGCCGCAAGCTTGATCTCGCGCGCCTCGATCTTCTTGCCGAGATACTCCGGCGTGCGCCCTACCATCAGCCCGGCAAGGAAGACCGTGATGATGACGAAGAGCAGCATGCCGGTGAGGCCGACGCCGACGCCGCCATAGACCACCTCGCCGAGCTGGATATTCAGCATGGCGACCAGCCCGCCCAGCGGCGTGAAGGAATCGAGCATCGCATTGACCGAGCCGTTCGAGGCCGCGGTGGTCGCCGCTGCCCAGAGCGTCGAAGCAAGGATGCCGAAGCGGACCTCCTTGCCTTCCATGTTGCCGGCCGCGGCATCGACGAGTCCGGAATGCAGCGGGTTGCCGAGGCGCTCGGCGCCGTAGATCGCAGCGAAGCCGGAGAGGAACAGCACGGCCATGGCGGCAAACAGCGCGCGACCCTGCCGGCGGTCACCGACCAGCCGGCCATAGGTGAAGCAGAACGCGACCGGGATCAGCAGGATCGATATCGTCGTCAGCAGGTTCGACAGCGCATTCGGGTTCTCGAAGGGATGCGCCGAATTGACGTTGAAGAAGCCGCCACCATTGGTGCCGAGCTGCTTGATCGCGATCTGGCTGGCGACTGGGCCGATCGCGATGCTTTGCTTGGCGCCTTCCAGCGTCGTGGCGTCGAACGAGCCGGCAAGTGTCTGCGGCAGGCCGAGCGCGACGAGCACGAGCGCTAGGACGAGCGAGGCTGGCAGCAGGATGTAGAGCGTGGTGCGGGTCAGATCGACCCAGAAATTGCCGAGCACGCGGGTCTGCTTCGCGGCGAAGCCGCGCGCAACGGCGGCCGCCACCGCCCCGCCGCTGGCGGCCGAGACGAAGTTCTGCGTCGTCAGGCCGAGCATCTGACTGAGGTTCGAGAGCGTCGTCTCGCCACCATAGGACTGCCAGTTGGTGTTGGTGACGAAGGAGATCGCCGTGTTGAAGGCGAGATGCGCCGGCATCCCGTCGAAGCCCTGCGGGTTGAGCGGCAGCAGGTTCTGGTAGCGCAGCATCAGGAACAGCAGCGCGAAGCCCGCAGCGTTGAAAGCGAGCAGCGACAGGGCATAGCCCTGCCAGCGCTGCGGCTGCGGCCGGCCCTGGCCGGCGAGGCCAAGGATCGCGTTTTCGAGCGGCGCCAGGAACTGCGCCTCTCCGGTGAAGACGCGGGCCATGTAGTGGCCGAGCGGCCAGGCGAGGGCCAGCAGCAGGGCACAGAAGATCACGAACTGGACGAGGTCGAGGGTCATCAGCCGGTCCCCCGTTCAGAAGGATTCGGGGCGCAGCAGCGCCTTGAGCAGATAGGCCAGCAGCAGCGCCGCCACCGTCAGCCCCAGGATGATGTCGAGCGGCATGACGCGCCTCACAGCCGCTCTGCCGCGGCGACGGCGACGCCTGCGATGCCGAACAGCGCGAGGCCGCCGAGCAGGAAGATGATGTCGATGAACATGGAAAATCTCCGGTCCGTGTAAGGACCGGAGATGGAGCCGCTGCCCGTAAGGGCGCCATGTCGAATTCGCAGCTGTGCCGTAAAGCGCCCGTAAAGCGCCGTCGTGGCCGTGCGCGCGGGCCGCTTGGCCTCAGCCGCGGAAGGCGCCGCCGCCGTCGACGTCCAGCACCGTGCCGCTGACATAGCCGCAAGCCGGCGAACTGAGGAAAGCCGCCGCATTGGCGATTTCCTCGGGCTCGATCAGCCGGTCGAAGGGCAGCCCGGTCAGCATCTCCTCCCAGCGCTCCTCGTCGCCGAGCTTGATCTTCGCGCGGGTCTTGCTGAGCGAGATGATCCGGTCCGTGCGCGTCTGGGCGGGGTTGATGCCGAAGACCCGGACGCCCCATTCGGGCGAACGCCCGCCGACCGCGCCGGTGAAGGCCATCAGGGCGGCGTTGCCGGTGCCGCCGCAGACATAGTCGTAGCGCGGGCTGCGGCCGGCCCCGCCGATGACGTTGACGATCACGCCCGCACCCCGCTCCTTCATCTGGCCCAGATAGAGCTTGGTCAGGTGGATATAGCCCATCACCTTCAGCGCCCAGGCCTGCTCCCAGCTTTCCATCGAGAGGTCGAGCAGCCCTCCGGCCGGGATCGCGCCCGCATTGTTGACGAGGATGTCAATATCCGGAAAGGCCGCGGCGATGGCCTCTCTCTCGGCGGATACGGAGAGATCGGCGGCATGGGTCGTGACGCGGTTGGCCTCGCCGAGCGCGGCGGCGGTCGCCGCCAGCCTTGCGGCGTCCCGCGCGACCAGCACGACCGAGCAGCCCTCGGCCAGGAAGACCCGCGCGCAGGCGGCACCGATCCCCTTCGAGCCGCCGGTGATCAGCACGCGTCGGCCCGCCAGTTTCAGATCCATCGTCACGTCTCCCTTGCTTCGGCATCATGCTAGCCGATTCCGCCGGCTCCGCCATTTGGATGACGCAGGGCGCGCCGGCAGAACCCTAGGCTTTGCGAATGGCGGGCGCGCGGGGGGAGAGCGGTGGCCGGCGAACTCGCGGGGCGCCCCGGCGCCCGCATCGAGCCCTCAGCGGCGCGACCGCAGGGGCAGCACCGCGCTGCGCAGCAGCGAGACGAGCTGGCTTTGTTGGCGCGTCTCCGTCTTCTGGAAGATGCGCGCCAGATGGGTCCGGGCGGTCGATATCCTCACCTTCTGGGCGGCCGCGGCCTGCGTCAGCGACTGCCCGCAGGCCAGAGCAGAGGCGAAGCGGGCCTCGCTTTCGGTCAGGTGGAAGAGCTGGCGGCTGCTGGCGACGAAATCCGTCGTCTGCTCCAGCGGCTTGAGAGCCAGCATCACGCGCCGCGGCCGGAGCCCGGCCGCAATCGGCGAGACCGGGATGAGGCTGGCCGACAGGGCAGGCATCCCCTCCCGCCCGTCGCGGAGGATGAGGCTGCTGCGGGCGTCGACGAGCGGGGCTTCAGCACAATGCAGGGCCACCTCGACACCCTGCTTCAGCAGGCGCTGGTCGGCGGGATTGCGCAGGAAGAGCCGGCCCTGCCGCAGTCCGAGCGGGCCTTCGGCATCGGCCAGGATCGCCTCGGCCTCGGCATTGGCATAGGCGATGCGCAACTCGCCATCGAGCAGGATGATCGCCATCGCCACCGCATCCAGCGCATCGCGGGCCTCGTCGCGCTGCAGCCTGACATGGCTCATCTCGGCGCTCAGGAAGGCGACGCGTCGCAGCAGGGGCGCGAGCTGCTCCAGCAGTGCCACCTCGTCAGCACCGAAGGGTTCCTGTCGCTGCCCGCGCTGGACGTCGAAGAACCATTGGCTGCTGCCGGTCTCGGCCAGACGACAGCCGAGCCCGCCATACATGTCCTGCGGCGCCATCCATTCGCGCCAGGCGCGGCTGGCGCGCAGCGCTGCCTCGCCGAAGAGGTCGCTGTCGCGATAGACGCAACCGAGCGGCACGCCGCGCAGGCCTTCGGCGAACTGGATGAAATCCTCGGCCAGATCCTCGTAGCAGCGACGCTGCATCGCCTCGTCGCTGTTGGTGGCGACGGCGTCGGCGGCCGTAAGGCCGGGACCCAGCCGGGCGAGGCAGGCTTTCGAGCCGTCGAAGAGTTGTCGCAGCCGCTCGAGCGCCGCCGGCATCTGGGCGGAATCCAGCGCGCCCGCGAGCAGGCTGTCCACGGTGGATGTGACCGCATCGACGCTGGGACGGGACATGGCCGCGCCTCATCCTTCAGCCTGCCGGAGCGGGCAGGCGGCGGGACGCTAGCAGGATGACGCCGTTGCGGAAAGTCCAAAAACAATCCAAAAACAGTAGCCGGCGTCAGACCGTGGAGAGGCCGATCAGCTGGTCGATATCCGCCTGGCGGCCGAGCGCCTCGAAGACGCCGGCACGGCGTGTCGCCACCGCGCCTGCGGCCGCCGCCTGGCGCAGCGCCTCGGCGGTGCCGAGGCCTCGCGCCAGCGCCACGCCGAGCGTTGCGGCGAAGGCATCGCCGGCCCCGAGCGTGTCCACCGCGTCCACGGGAAAGGCCGGCTGGCCGATGGCGCCGTCACGCCCGAGCGCGACCGCCCCGGCCGCTCCCAGCGTCAGCACGACCAGCCGCGGCCCGCGTGCCAGGACGGCCGGCCCCAATTCCGCGACGAACCGCGCCGGCTCGGCCGGATCGGCATGGCCGGGCAGGATCGCCTCTGCCAGCGCCTCGGCCTCGGTCTGGTTGAGCACGAGGATGTCCGTGTCGGACAGCAGGCCGTCCGGGATCGGCCGGAACGGCGAGGGGTTGAGCAGGGTCGCGACACCGGTGCGGCGCGCCAGCGCGAAGGCTTCGGCGATGGGGCCGTCGCCGATCTCGAACTGCGCCATCACCATCGCAGCGGTCGCAATGCGGTCCGAAGCCTCCCGCACATGGGCGGCAGAGAGGGAGCGGTTGGCGCCGGAATCCACAGCGAGACAGGTTTCGCCCTCTGCATCGGTGAAGCCGACGCCGCTGCCGGTCTTGCCCGCGACCCGGATCAGCATCTGCGCCGGCAACTCCGCCTGGGCGAGCGCCGGCGCGGCGAAGGCGGAGGCGAGATCGTCGCCCACGGCGAGCAGGCCGTCCACGTCCGCGCCCAGGCGCCGCGCGGCGATGGCGAGGTTCAGTCCCTTGCCACCCGGTTCGATCGTGACGATATCGGCGGCGAGCGACTCTCCCGGCCGCGGGAAGCGCTGGACCTTGGCCGAGCAGGACACCAGGAAGCTTCCCAGCACGAAGACGGAGCCGTCAGCCATTTTGTTCGATCCTCTTTCGTCGTCCGGCAGCGCCGCCGGCGCATTTGCCCGCTGATGAAGCCGCCACGCAAGCTGAGCAACGTGCCGCCCCGGCCGCCGTTCCAGGATCTTCTGGACCTGCGCGACGACACGGCCCAGCCGCTCTACCAGCAGCTGGAGGATCAGCTCGCCCGCCTGATCGGGGAGGGGACCTTGCCACCCGGCACGACCCTGCCGGCCGAGCGCCAGCTTGCCGAGCGCCTGGCCATCAGCCGCTCGACCGTACAGCGCGCCTACAACGCCCTGCGGGCCAAGAGGCTACTGAGCGCCCAGGGCCGGCTCGGCTCGATCGTCCAGGGCACGGCCGGGCGCCTGCACTCCGGCATGGACCGGCTGAAAGGCTTCACCGAGGAGATGCGCGAACTCGGCCGCGTGCCGTCCTCGCGCATTCTGGAACGGGCCGTCGTCACCGACCGGGCCATCGCCGCGCTCTTCGGGCTGGATGAGCAGGCGCGGTTCCTCAAGCTGGTTCGCGTCCGCAGTGGCGACGGCACACCGCTCTCGCGCGAGGTTGGCTGGTACAATCTCCAGCGGGCGCCGGAACTCGAACAGGCCGATCTCGGCGGCTCTGTCTATGCCGAGCTCGCCCGGCTGGGGGCGCCGCTCGAGCGCTGCGACCAGACCATCGAGGCCGCGCAGCCGAGCGCCGATGAATGCGCCATCTTCGGCTTCTCGCAGCCGGTGCCCTGCCTGCTGATCAAGCGCCGCAGCTTCTCCCGCAATGGCGAGATGCTGGAATATGTCGAGGGCCTGTTCCGCGGCGACAGCTACACCTACCGGCTCTCGCTGCGAATCTGATGCCGCAGACTTCTCATCCGGGCCGCATTCGGATGAACCCGCGGCCGCGCCGCCGCGACCAACAGAAGGAACAGGACCACCCCCTCTGACACGGCCCTGACGGGCCGGCTGTCACGCAAGGAACCGCGAAGATGCTCGAATTCGAGGATGCTCCTCGCATGTCCATGATCTTCAGCCTTCCGAACGCTGCTGCGATCCAGCCCCTGCCGCCCTGCCGCGTCGAGGCGCAGGACCAGGGCCGCGCCGCCAAGCCGCTCTTCGTCATCGATGCCGATCTGCGTGTCCATTTCCGCAACCAGGGTGCCGCAGCGCTGGTGCGCGAGGGGCTTGGGAGCGACGGCCGTCTCATCTGCTCCGACAAGCTCTTTGCCGCCCGTCTCCAGACCTGGCTCAAGCGGCGCCTGGGCGGCGTCGCATCGGAGGAGATCCGCCTGCCGCTGCTGATGCGCTGCGGACGCCAGACCGTGGTCGAAGCCGTCCATCTCGGCGGGGCCGGCATGGATCTCTTCATCCTGACGATCGACGATCCCCAGCGCATGATCGACCGCAATGTCGACGAGGTCGCCGAGGCCTGCGGCCTGACGCCGACCGAGGCCCGCATGCTCGGGCTCATCGTCAAGGGCATGGACACAGTCGCAGCCGCCCGAAAGCTCAACATTGCGCGCACCACGGCGCGCACGCATCTGCAGCGCCTCTTCGCCAAGACCGGCACGGCCCGGCAGAGCGAACTCGTCCGCTTCGTCGCGACCTTCGTCGAGGAGGCCGCCTAAGCGCAGGAGCGACCGCTCAGTCCCGGCGCAGGCCGTCGATCCAGCCATCGACGAGGTTGCGGGCGAGCAGGAACTCGGCGCTGAAAGTGGTGCGCCGCAAGGGCTCGATCGGGATCGGCCCTGCGAGAAAGGCGCGCTCCTCCGCCAGCGCCCGCACCGCCTCGGCATGGCTGACCGCCCGGAAAGCGATCTGCGTTCCCGGCCGTGCCTGGGCGAGGCGCCCGAGATCGGCGCCGATCACCGTCGCGATCTTCGGATAGCCGCCGGTCGACTGCCGGTCCGCCATCAGCACGATCGGCTGCCCTTCGCCCGGGACCTGGATGGCACCCATGGCAACCCCGTCCGAGGGGATGTTGAAGCCCAGCCGGTGCCTCAGCACAGGGCCTTCGAGGAAGCAGGCCATGCGGTCGCCCCGCTCGGAAATCCGCCACGGACCGGCGAGGAAGGCGGCGAAGGCTTCGGCGTCGAAATAGTCGTCTTGCGGGCCGGGGAGCACGCGGATGAGATCGGCGGGCCGGTCCAGCAGGGGGGCCAGGATTTCGCCGGGGCCGGTGCTGCCGCCTGTCTCCACCCCCACGGGCAGACTGTCCCCGGCGCGGAGCATGCGCCCGCCCGGGCCACCCATGCCGGTGCGCAGATGCGTCGCCTGCGAGCCGAGCACCGGCGGCAGGTCGAGCCCGCCCGCGACTGCAAGATAGCCCCACATGCCCGCACTCCCGGCGCGCAGCCTGAGCGTCGCGCCCGGCTCCAGGCGAAGGACCACGGCCGCGGGCAGCGCTTCGCCGTCGAGCGTCACCCGGAAGGCGCCGCCGGCTAGGGCCACCGTGACCGGCTGCTCCTCGGCCGCGATCTCGACGCCCCCGAGCGAGACCTCGATGGCGGCGCTGCCGGCCGCATTGCCGAGCGCCCGGTTGGCGACGGCATGGGCGAAGGGGTCCATCGGGCCCGCAACGGTGACGCCGTAGCGCAGATAGCCATGGCGCCCGCCATCCTGGACGGTCACTCCCGGGCCGGCGGAGAGAATCCGCAGCGACGTCATGCCGGGTCCCTGCGCGCGACGACCTCGCCGGCCTGCGCCCGCGCTTCGAGCGCGGCGAAGGTCCCGGCGTCGATCGGCTCGAAGGCAAGGCGGTCGCCTGGCTCGAACAGGAAGGCGCTGCTGCGCTCCGGCGCATAGAGCCGCTCGGGCGTGCGGCCGACGACATACCAGCCCGTCGGCATCGCGAAATGCGCCACGGCGCAAAGCCCCCCGCCGACCAGCACGGCCTGGCTGTCATGCGGTAGGCGCGGCCGGGCGCGGCGCGAGATCGCGAGCGGCTCGGGCAGGCCGCCGAGATAGGTGAAGCCGGTCGAGAATCCGTACATATAGACGCGGTAGCGCCCGGCGGCGTGGAGCTCTGCAGCCCTGTCCGCCGTGAGCCCGAGAAGGCCGGCCATCTCGGCCAAATCCTCGCCATGGGGCGGCGCATAGCAGCAGGGCAGGGTCCAGAGCGCGCCGCTGCGGGCGGCGACCGGCGCGGGCCCGCAGAGCGCCGCTTCCACATGCGCGACCAGCCGGGCCCGGTCGAGCCGCAGCGGATCGTAGTGGATCATCAGCGAGCGATAGGTCGGGACGAGTTCGCGCAGGCCCTCGGGCGGATCGGCCGCCAGCGCCGCATCCAGCGCCAGAACCCTGTCGCTGAGGCCGGGATCGACGCTGCGGCCGAACTCAACGACCAGCGCCGCTTCCCCGGCATCGAGGAACTTCGGGGCAGCCGGCGTATCCTGGCTCATGCGAAGGGGGCGAGCCCGATGCCGGCCTCCTCCAGCGCCGCCCTCACGGCGCGAGCGGTGGCGACCGCATGGGCGGAATCGCCATGGACGCAGACGGATTCGATGCCGGTCGGCAGCCGCCGCCCCGACAGCGTGATCAGCGCCCCCTCGCGGACCATGGCGACCACGCGCTCGGCCGCCTCGCCCGCATCGGTGATCATGGCCCCCGGCAGATGGCGCGCCACGAGCTGGCCCTCCTCGGTGTAACCGCGATCCGCGAAGATTTCCTGATGGACCTTCAGCCCGGCCGCTTCGCCGGCCGCGACCTGCTGGGTCAGCGCCGTGGCGAGCAGAGCAAGGTTCGGATCGACCGCCTTGATCGCACGCGCGATGGCGTCCGCGACCGGCCGCTCCTCGCAGGAGATGTTCCCGAGCGCGCCATGCGGCTTCACATAGGTGATGCGGTGGCCCGCATAGCTGGCGAGCGCGGCAGCGGCGCCGATTTGATAGGCGACGAGCCGCTCGATCTCGCCCGTGCTGAAGGGGATCCGCCGCCGCCCGAAGCCCCAGAGATCCGGGAAGCCCGGATGGGCACCGACCGCCACCCCGTTCTGGCGGGCGAGGGCGAAGGCATTCGCCATGATCTCGGGATCGCCGGCATGCAGGCCGCAGGCGACATTGGCCGAGGTGACGATCGAGAGCATTGCCGCGTCGTCGCCGCAGCGATAGGCGCCAAATCCCTCCGCAAGATCCGAATTGAGATCGATCGTCGTCATGGTCCGTCCGTGCTGGCCCGACGGTGCCGGAGGGCGACCGCGAAACGTAAGCTTAAGGCCGAGGATGGGCGCCGAGAAGAGCCGCGGCAGCAACCTCCGCCTTTCGTCGGAAGGTCCAGATTGTCGCATTACCTTAGGTCAGTGTTAACGGTTGTGCCGCACCGTTCCATGCGGCATCTCACGCCTGGACGGACCCCCCCCCCCCCATGAAGACACTGGCTACCCGGATTGCCTCGCTGACCGTAGGTGCGAAAATCGCCGTCATCATGGCCCTGATGATGCTGCCGATCGGGCACCTGACCCTGCTGTTCGTCCAGCAGGTCCGCAAAGATGTCGCCTTTTCCGCGCTCGAGGTCGTCGGAGCCCGCGCGCTGACCGATGTCTGGGGCGCGCTGGCTGCCAGCACCAGCCCCACCGCTCCGGTGGACAAGCTCGCGAGCGAAGCCGGGCGCGTGGCCGCACTGCAGGGCGCCGCCGAATCGCTGAAGGCGGGCGAGGCCATGCGGACCTTTGCCGGCGCACTTGCCGACGGCAAGGACCGCGGCGCGACCTGGGACGCCGGCCAGGCGGCCATCCAGAAGATCGCCGATGGCTCCAACCTCACGCTCGATCCGGATGTCGATTCCTACTACGTCATGGACGTCGTCGCCGTCCGCCTGCCGGAACTCGTGATCGCGCGGGCCGCGCTCGAAGCCGCGATGCAGCCGGCCCTGGGCTCGGGCAAAATCACGCCGCGCCAGCACGATGCGCTGGTCCAGGCCGCGACACGCTATGACATCGCGCTTGCCGCCGTGCAGGCCTCGCTCGCCTCCGGCATCGGCGGCAATTCCGATGGCAGCCTCAGCGCGGCGCTCGCTGCCGCGCGTGGCGGCTTCGACAGTGCCAGCGCGGTCGTCGCGAAGCAGGCTGCCGCCCTGCGCGAGGATCACGCGCTGGAACGTGCGCCGTCCCTGCGCCAGCCCGAGGCCCAGGCCGCTGCCGCTGCCCTCGCAGCGTCGTCCGATGCGCTCTGGAGGAGCGGGCAGTCCCAGCTGATCCGGCTGATCGAGGCCCGTATCAGCGGCATCGAGTCCAAGGCGGTCCGCGACCTCGGCATCGCGGCGCTGGCGGCGCTCGCCGCCTTCGGTTGTGCGCTCGGCTTCGTCCGCACGATCCGCAACCCGCTTGGCGACCTTGTCGCGACGCTGCGCCGTCACGAGGCGCATAATTATGCCCAGCCCGTTCCCCACTGCGCGCTCGGCAACGAGATCGGCGAGATCGCCCGCGCCATCGACCAGGGCCGGGACGAAGCCGGCCGGACTGCGCTGACGGTCTCGGCGATGAACCAGTCGCCGACGATGCTGATGATCACCGATCCCGACGAGAGGATCACCTTCATCAGCGCCTCGCTGCAGCGCCTGCTGAAGCAGCTCGAGCCCACCTTCCAGGCGGCGTCGCCGGGCTTCCGGGTCGAGGCCATGATGGGCCAGCACATCGACTGCTACCGCACCAACGCCAATCTCACGCGCCAGCTCATTCTCGACAACGGCCAGGTCCGCAAGGTCCGCTACGATGTCGGGTCCGAGGCGATCATGGTCGACATGGCCTATATCAGCGATACGGGAGGCCGCACGATCGGCCACACCCTGATCTGGCGCAACGTCACGGCCGAACTGCAGAGCGAGGCCGAAGTCGCGGCCGTCGTCGATGCCGCCCGCGCCGGCGACTTCTCGGCGCGCCTGTCACTCGACGACAAGGAAGGCTTCGTCCGCGACATCGCGGTCGGCCTCAACCAGGTCTCGGCGGTGGTCGAGGACTCGACCGCCGACTTTGCCCGGGCGATGCAGGCCCTCGCAGCCGCCGATCTGACCTGCCGCGTCACAGGCGACTATCAGGGCGTCTTCCAGACGCTCAAGAGCGCGATCAACGAGACGGTCGAGCGGCTGTCCTCGACGGTGAAGACGATCCAGGTCACCTCGGCGGATGTCGGCCTCGCGGCGCGCGAGATCAACATGGGCGCCGACGATCTCTCGAAGCGCACGGAAGAGCAGGCGTCGAGCCTGGAGGAGACCGCGGCCACGACCGAGCAGCTCGCAGCCTCGGTCAAGGCGACCGCGCAGGCCTCGCGTCAGGCGGCCTCCGTCGCCGCGGAGGCGATGAAGGCGGCGCAGAACGGCGGGGCGATCGCGGGCCGCGCCGTCGATGCGATGTCGCGCATTGAGGACGCTTCGACCAAGATCTCCGACATCATCCGCGTGATCGACGACATCGCCTTCCAGACGAACCTGCTGGCACTGAACGCGGCGGTGGAGGCAGCGCGTGCTGGCGATGCCGGCAAGGGCTTCGCCGTAGTGGCCTCCGAGGTGCGCACCTTGGCCCAGCGTTCCAGCGACGCGGCCAAGGACATCTCGGCGCTGATCTCGTCCTCCAACAGCGAGGTGGGCGAAGGCGTGAAGCTGGTGCGCCAGGCCGGCGAGCAGCTCAGCCAGATCCTCAGCGCCTCCGAGAAGGTCGCCGCCACCATTGCCGAGATCTCGGCGGCGTCGGGCGAGCAGTCCAGCGGCATCGACGAGATGAGCCAGGCTGTGGCCCATCTTGACGAGATGACCCAGCAGAACGCGGCGCTCTCGGAGCAGAGCGCGGCCTCGGCGGCTTCGCTGTCCAACCGCATCGGCCAGCTCAACGAGCTCGTTGCGGCGTTCAAGACCGGCCCGGACTCCGGCCGCCCCGCGACGGCGGTATCCTCCGCTCCGGCAGGCGAGCCCGCCCGGCTGCGCCAGCTCGCGGAAGCCGCCTTTGCCGGTGCACGCCCCGCACCACGCCCCGCCCCCGCCGCGGCGCCCGCACCGCGCGACCCGGCGAAGAAGGTTGCCAACAGCCGCGCCGGGGACGCCGGCTGGGAAGAGTTCTGAGCGCAACAGACCGCTGCGAACCCAGCAAGGCCCTGCCCAGTGGCAGGGCCTTTTGTCATGCGGCGTTCGCAGCTTCACGGCGGTGAAGACGAAAAGAAGCTGCCGCGGCGGGGCAACATGACGCAGGTGCCGAGTCCGCTCCCGCAGCGAGTTTCGATCGTCCATCTGCCGCAAAAAAAGAGATGGCGACACGACGGGCCAATAGAACGTTACGGCAGTGCCGCGACGGCTTGGTTTATCCTTCGTTAAGTGCTGTTTGGTACCAGTTCTTCACTGCCATCGACAGTGACGCGACCGGGCGGGGGGACTCGCCTTTGCGGCGAGACCGTGCGCGTGGCCTCACCATCGGAGCCGGGACATGCTCAAGAAAATCACCATTCGCGGCTCGCTGATCGGGATCGTCGCCGCGCTCGCTGCCATGCTGGCACTGACGGTCGCGAAGTCGCTGTATTCCATGAAGGATATGAGCGACGACACAGCGGCCTTGGCGCAGCAGGTCATCCCCAACGTGATGATGAGCGGCGAAATCGAGACCGGGCTTCTTCGCCGCCATCTGCGCCTCAACATGCATGTCAATACGACCGATGCCGCCGTCCTGACGCGATACGAGGACGATATCCGGGGCGAGACGTCCAAGATCGAGGCGACGCGGACGAAGCTGGCACCACGGCTGATGCTGGAGCAGAGCCGGGAAGCGCTGAAGCGCTACGAGGCGCAGGTGCCGACCTATCGCACGGGTATGGAACAGGTGCTGGAGCTTTCCCGCAAGGGCGACAAGGCCGCGGCGGCCGGGCAGTTGCGTGAACTGCGGCCGACCCTGACGGCCATGGAAAAGGCGCTCAATGAGCTCTCGACGCATATCGCCAGCCGTGGCGACACCGTCGCCGCAGAGGCTGAAAGCGGCTATCGCAACAGCCTTTACATGCTGTTCGCGCTGGCGACCCTGGCCGCTCTGGTCAGCGTCGGCGCCATCCTGATCGTCACCCGTCGCGTCGCCAGCCCGATCGTGGCCACGACCGACGCCATGAACGAACTGGCCAAGGGCAATCTCGAGACCGTCATCCAGCACACCGATCGGCAGGACGAGATCGGGACGATGGCGAAGGCGCTGCAGGTGTTCCGCGAGAACCTCGTCAAGGTGCGGGCACTGGAGGAGCAGGAGCGCGCGGCAGCCGAGCGGCGCCTGGCCCGCGCCCAGTCGATGGAGGCTGTGGTGTCGGATGTCGGCGAGGTCGTGGCTGCGGCGGCTGCGGGCGATTTCTCGGCGCGGCTGCAGATCGACCAGGCCGACGAGCAGATGCAGAAGCTCGTCGCCGGCATCAACGAGATCAATGCGGTGGTGGACTCCGCCACCAGCGAGTTCGCCCGCACGCTCTCGGCGGTCGCCGCCGGCGACCTGACGGTGCGGGTCGATTCCGCCTATCGCGGCAAGTTCGCCGAGCTGAAGGGCGCCATCAACGAGACGGTCGACCGCCTCTCGGCCACGGTGAAGACGATCCAGCTGACCTCGTCGGAGGTCGGGCTCGCCGCCCGCGAGATCAACATGGGCGCGGACGATCTCTCCAAGCGGACGGAAGAGCAGGCCTCGAGCCTGGAAGAGACCGCCGCGACCACGGAAGAGCT
Source organism: Bosea sp. OAE506 (assembly GCF_040546595.1). Lineage (NCBI taxonomy): Bacteria > Pseudomonadati > Pseudomonadota > Alphaproteobacteria > Hyphomicrobiales > Alloboseaceae > Allobosea > Allobosea sp. OAE506. The sequence goes on along the minus strand of NZ_JBEPOB010000001.1, from coordinate 4,988,909 downwards.
CGCGGCCTCGGTGAAGGCCTCGGCCCAGGCCTCGCGCCAGGCGGCCTCGATCGCGAACGAAGCCATGGAAGCCGCCCAGACCGGCGGCGCCATCGCCGGCCAGGCGGTCGATGCCATGGCCCGCATCGAGGGCGCCTCGACCAAGATCTCGGACATCATCCGCGTCATCGACGACATCGCCTTCCAGACCAACCTGCTCGCGCTCAACGCGGCGGTGGAAGCGGCCCGCGCCGGCGATGCCGGCAAGGGGTTTGCGGTCGTGGCCTCGGAAGTCCGCACGCTCGCCCAGCGTTCCAGCGAGGCGGCCAAGGACATCTCGGCGCTGATCTCCTCCTCCAACAGCGAGGTCGGCGAGGGCGTCAAGCTGGTGCGTCAGGCGGGCGAGCAGCTCAGCCAGATCCTCTCCGCCTCGAAGAAGGTCGCCGCGACCATCGCCGACATCTCGGCAGCGTCGGGCGAGCAGGCCAACGGCATCGACGAGATGAGCCAGGCTGTCGCCCATCTCGACGAGATGACCCAGCAGAATGCGGCACTCGCCGAGCAGAGCGCGGCGTCCGCCGGCTCGCTCTCCAACCGCATCGGCCAGCTCAACGACCTCGTCGCGGCCTTCAGGACCGGGCCTGACGGCGCTTCCACCGGCCATGGCGCGATGTCGGCCTCGACCGAGCCCGCCCGCCTGCGCCAGCTCGCTGAGACGGCCTTCGCACGAACCCCGGCCCGGACCGCGGCGCCGCGGCCTGCTCCGGCCAAGGCCGCCGCCCCCGCGCCGGCCCCGGCGAAGAAGGTCGCCAACAGCCGCGCCGGCGACTCAGGCTGGGAAGAGTTCTGAGCGCCACACACCGCTGCGAACCAAGCAAGGCCCTGCCATCCGGCAGGGCCTTTTTCGTTGCGGCGGGCCTGCCGTCGCACCGCTCGGGATGTCGGTTTCGCCCACCTGCCGCAACGCAAGGCCATGATTGACAAGCGGCGCACGCGGCGCGCAGTATGCAGCATACAACTGAAGACGACGGCACGAACCGTCGCGCTCGGGCAGGGAACATCCGGAGGTGCGGTCATGCGCGCTCGCAGATTCGTCGTCGGCGACAGGCCGTCCGCGCCGCGGGTTCTCGCTGCGACCGGCTCATCCCGTCGGACGCTCGCTCCCTGATCCCGACCGACCGATCGGCTGACCGTCTGCGATGAATCTCTCCCGAATCCTGCTTCGCCAGCTCGAAAACCTGCTCATCCTCGCTTTTGCGGTGATGATCGCGATGGTCTTCGGCAATGTCGTGCTGCGCTACCTGTTCAACTCCGGCATCACCATGTCGGACGAGGCCTCGCGCATGATCTTCGTCTGGCTGACCTTCGGCGGCGCCTTCCTCGTCGCGCTGGAAGGCGGCCATCTCGGCATGACGACCGTGGTGCAGGCCCTTGGCCTGCGCGGGCGCTGGCTGGCGCGCCTCCTCGCCGAGGCGCTCTCGCTGTTCTGCATGGGCCTGCTGGTCTGGGGCTGCTGGCAGCAGAGCAGCCTCAACATGGCCAATCTCTCCCCCGTGATGGGCGTACCGACCGCGATCTTCTATGTCGCGGGCCTCGCCTGCGGCCTCGGCATCGGGCTGATCAACCTCGTCACGCTGGTCCGCCTGCTGACCGGCCGCCTCCCGCCGGGGGAACTCGTCATCGGGGCCGAATCCGAGGAGATGGCCGCCTTCGAGGCGCAGAGCCGCGAGCGCCCGCGTCCATGACCGTGCTCGTTTTCCTCGTGTCGCTGCTTGGCGCGATGGCGCTGGGCATGCCGATCGCCACCTCGCTGCTGGTCTGCGGCGTCGCGCTGATGCTGCATCTCGGCATGTTCGACGCCCAGATCCTGGCGCAGAACCTGATCGGCGGGGCCGACAGCTTCCCGCTGATGGCGGTGCCCTTCTTCATGCTCGCCGGCGAGCTGATGAATGCGGGCGGCCTGTCGAAGCGCATCATCGCCTTCGCGATGGCGCTGGTCGGCCATGTCCGCGGGGGGCTGGGCTATGTCGCCGTGCTCGCGGCGATCGTGATGGCGAGCATTTCAGGCTCGGCGGTGGCCGACACCGCAGCGCTTGCCGCCCTGCTGATCCCGATGATGCGGCAGGCCGGCTACAGGCTCGACCGCAGCTGCGGGCTGATCGCGGCCGGCGGCATCATCGCGCCCGTCATCCCGCCCTCGATCGGCTTCGTCGTCTTCGGTGTGGCCGCCGGCGTCTCGATCACCCGGCTGTTCCTGGCCGGCATCGTGCCCGGCCTGCTGATGGGTCTGGCCCTTGTGATCACCTGGTACATCCTCGCCAAGGACGAGCCGGTCTCGACCCAGCCGCGCCCGAACCTGCGCAGCATCGGCCGCGCCGCGCTCGACGGTTTCTGGGCGCTGATGCTCCCCTTCCTGATCATCGGCGGCATGAAGGTCGGCGCCTTCACGCCCACGGAAGCCGCCGTCGTCGCCGCCGTCTACGCCCTCTTCATCGGTATGTTCGTCTATCGGGAGCTGAGGATCGAGCATCTGCGGCCGGCCTTCCTGGCGGCGCTGAAGATGTCGGCCTCGGTCATGTTCCTGGTGGCGGCCGCCCTGGTCTCGGCCTGGCTGATCACCATCGCCAACATCCCCGCCGAGGTCGGCGCGCTGCTCGGCCCGCTGATCGAATACAAGACGCTGCTGATGATCGCGATGATGCTGCTCGTCGTCGTCGTCGGCACGGCGCTCGACTTCATTCCCACCGTGCTGATCCTGACGCCGGTGCTGATGCCCATCGTCAAGCAGGCGGGCATCGACCCGGTCTATTTCGGCGTCCTCTTCATCATGAACAACGCCATCGGCCTGCTGACGCCGCCGGTGGGGACGGTGCTGAACGTCGTCTGCGCCGTTGGCCGCGTGCCGATGGACAAGGTCATCCGCGGGGTCATGCCCTTCCTGCTCGCGCAGATCGCGGTGCTGGCTCTGCTCACGCTTTTTCCCGACATCGTCATGGTGCCGGCGAGATGGTTCTACGGGCGCTGAACAGCCCGCTCCCCAAGAAGACGATCAACCGGAGGACAACGCCATGACCATCACCAGACGCTCCGCTCTCGCCGCCGCCGGCGCAGGCCTCGGCCTGTTCGCCATCGGCCGCCCCGCTTTTGGCCAGGCGGCGAAGCTGCGCTTCGCCCACCCCCATCCGGAATCCGACAGCTGGCACAAGGCTGCGCTGCAGCTCGCCGAGAAGGTCAAGGCCAAGAGCGGCGGCAAGGTCGAGATCCAGGTCTTCCCGAACGGCTCGCTCGGCTCGGATTCGCAGACCATCAGCGCGGTGCGCGGCGGCTCGCTCGACATCTGCCTGACCGGCAATCCCTTCTTCACCGGGCTCGCGCCGAAGCTCAACGTGCTCGACCTGCCCTTCCTGTTTCAGAGCCGCAAGCATGCCGCCGCAGTGATGGACGGCGCCATCGGTGACGGCCTGCGCAAGGAACTCGAAGGCTCCAATCTCAAGGCGCTCGCGACCTGGGAGATCGGCTGGCGCAACCTCACCAACAGCCGCCGCCCGGTCGCCACCGCCGCCGACATCAAGGGGCTGAAGATCCGCACCACGCCGAACCCGGCCCATATCCGCGCCTTCCAGCTGCTTGGCGCGGTGCCGACGCCGATGGCCTTCACCGAGCTGTTCTCAGCGCTGGAGACGGGCGCGGTCGACGGTCAAGAGAACCCGGTGACGTTGATCCTCAATGCCAAGTTCAGCGAGGTGCAGAAGCATCTCTCGCTGACCCGCCACGCCTTCACCACCGGCCCTGTCGTGATGAACAAGGCCAAGTTCGATGCGCTCGACGCCGACATCCAGAAAATCCTGACCTCGACCGCGATCGAAATCGCCGCCATCCAGCGCCAGATGAACGAGGACACGGAAGGCTCGAGCCTCGCGGCGCTGAAGAAGGCCGGCATGCAGGCGGTCGAGAACCCCGATCGCGAGTCCTTCTCGAAGATCGTCACGGCGGAGGTCGAGAAGGAGTTCGTCACGAAATTCGGCGGCGAGACGCTGGACGCGATCAAGAAGGCCGCGGTCTGATGGAGATCATCGACCTCTCCATGCCGATCGAGCCGCATTTCCGCTGGCCGGTCGATTTGGCGATCAAGGGCGACATCGCGGCGGGGGACCCGTTCCGGGTCTCCCGCATCAGCATGACCTGCCATGGCTTCTCGCATGTCGATGCGCAGGCCCATGTCATCGCCCACAGCCCGACGATCGAGGCCACCGCACTCTCGCGCGTCGTCGGTCCGTGCCGGGTGCTCGACCTGCGCGACGTTGCGCCCAACCAGGCGATCGACGCCGACAGGCTGGCGGCGGCCGACCCCGGCGGGCCCGAGGGCGAGATCCTGCTGCTCTCCAGCGGCTGGGACACCAAGCGCGACTACAGGACCCGCGAATTCTGGCTCGACGCGCCCTATCTCACCCGCGAAGCGGCGCTCTGGCTGAAGGACCGCAAGCCCACCGCGCTCGCCTTCGACTTCCCGCAGGACTTTCCCATCCGCCTGCTGCTGGACGACAAGCACGTGCCCTTCGACCAGCACGTCACCCACGACATCTGCCTGCGCGCCGGCATCACGCTGATCGAATATGTCGTCAACACCAGCGCGCTGAAGAACCCCCGCACCTTCCTCTGCGCCGCCCCGCTGAAGCTGCCCAACGCCGACGGCTCCCCGGCGCGGATTTTCGCGATCGAGGGGATTGGGTGAGGGGAGTACTCTTTCGGGGCAGCCCGCCGGAGCGCCTTCGATGCTGTAGGGCCCTTTGAGGGTGCTGCGGTTTCTCGGACCCGCCGCCGTCATCCCGGGCTTGCCCCGGGACCCATCGGAGGGCTCCGACGCTTTACGATGGATTCCGGATTGGCGCGGCTTCACCGCTTGTCCGGAATGACGGTCTGTTTCCGAGCGACGTCAGCAGGCTCTAGGCATCTTGACTCCAGACCCGACAATGTTCCTATTTCGTTCTCATTCAAGGGAGCGATGAACATGTCAGCCGAGCCAGCCGAGATCGAGGATGATCGCGACGCGATCGAGTGGGAGCTGATCGAGCTGGTCGAGGAACATGGCAGCGAGCGGCATGCCCTGCGGGCGCTCCTGCATGATTTCCATGTGCTGCTGGCCGATGCCGACAAGGCAGTATCGCGGGGCTTCCTGCGCGGAATGTTCTCGGAGGGCGCCAGAGCGCCGCGCGATGATGATCAGGCCGCGTGATGGTCCAGAGATCGAAGCGCGGTTCTGCGATCACCAGCGCGCCGGTCTACCTGGCCGCTCAACGAAGCGCTTGGATGGATGGGTGAGTGTTGAAGCCTATCGGCAGACGCTGCTCGTCACCCGTTCACGGGGCACGATGTGGCCATAACGGCCAAACTGAGCGATATCGATGATTTCAAAGGGTTCCAGCCGGAAAGGGCTGGTGCTGCGAGAGAGGATTGAACTCTCGACCTCACCATTACCAATGGTGTGCTCTACCACTGAGCTACCGCAGCAGGATCGTCGGCCGGGGTGTCCTGCGGTCGCCGGGGCGAGGGGCAGGGCGGGCGTCGTTCCGAAGCGGCGTCCTGATGCCACAAGCGCCGGGTGGACGCAACCCACATCGTCGCGGCACGGACGAGATGGCCCCCGCTGTGCGGGCGGACCTCGTCTGCGGCGGCGGCTCGCTGTCGTTCAGTCCGGCAACAGCAGCCGCGGGTCGATGCGGAAGAGGCGGGCGTCGCCGAGGAGATGGGCGCTGAAGCCGGCGTCGAGCAGCGGGCCGAAGGCGGCGTCGCGCAGGTTGAGCCCGCCGGCATAGGCGCCCATCGCCGGCATGACGCAGCGCCGGGCCGACAGTGCGAAGCAGCGCCGCCGCAGCGCGCGGCCGCGCATCCTGATTTTGGCGGCCGGATGAAGATGGCCGGCGATCTCGAAGCCCGTCTCCCGCGCATCAGGCTCATGGCGCAGGGTGACGCCGCGAAGATTGACCGTCGCGGCGCTGTCGCCCCCCATTGCCGCGCTGATCTGCGGGTCGTGATTGCCGGTCACCCAGAGCCAGTCGCGGCCCGCCTGCAGCCGCTTCAGCGTCGCGCGGTTGTCCTCGTCGAGGCGGATTTCCGCGTCGCGGTCATGAAAACTGTCGCCGAGCGCGATGACGCGCGCGGGCGCATGGCGGGCGATAGCGGCCGACAGTGCCGCCAGCGTCGCCGCCGAATCATAGGGCGGCAGGAAGACGCCGCGCCTCGCATAGGAGGAGCCTTTTTCGAGATGCAGGTCGGCGACGACAAGCGCGCGCTCGTCGGGCAGCCAGAGCGCGCCCGAATGATCGGGCACGACCACGAGCCGGCCGAGCAGGAAGACCGCCTCGGCCGGTACCCGGTCGCTCGCCGCCACTGCGTTCACGCCATCGCCTCTTCGGTCAGCATCGCCTCGGCCTCCGCCAGGATCTCGTCGGCCGCCTCGCCATAGACCGCCTCGCGGCCGATCTCGAGCATGACGGAGACGCCCAGCGGCGACACATGATCCAGCGGCTGATGCACGATTCGCCCGCTGATCCGTGTCAGCATCTGGCCCAGGCGCTTGATGTCGAGCAAGCCCGTCGCGGCATCCGCGCGTGCGGCCTTGAGCAGCACATGCTCGGGCTCGTGCCGGCGAAGCACGTCGTAGACGAGATCGGTCGACATGGTGACCTGCCGGCCGTTCTTCTCCTGGCCGGGAAAACGCCGCTCGATCAGCCCGGCAATCACGGCGCATTGTCGGAAGGTGCGCTTCATCAGCGCCGATTCCGCCAGCCACTCCTCGAGATCGTCGCCGAGCATGTCCTGCGAAAACAGCTCGTCGAGGCTAAGAGCGCCCCGCGCGATCGCCGCGGACATGTCGCCGAGCCCCCAGCAGGCCATGCCGTAATCATTGCAGACGAAGCCGAGCGGCCGCATTTTCGCGCGCTCCAGCCGCCGTGTCAGCAGCATGCCGAGCGTCTGATGCGCGAGCCGCCCCTCGAAGGGATAGGCGACCAAGTAGAACCGCCCGCCGCGCGGAAAGGTCTCGACGAGGAGCTCGCCGGGCTTCGGCAGGCGCGATTTCAGCCGCTGCGCATGCAGCCAGGAGGAGACCTCCTCGGGCAGGCTGTCCCATTCCTTCGGGTTGGCGAGCATCGCCCGCACGCGCGCGGCCAGAAAGGTCGAGAGCGGGAACTTGCCGCCGGCATAGGAGGGGATCTTCGGGTCGGTGCCGGGCGGCGCGCGCGAGCAGACCGCCTCGTTGCCGGTGATGCCCTCGAAGCGCAGAATTTCGCCGGCGAAGATGAAGGTGTCGCCCGGCGTCATCGTCTCCGCGAAATACTCCTCGATCTCGCCGAGCACGCGACCGCCGCGGGTCACTGTCTGCGGCTGGCCGGGCTTGCCCGAACGCGCCTTGCCGAGCCGGACCTTCATCATCGTCGATTCGACGATGGTGCCGACATTCATGCGGTATTGCTGGATGATCTTGGCATGGCTGGCGCGCCAATGCCCGGCCTTGTCCTGCCGCAGCTTGGCGAAGCGCTCATAGCTCTTCAGCGCATAGCCGCCGGTCGCGACAAAGTTGACCACAGCGTCGAAATCGGCCCGTTGCAGCCCGGCATAGGGGGAGGCGGTGCAGACCTCCTGGTAAAGCGCGTCGGCCTCGAACCCGTCCGAGCAGGCAACGCCGAGCACATGCTGGGCCAGAACGTCGAGCGCCCCGATGCGCGCATCCGCCGTGTCCTGCGCGGCCTCGGCCACGGCGTCGAGCGCGGCCCGGCACTCCAGCAGCTCGAAACGGTTGGAGGGAACGAGCAGCGCCTGCGAGGGCTCGTCCATGCGGTGGTTCGAGCGGCCGATGCGCTGCATCAGCCGGCTCGCGCCCTTGGGCGCACCGAGATTGACGACGAGATCGACATCGCCCCAGTCGATGCCGAGATCGAGCGTCGCCGTGCAGACGACCGCCTTCAGCCGGCCCTCGGCCATCGCCGCCTCGACCTTGCGGCGCTGCGTGGCATCGAGCGAGCCGTGATGCAGCGCGATCGGCAGATTGTCGTCGTTGATCGTCCATAGCGCCTGGAAGGCGAATTCCGCCTGCATGCGCGTGTTGACGAAGACCAGCGTCAGCTTGTGCGCCTTGATGGCCTCGTAGATCGCCCCCATCGCATGGCCGGTGGTGTGCCCGGCCATCGGCAGGCGTGTCGGCGTCTGCAGGATGCCGATGCGCGCCGCCGCCCCACCTTTCACCGTCACCAGCCCGGCCGGCGTCTCGCTGCCGCCGAGGAAGCGCTGCAGATCCGCCGGCTCGCGCACCGTCGCAGACAGCCCGACCGCGCTGACCTGCGGGGCGAGGCTGCGCAGCCGCGCCAGGTCGAGCGAAAGCAGGTCGCCGCGCTTGGAGGTAACCAGCGCATGCAACTCGTCGAGCACGATCCGGCGCAGGCTCGCGAAGAAGGGCGCCGCATCCCGATGCGAGACCAGCAACGCGAGTTGCTCGGGCGTCGTCAGCAGGATGTCTGGCGGCGTCCGGAGCTGGCGCGTGCGCTTGGCGGCCGAGGTGTCGCCGGTGCGCGTCTCGACCGTGATGGGCAGCCCCATCTCGCGGATCGGGGCCTCGAGATTACGCGCGATGTCGACGGCGAGTGCCTTCAGCGGCGAGATGTAGAGCGTGTGCAGCCCCTCGCGCTTCCCCTGGCGCTGCGACAGCTCGACCAGCGAGGGCAGGAAGCCGGCCAGCGTCTTGCCGGCCCCGGTCGGCGCCACCAGCAGCGTCGAGCGGCCCGCACGGGCCTCTTCCAGCAAGGCCAGCTGATGCGGTCGCGCGCTCCAGCCGCGGCTGGCGAACCAGCCCGTGAAGGCGGAAGGGAGCGGGGAGGGCACGGCCATGCGCGACAGAGATAGGATGGCGTGGGCCGGAACGAAAGGAGAATGTCCTCACGTCGCGGTTCCGGGGCGGCGGCGCTGGCCGGCCGGAGAACGTCGTGCAACAAAACCGCTCCCCCGGCGTTTGAGCCGCTATCTGCTCCGACCGGGAGCCCGAGGTTCTGCCGTTGCCCGATACCGATCTGTACGAAGCCGGGCTGCCGGTCACCGAAGCGACCTTCAAGATCCTGACCGATGTGATGCCGCAGATGGTCTGGTCGACGCGGCCGGACGGCTTCCACGATTATTACAACGAGCGCTGGTATGAGTTCACCGGCGTGCCGCGCGGCTCGACTGACGGCGAAGGCTGGGCCGGATTGTTCCATGAGGAGGACCAGCCGGAAGCCTGGCGGCGCTGGCGCCATTCGCTGGCGACGGGCGAGGTCTACGAGGTCGAATATCGGCTGCGCCACAATTCCGGGCAGTATCGCTGGACGATCGGTCGCGCCCAGCCGGTGCGGGATGCGCAGGGCCGGATCGTCCGCTGGATCGGCACCTGCACGGACATCCACGAGGCGAAGCTTGCGGCCGAAGCCAACGAATTGCTGAGCCACGAGCTCAGCCACCGCATCAAGAACATCTTCTCCGTCGTCGGTAGCCTGATCGCACTGTCGGCGCGCGAGTTCCCGGAGGCGAAGGATTTCGCCGCCCAGTTCCGCGAGCGGGTCTCGGCACTGGCGCGGGCTCACGAATTCGTCCGCCCCCACAGCGAGGCGTCGCAGCCGGTCATCGGCCGCACCACGATCAAGGGCCTGCTGGAGAACCTGTTCTCGCCCTATCCGGCGGTCAGCGAGGGCCGGCTGATGGTCACCGGCGAGGATGCTGCGGTGGACGACCGCGGCGCGACGCCGATCGCGCTGCTCTTCCACGAACTCGCCACCAACGCCGTCAAATACGGCGCGCTCTCCGTCGAGGCTGGCCGCATCGACATCGCCATCCGCCAGGATGGCGGCGACATTGCCATGCGCTGGACCGAGACCGGCGGCCCGCCGGTGACTGGGCAGCCGGGACGGACGGGTTTCGGCACGAAGCTGGCGGAGATGAGCGTCGGGCGGCAGCTCGGCGGCCGGCTGATGCGCGACTGGAGGCCTGAGGGCCTCGTCGTCGAGGTGGTCGTCGCAGCGGCCAGGCTGGCGCGCGATCAGGACGTCCAGCCCTGAAGCGTTCGCCGGTTCTCAGAACACCGTCAGCCGGCTCGGCGGCGCCGCAGGGCGCCCGGCAGCGCGGCTGGTGACGTATTCGAGCAGCTCGGCGAGGTCGCGGTCGGCGACGGGCTTGTCGAAGACGCCGATCGCGTTTTCGATCCGGTTCTGCAGCATACGCGGATTGGCGGTGATGAACACGACCGCGATGCCGAGTTCGGCGAGCCTGGCCCCGACCTCGGGGCCGGTCGGGCCGTCGGCGAGATTGACGTCCACCAGCGCGACATCCGGCTCTTCCGCGGCAGCGAGCGCCAGCGCCTCCTGCGAGGTTGCGGCGATGCCGACGGGATAATGGCCGAGATCCTCGACGATCGCCTCCGTCTCCATGGCGATCAGGACCTCGTCCTCGACGATCAGAACTTTGGTGGGCATGGGCTGCGTTTCATGTCTTCCGTGGCGCCACTACAGCGCGCGAGGCCGAAGATTGTTCCCCTCCGCGGCGCCCTGCCGCAACGCAAAGCCGGCTCGCTGCACCACCGCGAGCAGCCCCGGTACCGCGACGCCGCGGTCCTGACGCGTGCTGACGGCTTCGAGAGCGACGATCCGCAGACCCGTTTCCTCCAGTCTCTGGCGTAGCCACTCTTCCGCATGAGCGAACCGCCGATCCTGACCCACCACGACGCCCTCGCCATCATGGCTCTGCACGGTGAACGCCAGCAGCCCGTCGCGGGTCATCACACGCGCGGCCTGGGCAAGGGCGGGCCGCAACTCGCCCAGATAGACGAAGACGTCGGCCGCCAGCAGGAGATCGGCGCAGGCGTCGGGACGGCTGGCGAGAAAGGCGGTCAGGCCCGCCACGGCAAGCTTGTCGTAGAGCGGCCCGCCATCGGGCTTCGTCTTGGCGCGTGCCCGCTCAATCATCCGCGGCGCAAGATCGCAGCCGGCGAGGAAGGCGGCCTCGCCGCGGATCGCCTCGCCCATCAGCCCGGTGCCGCAGCCAAGGTCGAAGACGGTGTCGAACCGGAAGGCGCGGCCGGCGTTGTCGCAGAGCCGCGCCAGCGTCGCCTTGATCAGTTCCGGAGCATTGTAGTGCAGTGCCTGCGTCAGATGGCTGTCGAACCGGTCGGCGTAGCCGTCGAACAGGGTGCCGGAGAAGTTCTCGGAGGTGGCGTCCTCCGCCGCCATCGCGCCGATCCGGGCGAGGTCGAGCCGCGCACCGAAATGGTCGTTGGGGTCCAGCGTCAGGCATTGCCGCCAGGCCGTCGCCGCCTCTTCCTTGTGGCCCAGCGCCTCCTGCGCGAGGCCGTAGAGATGCCAGGCAGCGGTGAAGTGGTAGGCTTGCGCCAGGGTCTGGTCGAGGATCTCGACGCAGGCCTGCGCGTCTCCCTCCTTGAAGGCGGCCTCGGCCCAGCCGTAGCGGCGGTCCAGCGTCGGATCGCCGGAACTGGCAGAATGCGCGGTCGAGGCCTTTTCGATCATGCGCGCGGGTCTATCTGAGGAGTATGACGCTGGCCAGACGCAACGCGCCGGGGACGATGCGCCCCTCCGATCTGCTGATCCCGACGCCGGCCGGCCTCTGGTGCCCTCCGGCCGACATTTACATCGACCCGGTGCGGCCGGTGGCGCGGGCGCTGATCACGCATGGCCATTCCGATCATGCGCGCGCCGGCCATGGCGCCGTGCTGGCGACGCGCGAGACGCTCGCCATCATGGCACTACGGTATGGCGAGGGCTTCACCGGCCAGCGGCAGGAAGCCGTGCCTGGCGAGACGACCCGCATCGGCGAGGTGGACTTCACCTTCGTGCCGGCCGGGCATGTACTCGGATCGGCCCAGATCGTCGTCGAATGCGGTGGGCTGCGGATCGTCGCCTCCGGCGACTACAAGCGCGAGCGCGACCCGACCTGCGCCGGCTTCGAACCTGTGCCCTGCGACATCTTCATCACCGAGGCGACATTCGGCCTGCCCGTCTTCCGCCACCCGCCCGCCCACGCCGAGGTCGGCAAGCTCCTGGAATCGGTGCGGCTGTTTCCCGAGCGGACGCATATCGTCGGCGCCTATTCGCTGGGGAAGGCGCAGCGCGTCATGGCCCTGATCCGCGAGGCCGGTTACGAGCGCCCGCTCTATCTCCACGGCGCGATGGAGAAGCTGACCGAGTTCTACCTGTCGGAGGGCGCGCAATTGGGCGAGGTCCGCAAGGTCGTCGCCGCAGAGCGCAAGGCGCTGGGCGGCGAGATCGTCATCTGCCCGCCGAGCGCGATCCAGGATCTCTGGGCCCGCAAATTCCCCGATCCGGTGACGAGCTTCGCCTCGGGCTGGATGCGCATTCGTGCCCGCGCCCGACAGAAGGGCGTCGAGCTGCCGCTCATCGTCTCCGACCATGCCGATTGGGACGATCTGCAGGCGACCATCCGCGAGACCGGTGCGGGTGAGATCTGGGTCACTCATGGCGAGGCCGATGCGCTCGTCCACTGGTGCACGAGCGTGGGCCTGCGCGCCAAGCCACTGCATCTGGTCGGTTATGGCGACGAGGGCGAAGCCGAGCCCGTGGCCGCGGCGGAGAGTGCCGATGCCGTACCGGTCTGAACCGCTAGCGCGTCTGGGCGACGACCGGCCGGCCGCCGGTGGTCAGCGAGACCAGACCGGCCGCCATGTCGCGGGCGAGGCAGTCATAGCCCGCGTCGCTCATATGGAAGCTGTCAGCGGCGAGCGCGGCCCGGAAGGCCTGGGCATCGGCCTCGTGCCATTCCCGCATCGTCTCGTAGCGCGTGAAGACCGGAACGCTCTCGCGCTTGGCGACCTCGGCGATCGCCTCGACATAGCTCTGGTAGCGCGCCGGTTCGCGGATGCCGGGGAAATACTGCGGATCGAGCAGCGCGAGGCTGACGCCAGCCTGCTTCACCATGGCGATGCCGTCGGCGATCATCGCCCGGAACGCCGCCATGTCGCCGCCGCGCACGGCGTCATTGGTGCCGACCTGCCAGATCACGAGGTCGTAGCGGCGCTCGGCCAGAGCCTTCTTCAGCCGCGTCAGCGTCTCGGGGGCGATCTCGCCGCCGATGCCGGCATTGGCGATGCTGACCTGAACACGCGGCCAGGCGGCCGACAGCAGAGTCTGCAGCCGCGCGGGGTAGCTCCTGTCGCGGCTGGTGGCACCGACGCCTTCGGTCGAGGAGGAGCCGATCGCGAGAATTTCGAGCTTGCCGCCGGTCGCAAGCCGCGGCGCGAGCGCTGTCAGCTTGTGGTTCGGCGCGACGATGGGGGTTTCGCGGCAGATGAAGGAGCCGGCCTGGGCGGCGCCTGCAAGCGCAGTCGCCATCGCGATGGCGAGGCCCGTGACCCGGATGGCAATACGCATCGGCAGCAGTTCCCCCTCAGCGAATATCAGCCTGCCGCCCCGTTCATGAATGGAAACTGAATGATGCGCCGCACCGACCGTCGCGTTCTCGAACAGGCCTTCTGGCGCCGGGGGCAGGTTTCGTGAACCGCTTCGCCTGGCTTCTCGACCGGCTGGCCTATGAGCCGCGCCGCAATGCCAAGCTTGCGCTGATCGCGGATTATCTGCGCAGCACGCCCGATCCCGACCGCGGCCTCGCCCTGGCGGCGATGACTGGCGGGCTGGTCTTCCCGAATGCCAAGGCCGGGCTCGTCCGCGGGCTGATCGCCGAGCGAACCGACCCCGTGCTGTTTGCGCTCTCCTACGACTATGTCGGCGACCTCTCCGAAACGGTGGCGCTGATGTGGCCGTCGCGGCATGGCGCCAACGCGGTGCCGCATCTGCCCGATGTGGTCGAGGGCCTGCGCAGCGTCGGCAAGACCGAGCTTCCCCGTCTCGTCGCCTCCTGGCTCGACGCGCTCGACGAGACCGGCCGCTGGGCGCTCTTGAAGCTGATCACGGGCTCGCTGCGCATCGGCGTCTCCGCTCGCCTCGCCAAGACGGCGGCTGCCAGCCTCGGCGGCATCCCCGCCGACGAGGTCGAGCAGGTCTGGCATGGGCTGGAGCCGCCCTATGCCACGCTCTTCGCCTGGCTGGAGGGCAGGGGCCCGCGGCCCGAGGCCACCGATCCCGCGCCCTTCCGCCCGGTGATGCTGTCGCACCCGATCGAGGACGGCGATTTCGAGAAGATGAATCCGGTCGAGTTCCAGGCCGAATGGAAATGGGACGGCATCCGCGTCCAGGCCGTCACCGGCACGCGGCCCGATGGCGAGCGCGTCACGCGGCTGTTCTCGCGCACCGGCGAGGACGTCGCGGCCGCCTTCCCGGACGTGGTCGAGGCGCTGACGCAGGATGGCGCGATCGACGGCGAACTGCTCGTGCGGCGGGAGGCGGCGGTGCAGAGCTTCAACAGCCTGCAGCAGCGGCTCAACCGCAAGAGTGTCACGCCCAAGATGCTGCTCGAGCATCCCGCCCATATCCGCGCCTACGACCTGCTCGTCGATGGCGACGAGGATCTTCGCGCCCTGCCGCTCTCGGCGCGCCGGGCGCGGCTGGAGGCTTTCGTGGCCCGCCTCGCCAGCCCGATCGTCGATCTGTCGCCTCCGATCCCCTTCAGCGACTGGGAGTCGCTTGCCGCCGCGCGGACCGACCCGGCCGCTGCGGGTGCCGGCGCCGATGCGGAAGCCGTTGAGGGCTGCATGATCAAGCGCCTCGACTCGCCCTACCTGCCGGGCCGCCCCAAGGGCCATTGGTGGAAATGGAAGCGTGAGGCCAGGCTGATCGACTGCGTGCTGATGTATGCCCAGCGCGGCCACGGCAAGCGCTCCTCCTTCTATTCGGATTTCACCTTCGGCGTCTGGCGCGCGGGCGAGGGCGGGGCGGACGAGCTGGTGCCGGTCGGCAAGGCCTATTTCGGCTTCACGGACGAGGAACTGGTCGAGCTTGACCGTTATGTCCGCAAGCACACTCTCAACCGCTTTGGTCCGGTCCGCGAGGTCACGCACACGGTTGATAGCGGGCTGGTCTTTGAAGTGGCCTTCGAGGGGCTGCAGCGCTCGACCCGTCACAAGTCTGGCGTCGCGATGCGCTTTCCCCGCATCAGCCGCATTCGCTGGGACAAGCCCCCGCTCGAGGCGGACCGGATCGAGTCGCTGGAGGCGCTGCTGCCGTCGAATGGCTGATTGCGCACCGGCACGCGATGGTTCACAGCCTGCCGGGTCGGCGGCCGCCCGCGCCGATGGCTTGAACCGGTGTCCGATTGAGGCACAATGCGGACCGGGCACGAGGATGGGATCCCATGAAACG
Organism: Bosea sp. OAE506; assembly: GCF_040546595.1. Lineage (NCBI taxonomy): Bacteria > Pseudomonadati > Pseudomonadota > Alphaproteobacteria > Hyphomicrobiales > Alloboseaceae > Allobosea > Allobosea sp. OAE506. Next base: position 4,973,631 of record NZ_JBEPOB010000001.1, on the reverse strand, counting down.
ACAGCCGTCGACACGGATCGTCATCGCGGATGATCATCCGCTCTTTCGCGGCGCGCTCCGGCAGGCGGTCTCGACCGCCCTCGAAGGCGCCGATGTCAGCGAGGTCGGCTCGCTGGAGGCGCTGACCGAGGCGCTCGACAGCGGCGGCGACGCCGATCTCGTCCTGCTCGATCTGACCATGCCGGGCGTCCAGGGCTTTTCGGGCCTGCTCTTCCTTCGCGCCGACCATCCCGAGATCCCGGTCATCGTGGTCTCCGCCAATGACGATCCGGCCGTGATCCGCCGCTGCATCGAGTTCGGTGCGCTGGGCTTTCTGCCCAAGACGGCCGATGTCGAGCAGATGGGCGAGGCGATCCGCGCCGTGCTCGAAGGCGGTGTCTGGACGCCGCCGGGTGTCGATCTCACGGCGCCGGTCGATGCCGAAACGGCAACGATGGTGCGCAACCTCTCGACCCTGACGCCGCAGCAGGTGCGCGTGCTGATGATGCTGTCGGAGGGGCTCCTCAACAAGCAGATTGCCTATGAACTCGGCGTCTCCGAAGCGACGGTGAAGGCGCATGTCTCGGCGATCCTGACCAAGCTCGACGTCGACAGCCGCACCCAGGCCGTCATCGCCGCCGCCAAGATCGCCGGAACGGCCTGGGCGACGGCCGGAGCCTCCGCCACCTCCTGATTCGCGTTGGGTTGACAGCCCGTTCAGCCGGGGTTCAACCACCCGGGCGTCTTATCCGCGCGAAGGGGATTGCTTGACCATGGCCAACGGCAGGATCGAACGCTTTCTCGGCGGCTCGCCGCTCGGCGTGCTCGTGCGGCTGCTCTTCATCTCGCTGCTCGTCGGCGCGGCGATGGCCTTTCTCGGCCTCTCGCCCCGCGCGCTGTTCGACGCGGCGGCTCGCTTCGTGCGCTCGCTCGGCGATCTCGGCTTCGGCGCGCTTCGCGAGGTCGGCCAGTGGATCATCGGCGGCGCGCTTCTCGTCGTCCCGCTCTGGCTGCTGTCGCGGCTCTTCGCGGCCCGCCGCTGAGCGGGCTAGCGCTCAGCCCGGCAGCGCCCGCAGCGCCGCCCCGAGGCAGACGATCAGCATGACCGCGGGCAGGGCCCAGCGCAGATGGGAGCGCAGGGCCGCGGCTTCGCCGCTCCAGCGTCCCCGCGGATTGGTGATGGCCACCGCCAGCGCGATCTCGAACATCAGCACCGCGACGAGATAGAGATAGCCGAGCGAGATCATCTCGGCGATCGGCGTGTTCAGCGAGATCGAGCCCGGGAAGCTCGATTCGAAGGTGAAGCTGATCGCCGCCAGCGCGAGCAGGGAGGAGAAGATCAGCCCGCCCTTGTCCTGCTCCTTGAGACCCGGCGACCACAGCACGAAGAGCGAGACCGCCAGCACGGCCATGATCGGCACGAAGACGCGCAGTACGTAGCGCTGGGCGTCCCGCGCCATCGTGACCGTGGCGTTCAGCCGCGAATAGGAGCGGGCATTCCAGCCCATCGCCGGCTCGCTCGCAAATCGCAGGCCGAGCGGGCGCCAGTCGACGACCGAGGGCGTGGCATCGACGCCCGAGAACTGCCGGTCCGCCTCGGTCGTGACGATCACCGCCTCCTGCTGCGGATAGCGTGGCAGCGAGAGCGACAGCGTCAGCCTCTGCTGGTCGAACGGGAAGGCGTCCATGTTCATGCGAAAGCGGAAATCGCTTTCGAACCGCTCGATCAGCATGACCTCGCCATGGGCGTGGACCGACAGCGCCACGCTGCGCGAATCCTTGTCGCCGATCTGGTTGTCGAGCGTCAGCCCCGGTGTCCAGATCGTCTTGAGATACTCGTCCGCCTCCTCGCCGACCCGGTCGTCCCGGGCGAGGCCGCGGGCGATGGCGTCGAAGGACAGGCGCGGATCGTGCCAGCGCTGGGTCAGTTCGATCTGCAGGCGGCCCTGGCCGGCGACCTCCTTGATCTCGAGCACGTTGAGCACGCGCAGCGCGACCCGCACCCGCACCGGCAATTCCACGCTCTGCGGGAGACCCGTGCGGGAGCCCGTCGCATTGTCTTCCGCCAAGGCCGTTCCCGCCGGGGCTAGAAGCAGAAGGGCGAGCAGAAGGAGGCCGCGCATCACGCCTCCCGCCGCCGGCGCGCCAGCACGAGGAAGCCGACGAAGGCGATGATGCCGCCGCAGAGTGCGATGACCCAGAGCTCCGTCATGAGGCGTCGCCAGTCCGAGCCAGGCTCCTCCTTCATCATGATGGCCATGCCGATCAGCCGACCCGAAAAATCGACCAGCGGCTGGACCATCACCCCATAGCTCTGGCCGTCGAGGCGGCGCGTGGAGATCTCCACGTCCCGCACCGGCCGGGTCGGCACGGCGCGCAGGAAGCGCGCAAACAGCGCCTCGTTGGTCGTCGCCATGATGGAGAGATCGCCGACCGAGGCCAGCTTGGGGTCGAGCGCGACGCCACTCAGCGAGGTCGCGGCCACCACGGCGATCTCGGTATTGGTCGCCGTCTTCACGAGTTCAAGCATCGGGCGGATGTCGAGCCCGGCCTCGACGCTGCCGAGCAGCGCGCCGCCCTGCTCGATCGGAGCCACGCCGCGGATGCCGATGCCGGCGATGCCGATCTCGACGCCGGTCTGCGAGCGCCGCAGCCGGTTGGCTGCGACGACCATGGCGCGGAAGCCGGAGATGTCGTCGCCATGCTGGTCGGGCCGGTGCATGCGCAGCAGGTAGCGTAGGTCCGGCGAGTGATAGCCGAAGATCTGCACGCTCGCCTGACGGCTGAGGTACTGGTAGGCGTCCTTCGACAGGGCCTCCAGCCGGGGCCGGTCGCCGGCCGCCAGCGCCTCGCGGATCTGCGGGTTGCGCGCGAAGGTTTCGGCCAGGGCGAGCGAGAACTTGGCGGCCTGGTCGAGGTTGGCGTCGAGCAGCGAGCCGACAAGGCGCATCTGCGCGGCCCGGTCGCGATCCGCGACCCGTTCGACGCTCTCATGCTGGTGAAAGAGCATGGCCCCGAGAATGAGCGCGATCAGCAGGGCGGGCGCGAATGCGCTCGCCGCAAGCCTCTTCCAGTCGAATGTCGGCAAGGCCCCCGCCTTTCGCTATCTCGCCGCACCCGGGGGCGGCGATGACGGCGGTAGGCATCTCTCGTCGCAGGGTGCTCAAGGCCCGATAGGCCAGCTACGGGGCGGCGGCAAGAGGCTGCCGCCGGGATCGTGAATGCAGGCGCCGTTAAAGGCCCTTGCCCGCCGCGATCGCGGCGGCGTCGCGCCCGACGAGGGCAGCGAGCTTCGGCAGTCCCGCGCGGCGCACCTCCAAGGCCAGCCCGGCCTTGACCGTCTTCACCAGCCCCGGCCCCTGGAAAACCATGGCGGAATAGAACTGCACGAGATCGGCCCCAGCGCGGATCTTGGCGAAGGCGGTTTCTGCGGAGTCGATGCCGCCGACGCCGATGAGCGGGAACTGCCTTTCGACCCGCAGGAAGGCCTCGGCGAGCAGGCGCGTCGAGGCCGTGAAGAGCGGCTTGCCCGAAAGACCGCCGGCCTCCGCCTTCGACGGGCTGCGCAGGCTCTGGGGCCGGGCGATGGTGGTGTTGGAGACGATCAGCCCATCGATTCCGCGGCGGCGTGCGACGGCGATCATGCCGTCGAGTTCCGGCAGGGTGAGATCGGGCGCGATCTTTAGCAGCATCGGCGTCGGTCGTCCGCCCGCCGCCGCCTCGTCGCGTGCCTCCATCGCCCGGGCGATCAGATCGTCGAGCGCGGCCTCCGCCTGCAGGTCGCGCAGGCCAGGTGTGTTGGGGGAAGAGACATTGACGGTGACGAAGTCGGTCAGCGGCGCCAGCCGGCGGGTCAGCACCGCATAATCCGCCGCGCGATCGGCCGAGTCCTTGTTGGCACCGAGATTGACGCCGACGATGCCGCCCCGCGCCCGCCGGGCCGCCAGCCGCTGCGCCACGGCCTCCATGCCGTCGCTGTTGAGGCCATAGCGGTTGATCACCGCGGCGTCCTCGACCAGCCGGAAGACGCGCGGCTTGGGATTGCCGGGCTGGGGCAGGGGCGTGACGCCACCGACCTCGACGAAGCCGAAGCCGAGGCCGAGCGCCCCGTCCACCGCCTCGGCGTGCTTGTCGAAGCCGGCCGCGAGACCGACCGGATTGGAGAAGGACAGCCCGAAGGCCTCGGTCGCCAGCGCCGGATCATCCGCGGCCGGCCGCAGCGAAGGCGCGGCGGCGAGTGCCGCGACCGTCAGCCGATGCGCGGTCTCGGCATCCATCTTGTGGATCAGCGGGCGGGCGAGGTTGAAGAGCGAGCCGATCACGCGATGTCCTCCGGAATGACGGGGCCGCCATCGCTGCCCTGGGCCAGGGGCGCCACCCAGCGAACGACGCGCGGATCGAGCGGCGCATAGAGATGCGGGAACAGGGCGCCGCCCCGCGACGGCTCGTAGCGCAGCGCCGTGCCGAGCGTGTCGCCCTCCACGGCGATCAGGAGCAGATCGCTCTGGCCGGCAAAATGCTTCGTCGTCGTCTCCCGAAGCTGGCCGCCGGTCGAGAAGTGGATGAAGCCATCGGCGAGGTCGATCGGCGCCCCGTCGAAACGGCCTGCGGCTTCGGCCTCGCGCCACAGGCTGGCAGGGCAGATCTTGTAGATGAGCGGCACGGGTGACCTCGGCGGATGATGGCTGCGGAGGGCTTAGCGGCTGTCGCAGGGCCGCGCCAATTTTTCTCGCCACAGGCAGCGGAAATCCGATTGATGTCTCATGAGATAGGGGATATTTCCTATTTCCATCCCCGGCTAGGCAACATCCCTGCGAGGTGCGCGCGGTGCTCTCCCACGACCAGATCTGGAGCGCGATCGACTCTCTCGCCCAGCGCTATGGCTTCACCGCCTCCGGCCTGGCGCGCAGGGCCGGGCTCGACGCCACGACCTTCAACCGCTCGAAGCGCATTGGGCCTGACGGGCGCGAGCGCTGGCCCTCGACCGAATCGATCGCGAAGATCCTGGCCGCGACCGGGGCCTCGCTGGACGAGTTCATGAACGTCGTGATGCGGCGCGGCGCGGGACCCTCGCGCACCATTCCGCTGATCGGCTTCGCCCAGGCGGGTTCCGGCGGCTTCTTCGACGATGGCGGCTTTCCCGTCGGTACCGGCTGGGAGGAGGTCGCCTTTCCCGGCGTCGCCGATGAGAAGGCCTATGCGCTGGAGATTTCCGGCGATTCGATGCTGCCGCTCTATCGCGATGGCGACACCATCATCGTCTCGCCGACGGCGACGGTGCGCCGGGGCGACCGCGTCGTCGTCAAGACCGTCGAGGGCGAGGTGCTGGCCAAGCAGCTCAAGCGGCAGACCGCCAAGACCGTCGAGCTCGCCTCGCTCAATCCCGAGCATGGCGACCGCGTGCTGCCCCTGGCGGAGATCGCCTTCATGGCCCGCGTCATCTGGGCGAGCCAGTAGCCGTCTCAGGCTGCCGCCATCCGCGGCGCCGGCAGCGTCACCTTGAACACCGCCCCGATCTCCGAGGGCTCCAGCGCGATCGTGCCGCCATGCAGCCGCACCAGCTCGGCGGCGATGGCGAGGCCGAGCCCGGTGCCGCCAGGCGTGACCGAGCCGCGGAAGGCCTGGAACAGGTTGGCGCGAGCCCGCTCGGGCACGCCGGGGCCATTGTCGGTGACGCGCAGGACGACGGATCCGTTGTCGCGCGCCGCATGGACCGCCAGCAGCGGCCGTCCGCCCGGTTCGGCGCCGGCCTGGGCGAGGGCCTGAACCGAATTGCGCATCAGGTTGAGCAGGACGCGGGCCATCTGGTCGGGATCGCAGGGGGCGACCAGCTCGGCGGGAACTTCGTTGCTGAAGCTCACCTGCGCCGCCTCGGCCAGTCCGAGAAGCTCGGCCTGTTCCGCCACCAGCTGGCGCAGGGCGACCTCCCGCAGCACCGGCGTCGCCTCGGCGGCGCGCCCATAGGCCAACGTCGCCTGGCAGAAATCGATGGCGCGGCCGAGCGTCGCGATCAGCCGCGGTGCGAAGCGCTTGATCTTGGTGTCGCGGGTCTCGGTCAGGCGGTCCGACATCAGCTGCGCGGCGGCCAGCATGTTGCGCAGGTCGTGGTTGATCTTGCTGACGGCGAGCCCGAGCTCCGCGAGATGCTTCTTCGTCCGAAGTTCCCCCGCCAGTGTCATCTGCATCCGCGCCAGGGCGCGCTGCGCCTCGCCGATCTCGTCGGCCCGCTGGGTCGGCTCGATGATGCGGTGCGGATTTTCAGGGTCGATCTCGAACTCCATGACATTGGCCGCCAATTGGCGGATCGGCCCGACGATCATCCAGTTCAGCGCGACATAGACGGCGACCGCCGTCAGCCCCGAGATGATCAGCGAGATCAGCAGCAGGTTGACGGAAAACTTGAGCATCGCCCGCCGCAGCGGCGCCTCGTCGATGACGATCTCGACGAAATCGGCACCACCCACCGCCCCGCCGATGACGCGGATCGGCATCTGCGCCGGCAGGATGAGCGTTTCCAGCGCTTCGCCGATGGCACCGAACCAGCCCATGCTGCGCAGGTCCACGGTGCGCGAAACCGCGGCGGGCGGCATTGAATCGAGGCTGAGCAGACGCCGCGCCCCGCCGACGCGGGCCGCGATCGCGCGCGCGCCGACACCCGTCAGCAGCCGGTTCTCGCTGCCCTCGGGCAGCCCGTCCTCGGGAGCGCCCTCGAGGACGAGGACCGCCACCTGGGCCGCCGCCAGCCGGTCGTTCAGCCAGTTGCGCCGGAAATTGGCGACGGACGGCAGATAGATCAGCACCTCCGCCAGCATGACGAACAGCACCGTCAGCACGAGCAGCTTGGCCGACAGGCCGAGCCGCGTCAGCCCGCGCGGCAGGCTGACGGAAAGCGACTCATTGTCCGGTCGTTGAGGCTGCATCACCGCCGATCCTAGCCCAGCCGACGCAGCCAGCCGATGAGGCGACGCAGCCCGGGCTTGGTGGCGAGCGGGGTGAGGAAGGAGGTCGCCGCGCGCTTCGACACCTCCGCCAGGGAAGGCTGCGGCATCGGCAGCGCGGCCATGTCCTGCACGGTCCGCCCGGCCGCAAGCGCCAGCCCCCAGCTCGCGATCAACTCGCCCGCCTGCGGCCCCACCACGGTCGCCCCGAGGAGCTTGCCCTTGGCGTCGGTCAGGATCTTCACGAAGCCTTCCGTCGTCCGGTCGGCCTGGGCGGCGTCGCTCTCCGCATAGGGCCACCGCAGGACCCGGATCTCGCCCTGCCGCTGCGCCTCCGCCTCGCTCAGCCCGACATGGGCGATGGGCGGCTGGGTCGCCGTGACGCGCGGGATCGCCGCCGGGTCGAAGCGGCCGCCCTGCCGGAACAGCGCATTGCGCAGCACGAGCCGCGCCTGCTCCTCAGCTGCGGTCGGCCCACCCGCCGCGCCGGCCGCGCAGTCGCCAATCGCATAGACGCGGCGGTTTGTGCTCCGCAGCCCGCGATCGACGCGGATGCCCGTGGGGCCTGAAGCAATGCCGGCGAGTTCGAGATCGAGCTTCTCGATCGCGGGGAGGTGCGGGCCGGCGATCAGGACCTGCCCCGCGTCGATGACCGTCTCCGATTCCTGGCTGTCGCCGTCCAGCACCAGGCGCAAGCCCCCTTTGGCGGCCTCCGCGCGCCGGATCGCTCGGTTCTCATGGAGGCCGACGCCCTCGCGCAGCAGCGTGCGCCGCAGGATCGCGACCGCCTCGGGGTCCTCGCCGGGCAACAGGCTTGCCGGCTCGACCAGGGCGACGCGGCTGCCCAGCCGCGCCAGCGCCTGCGCGATGGCTGCAGCCGCCGGGCTGCCGCCGATGACGATCAGGCTCTCCGGCCTGCGCGTGAGGCTGGCGAGGCTCGCCTCTGTCAGCACCGGGAGGTCGGCGAGGCCGGGAATGTCGGGCGTGATGGCCCGTGCGCCGGTGGCGACGACGAAGCGCCGCGCCCGGATCGTCTGATCGCCGACGGCGACCGTGCTGCGGCTGACGAAGCGGGCCTCGCCGGAGATCACGGTGGCCCCCAGCGCGGTCAGGCGCTCGGCCGAGACGTTCGGCTGGCGGGCCGCGAGGACGCGCTGCACATGGTCATGCAGGGCGGCGTCGCGGATGTCGGGCTCAGCCACAACGATGCCGAAGCGTCCGGCGTCGCGGATGGCCTGGGCGCGCGCGCCCGCACTGGCGAGCGCGGCGATGGCGCTGCTGCCGGTCTCTCCACCCATCCGGTCGCGCTCGACCAGCACGACGGGCACGCCGAAGGCGGCCGCGGCGGTGGCGACCGCCAGCCCGGCCGTGCCGGCGCCGATGACGCAGAGGTCCGGCGTCAGCGGCGCCGGCGGGGTGGGGGAGGCGGTCCCGCTCAAGCGGCCGCCTGCCTGTCGAGGGGCGCAAATGAGCCGTCTTCAGTTCGGATCATGCTGTCTCCCGATGTCCGGAGCGATTCCACCTCTCGCTGATGCGGTGTCGGTGGAGCGGAATCAAGACCGCAACGGCGGCATCCGCCGTTTCGCGCCCCGTCCGCGCCGAAACGCCACGGGGCAGGGCGGCTTAGGCGACGTTGCGGCTCTTCTCGGCGAAGCTCGCCATCGGCGCCGGCTTGCCGAAGAAATAGCCCTGCGCCCGCTGCGCGCCGAGCAGTTGCACGGCGATGCGCTGCTGCTCCGTCTCCACCCCTTCGACAACGACATTCATGGAGAGGCGCCGCGCCAGCTGGCAGACGGCCTCGATGATCGCCTTGGAAGCCTCGCTCGAATGAACGGTGCGGGTGAAGCTCTGGTCGATTTTCACCTGGGCGAAGGGATAGGTCGAGAGATAGCCGAGCGAGGAATAGCCCGTGCCGAAATCGTCGAGGGCGAAGGTCACGCCCAGCATCCGCAGCTCGTCGATGACGCCCAGCGTCGTCTTGTTGTCCTCGATCAGCAGCGATTCCGTGACCTCGAGCGTCAGGCGCTGCGAGCTGAGATTGGACGCGATCAGGGCATTCTTGACCGTCTCGACGATCCGCCGCGGCTCGCGGAACTGCAGCGGCGAGATGTTGACCGAGACACCGACATGCTTCTCCCAGGACGCGGCATCCTTGCAGGCCTGCCGGATCGCCCAGTCGCCGATGGTCGCGATCAGGCCCGACTGCTCGGCCACCGGGATGAACTGACCGGCGGGCACCATGCCGCGTGTGGGGTGGCGCCAGCGCATCAGCGCCTCGCGCGAGACCACTTCGCCGGTGCGCAGGTCGATGATCGGCTGGTAGTAGAGTTCGAGCGAGCCGTCCTCGCAGGCCTTTCGCAGATCGACCTCGAGCTCGTGGCGCTCGGTCATCTCCTCGGCCATCGTCGGGTCGAAGAACATGAGCGTGTTGCGGCCGGCGGCCTTGGCCTTGTAGAGCGCGGTGTCGGCGTGACGCAGCAGATCCGCAGGCGACGCGCCGTCGGCGGGCGCCATCGCGATGCCGATGCTGGCGGTGACATAGACGGTCTTGTTGTCCAGCCGGAAAGCCTTGGTCATGGCGTCGATCATACGCTGGGCTATCGCGGTGACGACGAGGTGGTTGGCGGCGGGCAGGATCAGCAGGAACTCGTCGCCGCCGAAGCGGGCCAGGAGATCGCTGCCGCGGATCGCGCCGCGCAGCCGCTCCGCCGTCTCGACCAGCACGCGGTCGCCGATGTCGTGGCCGAGGCTGTCATTGACCTGCTTGAAGCCGTCGAGATCGACATAGAGAAGCGCGAAGGGCTCGCCCGTGCGGTCGAGCCGCGCGAAGGCCTCCGAGATGTTGCTGTTGTACTCGAAGCGGTTGGCCAGCCCGGTGAGCTCGTCGAAGCGGGCCATCTGCTCGATGCGGGCCTCGGTCGCCTTGCGCTCGGTCGCGTCCTCGGTCGACATCAGCACGCCGCCCTCGGCCGCGGGCGCGAAGGTCACGACGAGGACCCGCCCCGCCCGGGTCTGGATTTCGCAGCTGGTGGTCTGCTGCGTCGCCTGAACCTCGGCCAGCGCCTCCTTGAGGTCGCGCAGATGCCCGGCGGCGACGACCTGCCGCTCGACCAGGAAGCGGGCGATCGCGGTGATCGGCGTGCCCGGCAGGGCGAGCGTCTCCGGCAGGCCGTAAAGCGCGAGATGGGGCGCGTTGCTGACGGCGAGCTTGAGGTCGCGGTCGAACATCGCGAGCCCATGGATCATGGTGTTGAGCGCAGCGTCCAGCGTCAGGTTCTGCGAGTGCAGGGCGGAGGCCAGCGCCTTGGACTGCTTGGTCGCATCGCTCAGCGCCAGCAGATTGCGGTGCAGCGAATTGGTGATGGCGATGTTGGCCGCCACATAGAGGAAGGCGAAGTAGCCGATATACTGGTAGTAGGGGTTGTGCGCCTGGATCAGGCCGAAGGCCATCGGCACGCAGAAGGTCAGCAGCTGAACGGCGACGAATTTGGGCCGGCCGGCGTTGCGCGAGACATAGCCAGAGGCGATCGCGATCGTCGACGAGACCGAGGTGATGTGGGCGGCCGGATCGTCGGTCTGTGCGAGCGCCGCATAGCAGCTGTAGCCGAGCACGGCGCTGAAGGCAGTCGCGCCGAGGAAATAGTCGCGATCCCAACGCCGCGTCTCGTCATAGCCGTCGCGCGAATGATCGGTTCGCCGGTAGGAAACGAAGGTCGCCAGCCGCAGCAGCACGATGAGTGCGACGAGGATCGTCAGGGCTTCGAAGACGACGAGGCCGGTCGAGATCCAGCACAGGAAGGGCGTCAGGATGCCGGCGACGCCGCCGGGAATGATCGAGGCGGGCGAGGAAAACAGCGAGCTGACCAGCAGCGCATAGCTGGGCTGATCGAAGTCCTCGCCGGGACGACGCAGTCTGGCGTTCCACCAATCCTTCAGCGCGCCCGCCATCTCATCCCGTCCCGCCGGTCGCTGATGCGCCTTGCTCGTGGCGCCCGCCTATATCTCCCGCTTTAAAGTTTTAGAGGCTCAGAGGTAAATGTTTGGTGTTGCAGCCGCGAAGCATTGATCGCGACGCGCCGGCGGTCAGAAGGCGAGCTGCAGGTCCGGCGTCGTCGCCGGGCGCTGATACATGCGCGCCAGCATGCGATCCTGCGTCTGCGCGATGCGCTGGAGCTTGGAGATCGCACTCGGGTTCAGCCGCAGCATGCAGTCGGTCCAGATCTGGCCGAGTTGCTCGAGTTCGGCCTGCAGGTCGCCGGCGCGGCGGTTGAAGGCAGAGAACAGCGCCGTCTTGGCCGCGTGCATCGGCAGCGAATCCTGCGCGTATTTGCGGATCCAGGCCTCGCCTGTGCCGGTCGGCACCACGGCCTCGAGCCCGCCCGCCTCCATGAAGGCCTGCGCGCTCATCTCCTCGCCCGACATCAGCATGCGCTCGGCGGCGCGCGCCCCCATCCGGCGCGAGAGGATCGCGACGGCGGTGATCGGGAAGTGGTTGAACTTGATTTCCGGGTAGACGAACGACGCCTGCTCCTCCGCGATCATCACGTTGCAGGAGCGCGGCGCGTCGATTCCGCCACCGATCGCCTTGGCGTGGATCGTCGAGAGCGTCACCACGAGGCCGTTCAGCCCGCTCGCATTCATCACCGCCCCGGCGGCCGAGAGACGGGCGTATTCGGCCAGGGCCGCACGGTCGTTCTTGGCCAGGCAGTCCAGACAGATAGAAGTCGAGATCGCCGCCGAGCGTGAAGAACGGACCCGTGCCGCGGAACGCCAGGAACCGCACCGGCGCGCGGTGATACTGTTCCGGAGCGCCCCACAGCGCCATGATCGCGCTCTGGATTTTCACCAGGCTGTCGAGCAGCTGCAGCGTGAAGACCGGCTTCAACTCGGGCCGGATCGTGACCCAGAGCGTCTTGATCTCGGGTTCGTAGGAGAGCTGCGTCTCGGGAAGGAAGCCCGCCCGATGACGGATCGCATCGATGACCTCGCAGCTGTCGAGAACAGCTGTGGGCGTGGCATTCATGACCGAAGCAATCGACTGGAACATGCTGTTGATCCCGTACCGCCTTCGAGGAGCGCCATGCGGCCAAGCTACGCGAAGTTAACAAACTGTAAATGAAAACCCGGGCAGATGGTTAATCTTGTTAACCAATATTACCTAACGTCAGGGCGTCTACTGTTCGAATTGTATCGGAATGGCACGCCTGCGGATCGATGTCTTGGCGTTGGCAAGCCGCGTGCCGCGCCGCCGCGGCGCTTGTCGAAACAAGGCGATGCGGCTAACGATGCGCCGCGATTTCGCCGCGATGCGAGCGTTGAACCCGGTTGCCGAGTCGTTGCCGTGAACCGCCAGACATCCGCAGAAGACGAGAAGCGGGCGCGCCTTGCCGCCGCCCTTCGGGAGAACCTGAAGCGCCGCAAGGCCCAGGCCCGAGCCCGTCGAGCGGAAGGGGCGGCCGTAGAGGCCGACGAAGCGCCGCAAACCCAGGCCGATCCAGACCGGTCCTGATACCGAATTCCTCGCCTCCGGCGCCTGCCGGGGCTCACAGGACCTGACGATGGACAAGATCCGCATCACCGGCGGTCAGCGCCTCGACGGCGCCATTCCGATCTCCGGCGCCAAGAACGCCGCCCTGCCGCTGATGATCGCGAGCCTGCTCACCGACGAGACGCTGACGCTCGCCAATGTGCCGCGCCTCTCCGACGTCAGCGCGCTGTCGCGCATCCTCTCCAATCACGGCGTCGATCGCTCGATCGCGGGCAAGCGTATCGGTCAGTCGGCTGAGACGGGCCAGACCATCGCGCTGACCGCAAGGCAGATCGTCGACACCTGCGCGCCCTACGAACTCGTCTCGACGATGCGCGCGAGCTTCTGGGTCATCGCGCCGATCCTGGCCCGCATGGGCGAGGCGAAGGTGTCCCTGCCCGGCGGCTGCGCCATCGGCACGCGCCCGGTCGATCTGCTGCTGATGGCGCTGGAGCGGCTGGGTGCCGAGATCGAGATCGAGAACGGCTATGCCATCGCCCGCGCCCCGCGCGGCCTGCGGGGCGCCGAGATCGTTTTCCCGAAGGTGACGGTCGGCGGCACCCATACCGCGCTCATGGCCGCGGTCCTCGCCCAGGGAACGACGGTGATCGAGAACGCCGCCCGCGAGCCTGAGATCGCCGACCTCGCCGCCTGCCTGTCGAAGATGGGGGCGAAGATCGAGGGCGCCGGCACCAGCCGGATCGTGGTCACGGGCGTCGCGCGCCTCGGCGGTGCCCATCACGCCGTCCTGCCGGACCGGATCGAGGCCGGCACCTATGCGATGGCGGTTGCCATGACGGGGGGCGACGTCCTGCTCGAGGGCGCCCGGCCCGAATTGCTGCAGTCTGCATTGGACGTGCTGGTCCAGGCGGGCGTCGACATCTCCTCGACCAATGAGGGCATCCGCGTCCGCCGCAATGGCCAGCCGCTGGAAGCGGTCGATATCGCGACCGATCCCTTCCCCGGCTTCCCGACCGATCTCCAGGCCCAGTTCATGGCGCTGATGACCCGGGCGAAGGGCACGTCGCGCATCCGCGAGACGATCTTCGAGAACCGCTTCATGCATGTGCAGGAACTGGCGCGCCTCGGCGCGAAGATCCGGCTCGAGGGCGACGCGGCCCATGTCGAAGGCGTGGCGAAGCTGACCGGCGCCCCCGTGATGGCAACTGATCTGCGTGCCTCGGTCTCGCTCGTCATCGCCGGCCTGGCTGCCGAGGGCGAGACCACCATCAACCGCGTCTACCATCTCGACCGCGGCTTCGAGGCGCTGGAAGCGAAGCTGACGCGCTGCGGGGCGCAGGTCGAGCGCCTGAGCGGTTGACGCGCGCGAGCGGCACCGCCAGAACACACGCCATGTCGGACGATGCCGCAGACCCCCTGAAGCTCATCGCGCTCGATGCCGATGACCTCGCCGTGATGTCGGCCCACCTGCAGGACGCCGTCCTGAAGGTGGCGGACATCGTCTGGCTGCCGGCCGACAAGCGCTTTGCGCTGGCCGCCCGCCGCTTCGACTGGGAGGGCGCGCCGCGCGGCCAGTACAGGCGCCGGCTGACGGCAATCCATTTCGACCGTGTCCTCGCCGTGCGCAGCACCGGCATCGACAAGCAGCTCCCCGACCGCGTGCTGAGCCTGCTGGCCATTGCCTTCAGCGGCAGCGAAGGTCCGGAGGGCGATGTCACGCTGCATTTTTCGGACGGCGCCGCGATCCGCCTCACCGTGGAATGCGTCGAGGCGCAGATGAAGGATCTCGGCCCGGTCTGGGAAGCCCTGGCCAAGCCCGAGCATCCTGACGGCCCCTGATCCGCCGCCTTTCATCCCGCCCGCGAACCACCCATCCGACCAGCACCTCCGGGGACAGCGATGCCGATCAGGCTCGACGACAGCACCGCCGATTTCGAAAGCGCGTTCCGGGACCTGCTGTCGGCCAAACGCGAGGTCTCCGAAGAGGTCGATCGCGTCGTGGCCGACATCATTGCCGAGGTCCGCGAACGCGGCGATGCGGCGGTGATCGACTACACCCATCGCTTCGACGATCTGGCACTGACGGCTGGGACGTTGCGCGTGCCGGCCGCCGAGATCGACGCCGCCGTCGCGGCCTGTTCGCCGGCGCAGATCCAGGCCCTCGAAACCGCGCGCGACCGCATCGAGGCCTATCACGCTCGCCAGAAGCCAGAGGATGCCTGGTTCACCGATGCGGCGGGCGTTGAAAGCGGCTGGCGCTGGAGCGCCGTCGAGGCTGTCGGCCTCTATGTGCCCGGCGGCACCGCGAGCTATCCCTCATCCGTGCTGATGAACGCCGTGCCGGCCAAGGTGGCGGGCGTGGACCGGGTGGTGATGGTGGCGCCGACGCCGCGGGGCGAGACGAACCCCCTCGTTCTCGCCGCGGCGCGCCTGGCCGGCGTCGACGAGATCTACCGCATCGGCGGAGCGCAGGCTGTGGCGGCCCTGGCCTATGGCACGGCGACCATCGCGCCGGTCTCCAAGATCGTCGGTCCCGGCAACGCCTATGTCGCCGCCGCCAAGCGCCGGGTCTTCGGCCAGGTCGGCATCGACATGATCGCCGGCCCGTCCGAGGTGCTGATCGTCGCCGACGGCACCGCCAATCCGGACTGGATCGCGGCCGATCTCCTGGCCCAGGCCGAACACGACGTCTCGGCCCAGTCGATCCTGATGACGGACGATGCGGCCCTGGCGGAGCAGGTCGAGCAGGCCGTGGAGGCGCAGCTGCGCACGCTGCCGCGGGCGGCCATCGCGGGCAGGAGCTGGGCGGATTTCGGTGCGATCCTGCTCGTCGCCGATCTGGAGGCGGCCGTGCCGCTGATCGACCGGATGGCTCCCGAGCATCTCGAGATCATGACGGCAGAGCCGGAGCGCCTGTCCGGGCTGATCCGCAACGCCGGCGCCATCTTCCTCGGCGGCCATACACCCGAGGCCATCGGCGACTATGTCGGCGGACCCAACCATGTGCTGCCAACAGCCCGCTCCGCCCGCTTCTCCTCTGGGCTCGGCGTGCTCGACTTCATGAAGCGGACATCGCTGCTGAAATGCGGCCCCGATTCCCTGCGCGCGCTCGCGCCGGCGGCCACCGCGCTCGCGGAGGCGGAGGGCTTGCACGCGCATGGACGTTCCGTGACGATCAGGCTGAATCTCTGAGCGCGCGCCTCGGAGCGGCAGACCGCCATGGCGGAACCGGAGGGACCGATGCCCCAGGCCGAGACACCCGCGAAGCAGTGCCTCGTCGGCGTGACGCTGGATCCTTCGTCGCTGGGGGGCGGCTCGGCCGATCAGGAGCATGAGCGGGCCGTCGCGATCTACGACCTGATCGAGCGCAACCGCTTCGTTCTCCCCGGCCATGAGGGCGGGCCCTATCTCGCCCATCTCGCCATGGTCGAGCGCAGGCTCGTCTTCGAGATCCGGGAGGCGGATGGCGCGCCCGTGATCACGCATCATCTCTCGCTCACGCCCTTTCGCAGCATCGTCAAGGATTATGCGATGGTCTGCGAGAGCTATTACGCCGCCATCCGTACTGCCACACCCTCGCAGATCGAGGCCATCGACATGGGCCGGCGCGGCCTGCACGACGAAGCCGCCGGCATCCTCGTCGAGCGCCTCGCGGGCAAGGTCGAGATCGACTTCGACACCGCGAGGAGGCTCTTCACCCTGATCTACGCGCTGCACTGGAAGGGCTGAGGCTTGGAGCCCCCCGCATCGCGAAAGGTTCAGAGCGTGCTCTTCATGTGCGCGCACAACGCAGTTCGCTCACCGATGGCGGAGGCGATGGCCAAGCATTTCTTCGGCAAATCGGTCTATGTCCAGTCAGCCGGCGCGCGCCGGGGCGAGGTCGATGCCTTTGCTCTCGCCGCCCTCGACGAGATCGGCATCGACGCCCACAAGCACAAGCCGAAATCGATCGAGGAACTGGAGGAGTGGGAGGGTCTCAACTTCGACCTCATCGTCTCGCTCTCGCCCGAGGCGCATCACCGCGCCCTCGATCTGACCCGCACCGTTGCCGCCGAGGTCGAGTACTGGCCCACGGTCGATCCGACCGCCGTCCAGGGCTCACGGGACCAGGTGATGAACGCCTATCGCGAGGTTCGCGACGGGCTGATGCGCCGCATCAAGGACCGTCTCGCGCGCTGAGTCCCGGATGGGTCGGCGCCCCGCGGCGAGCCCCCTGGCGTAAGCGATCCCTTAACCTGAATCTGCGCTGATATCGGGGTCTGCTGGGGGGGCCTGCGGACAGTCGTCCAGCGTTCGGGTTCTTCATGCATTCGACTGCGTTATCGCGCCCCCGTCTGTCGCGCGCTCTGTCCGGCCGCGACCGTATCGCATTGATGCTCGTCGCCCTCGCTAGCCCACTGGCGATCATAGCGGCGCTCCCGCAGGCGGCGCCCGACACGCGAACACCGGTCGCGATCCTCTTTCCGCCCTGGACAACGGGTCAGGACGCGCTCGCGCACTCTCTGGCGGCCGGGCATCGCGTCCTGCGGCCGGGCCGCGCGCCCTATGTCGTCGTCGTCGCTCCGCCGGACGAGGGCACCGTGAGCCGCCCACGCGGCGCGCTGCTGCTGGTAGCGCTGGCCGGTCTGGCCGGCTGTCTCGACGCTCCCGCCGACGATCGGTCCGCGTGATGAGCTGGACGCTCGATTTTGTTCGCCGTCGCGTGGCCTGCGTGCTGCTCGGGCTTGCCTTCCTGCATGTGCCGCTGCTGCTGCTGATTGAGCTCATGCTCGGGCGCTCGGCCTGGCTGCCGACCGCACTGGCCTTCGCCATGGCCGCGGCGGCGCTGCTGCTCTATGCCGGCCGCGGCGCCGCCATCGTCACGCAACTCGCGCTCGCGATCGTGCTGATCGCGCAGGTCTCGCTCATGGTGGCGAGCCTGGCCGGGCATCCCTGGCAGCCCGACATGCACATGTACTATTTCGCCGTGCTGGCGCTGCTGGCGGGCTTCTGCGACTGGCGCCCGATCGTGCTCGGGGCGGCGCTGACGGCCGTCCATCATCTGATCCTGCAATATCTGCTTCCCGCGGCCGTCTTCTACCAGGGCGGCAGCCTGATGCGGGTGTTGCTGCATGCCGCCATCGTCGTCATCGAAACCTCCTTCCTCACCATGGTCGCGGTGATGATGGAGCGCATGTTCGCGATGAACGAGGACAGCCTCGCCAAGGCCCGCGACAATGCCGAGCGCGAGCGGCTGGCGGCGGAGCGGGAGAAGCAGCTGGGCGAGGAGATCGCGCGACGCTCCGAGCTGCTGCGCCAGACCGTCGCGGTCTTCCGAGCGCGGATGGAGGAGGAAATGGCGGTGCTCGACGGCGCCGCGGGCGTGATGCAGGGAGAGGCCGTGGCGCTCACCACGACCTCGGATGAGGCCCGCAGCCACACGGTCGTGGTGTCCGACGCGACCTCTGAAACGCTGCTCAGCATCGATCACCTTTCCGCCGCCAGCGACGAGCTTGCCATGTCGATCGGCGAGATCGGCCGCAGCGTGGCCCATGCCGCGCATGGCACGGCGACGGCCGCCGAACTGGCCCGCAGGGCGAGCAGCGAGATCGAGGTGCTGGCCCGCAACAGCGAGAATGTCGGGGCGGTGGTCGAGCTGATCCGCAGCATCGCGGCGCAGACCAGCCTTCTCGCGCTGAACGCGACGATCGAGGCGGCGCGGGCCGGCGAAATGGGGCGTGGCTTTGCCGTGGTTGCCGGCGAGGTGAAGACCCTCTCGGCCCAGACCGCCAAGGCCACCGATGAGGTCTCGGCGCAGATCGGCGCGATGCAGGACGCCTCGCAGCGCTCGCTCAAGGCGATCCGCGACATTGTGACGGCCATCGGCGACGTCGAGCGCGTGGCGGAGGCGATCTCGGTGTCCGTGCAGCAGCAGGGGCAGGCGACCGGCGAGATCGCGCATCAGGTCAGGATGTCCTTCGAGGGCGCGAGGCGCAGCGCCGACATCGTCGGAAGCTTCGAGGCGATGACCGAGAGCGCCCATCACGCGGCGCGACAGGTCCAGGACTCCGCCGAGGCCCTCGCGACCCATACGCGGGAAATCCGGACCGAGGTGGCGGATTTCTGCGGGCGCGTGGCGGCAGCCTGAGCCCTACCAGCCGCGGCCGGGGCCAACCTGGCCGAGGCCGAGCCAGTGGCCGAGGGTCGCGGCAATGTCAGCGAAGCTCTCACGCCGGCCCAGCGGCTCGGGCGCGATGCCCGGACCGAAGGCAAGGATCGGCACATGCTCGCGCGTGTGGTCGGTGCCCGGCCAGGTCGGGTCGTTGCCATGGTCGGCCGTCAGCACAGCCAGATCGCCGGGGCGCAGCGCCGCTTCGAGCCGCGGAATCATCGCATCGAAGGCTTCGAGCGCTGCTGCATAGCCCGGCACGTCGCGACGATGCCCGAACTCGGTGTCGAAATCGACGAGGTTCACGAAGCAGAATCCACCGTCCGGCAGGTCCGACCAGGCGGCCAGCGCGGCTTCAAACATCGCGGCGTTCCCGAAGGGCTTGATCTCCTGTCCGGTGGCGCGATGCGCGAAGATGTCGCCGATCTTCCCGACGGTGACGACGGGCCGTCCCTGCGCCGCGAGCCGGTCCAGGATGGTTTCATCTGGCGGCGGAATGGCGAAGTCCTTGCGATTGCCGGTGCGGGTGAAGCCCGTCTCTGGGCTGCCGACGAAGGGCCGCGCGATCACGCGTCCGATCCGCAGCGGATCGACCAGTCCCCGCACCGTCCGACAGAGGGCATAGAGCCGCTCCAGCCCGAAATGCTGTTCATGCGCAGCGATCTGAAGCACGGAATCGACGGAGGTGTAGCAGATGGGCTTGCCGGTCGCGATGTGCTCCACGGCGAGGTCGTCGATGATCGCCGTGCCCGAGGCATGCCGATTGCCGAGGATGCCGGGCAGGCCGCCGTCACGAATGATCGCGGCTACCAGCTCGCCGGGGAAGGAGTTCTCCAGATCGGTGAAGTAGCCCCAGGCGAAGGGCACGGGGCAGCCGGCGATCTCCCAATGGCCTGAGGGCGTGTCCTTGCCCTGGCTACGCTCGACGCCATAGCCATGGCGCCCCGCCGGCCTTGTAGGCTTGGCTGCGCCCGCCAGAGCGATCCCGGTCGAGGCCTCACAGGCATGGGCGAGCCCCAGGCGCACGAGATGGGGCAGGGCGAGCGGCCCGCTGCGAAGACCGGCGCGGTCACCGGCTCCCGCTGCGCAGGCGGCGGCGATGTGGCCGAGCGTATCGGAGCCGGCATCGCCATAGGCAGCCGCATCCTCCGCCCCGCCGCAGCCGACGGAATCGAGCACGATCAGGATGGCGCGCGCCATGCTCAATCCCTCACCGCGGCGGCGCCGGCCGGTTCGAGATTGAGCGCCGCGGCGAGCAGGGCCTGGGTATAGGCCTCGCGCGGCCGCGAGAAGATCGCCTCGGCCGGCCCCTCTTCGACGACCTTGCCGTTCTGCATCACGAGCACCCGGTGGGCCATGGCCCGGACGACCTTGAGGTCGTGGCTGATGAAGAGATAGCCCAGCTTGCGCCTCGCCTGCAGGTCGCGCAGCAGCGCGACGATCTGCACCTGAACCGACATGTCGAGCGCCGAGGTCGGCTCGTCCAGCACGACGAACTTGGGATCGAGCGCCATCGCCCGGGCGATCGCGATGCGCTGGCGCTGCCCGCCCGAGAACTCGTGCGGGTAGCGGTCCATGGCCGAGGGATCGAGGCCGACATCGCTCAGCGCCTGCGCCACCACCTCGCGGCGCTGCGCATAGCTCTGCTGCTTCGCCTGGACGGTCAGGCCCTCGGCCACGATCTCGGCCACCGACATGCGTGGCGAGAGCGATCCGTAAGGATCCTGGAAGACGACCTGCAGATCCTTGCGCTTCGGCCGGACCTGCGAAGCCGAAAGCCCGTCGATCCGGTCGCCCAGGAACAGGATCGGCCCCTCCGATGAAATCAGCCTGAGGATGGCGAGGCCGAGCGTCGTCTTGCCCGAGCCGGATTCGCCGACGACGCCCAGTGTCTCGCCTTCGCGCACGCTCACCGAGATGCCGTCGACAGCCTTCACGTGACCCGTGGTCCGGCGCAGGAAGCCGCTTTTGATCGGGAACCAGACCTTGATCGGCCCGGCCTCGACCAGCGTCGCCGCGTCATCTGCGACCGGGGCGGGGCACCCGGTCGGCTCGGCCGCGATCAGGCGCCTGGTATAGGCGTGCTGCGGGTTGCCGAAGATCTCGGCCACCGGTCCCTGCTCGATGATCTGGCCCTTCAGCATCACGCAGACCCGGTCGGCGATGCGGCGGACGATGCCGAGATCATGGGTGATGAACAGCATCGCCATGCCCAGCCGCGTCTGCAGATCCTTGAGCAGCTTCAGGATCTGCGCCTGCACGGTCACGTCGAGCGCCGTGGTCGGCTCGTCGGCGATCAGGAGGTGAGGCTCATTGGCGAGGGCCATCGCGATCATCACGCGCTGGCGCTGGCCGCCGGAAAGCTGGTGCGGATAGGCATCGAGCCGGCTTTCAGCGTCGCGAATGCCGACCAGTTCCAGCAGTTCGAGTGTGCGGGCCCGCGCGGCGTCGCCGCGCAGACCCTTGTGAAGCTCGAGGATCTCGCCGATCTGCCGCTGGATCGTGTGCAGCGGGTTGAGCGAGGTCATCGGCTCCTGGAACACCATGGTGATGTCGTTGCCGCGCACCTTGCGCATCGCGTCCTCGTCGGCGGCGATGAGGTCCTGGCCATCGAACATCACCCTCCCCGAGGGGTGGTGCGCTGCCGGATAGTTCAGCAGTTTCAGGATCGACAGCGCCGAGACCGACTTGCCCGAGCCGGACTCGCCGACAATCGCGAGCGTCTCGCCCTTGGCGAGATCGAAGGACACCCGGTCGACTGCGAGCGTCTCGCGCCCCCCCTGGCGGAAGGCGACGGAGAGATCCTGGACGGAGAGGAGGGGGGAGGGGGTCACTAACTGAGCTCGGTTCTCAATGTGTCGAGGGCCGCAACCGTCAACTGGACAAAACTGAATCTGCGGGGGGAGTGGAGCCAAGCGTCATCGCGTTCGATGCTTCTCATCAATCTGGTATCTCCCGTCACAAAATGCGTGCAGCCGAAGTGATAGGCCGTCGCAGCATGAATGGCGTCGGGCGTTTTTCAGAGATGGGTTTCGCGCGCGCATAATGGCAGCTTGAAGCAGGATGTCCCGGTGCAAGGGCCTCGTTCGGAAAAGCAAGCCATCGGGTATCAGGTTGCCCAAGTACCAGTCATGATCCGCACGTTTTGTCGGATTCTCTCGTTCTGGAGTTTGGTCCATCAGACCTTGGATTGGTTTGGCAAGGACCTCAACAAGGGATAGGTCGCTTGTAATGAACGGGGTGTCAGCGCCGGATGCCTGCGCGATCAGGTTGACCAAAGCTTGGCTTTCTGGCGTGGACTTTTCTCTCGCATCGATAAGCGCGCATGCGTCGAGATAGATGAGCCCCATCGCTGCTGTCAGCCATCCCACTCATCGCGAAGCTTGCGTACGCGCTCCACTGAATCATTGGCGGATGGTGCCAACTTACTGCGATGCTCAAGCAGTTCTGCAATGGCGGCCGCCCTCGCGGCGCGCCTCAATGGAGCGTCTTCCGTCTCGATAACGACCCGGGCCGTCTGGGCAAGCCCAAGTTCTGCCCGCAGATCCTCGGGCAGGCGCTCCACCGGATAGTGCTCCCTGACGATCCTGTTCATCGCTCGCTCCTGACGGCGACCATCATACCACAGCCTTCACGCAAACGTCTTCCGCGGGTCGAACGCATCCCGCACCGCTTCGCCGATGAAGATCAGCAGCGAGAGCATCAGCGCGATCACGACGAAGCCCGAGAGGCCGAGCCAGGGGGCCTGCAGGTTGGATTTGCCCTGCGCCAGGAGCTCTCCGAGCGAGGGCGAGCCGGGCGGCAGGCCGAAGCCGAGGAAGTCGAGCGAGGTCAGGGTCGTGATCGAGCCGTTCAGGATGAAGGGCAGGAAGGTCAGCGTCGCCACCATCGCATTGGGCAGCAGATGCTTGACCATGATGGCGCGGTTGGAGAGCCCGAGCGCCCGCGCCGCGCGGACATATTCGAAATTGCGTGCCCTCAGGAACTCGGCCCTGACCACGCCGACCAGTGCGACCCAGGAGAACAGGAGCAGGATGCCGAGCAGCACGAAGAAGCTTGGCGTGATGATCGCGGCCACGATGATCAGCAGGTAGAGCGCCGGGATCGAGGTCCAGATCTCGATCACGCGCTGGAAGATGAGGTCGGTCCAGCCACCGAAATAGCCCTGGATCGCGCCGGCCGTGATGCCGATGACCGAGGAGATCCCACACAGGATCAGCCCGAACAGGATCGAGATGCGGAAACCGTAGATCAGCCGGGCGACGACGTCGCGGCCCTGGTCGTCGGTGCCGAGCCAGTTCCACTCGATGTCGCGGCAGCCTGTCCCGCCGGTCCGCTCCGCGATGCCCTTGCACTGCTCGTCCTTGAGCATCCAGGTCGGCGGCGCCGGCGCAGGGACCGGCAGGTCGAGGTTGTGCGTGCGGTAGCTGTAGCGGATCGGCGGCCAGACCGAAAAGCCGTTGGCGCCGATCTCCTTGGCGATGACGGGGTCGCGATAGTCCGTCGTGGCGAGGAAGCCGCCGAACTTCTCTTCCGGATAGTTCACCGCGACCGGAAACAGCCACTCGCCTTTGTAGCGCACGATGAGCGGCCGGTCGTTGGCGAGGAACTCGGCGAAGAGCGACAGCACGAACAGGGTCAGGAAGATCCAGAGCGACCACCAGCCGCGCCGGTTGGCCTTGAAGTTGTTGAGCCTGCGCCGGTTGATCGGCGAGAGCTTGAGCCAGCCCTGGGCGGCTTCGGCCGGGGCCAGCGGCGCCTCGCCACGCAGGGTCGCGGGGGGCGGGGCGATCAGCGTGTCGCTCATCTCAGGTCTCCCGCGTCTCGAAATCGATGCGGGGATCGACCCAGGTATAGGTGAGGTCGGTGATGAGGTGCACGAACAGGCCGATCAGCGAGAAGATGTAGAGATTGGCGAAGACGACCGGATAGTCGCGGTTGACGATCGCCTCGAAGGAGAGAAGCCCCAGCCCGTCGAGGGAGAAGATCGTCTCGATCAGCAGCGAGCCGGCGAAGAGGGCGCCGACGAAGGCGCCGGGAAAGCCTGCGATCACGATCAGCATCGCATTGCGGAAGACATGTCCGTAGAGCACGCCACGCTCGGACAGTCCCTTCATCCGCGCGGTCAGGACGTATTGCTTGCGGATCTCGTCGAGGAAGGAGTTCTTGGTCAAAAGCGTCGAGGTCGCGAAGGCGCCGAGCGCCATTGCCGTCACCGGCAGGGCGATGTGCCAGAGATAATCGAGGATTTTGCCCGTCAGGCTGAGCTGCGCGAAATTGTCGGAGGTGAGCCCGCGCAGCGGGAAGATCTGCCAGAACGAGCCGCCCGCGAAGAGCACGATCAGCAGGATCGCGAAGAGAAAGCCCGGGATCGCATAGCCGACGATGACGACAGCGCTCGTCCAGGTGTCGAAGCGCGACCCGTCCTTCACCGCCTTGCGGATGCCGAGCGGGATCGAGATCGCATACGACAGCAGCGTCATCCACAGCCCGAGCGAGATAGAGACCGGCAGCTTCTCCTTGATCAACTGCAACACCGGCGCGTCACGGAAATAGCTGCGGCCGAAATCGAACCGCACATAGTCGCCGAGCATCTTCAGGAAGCGCTCATGCGCCGGCTTGTCGAAGCCGAACTGTTTCTCGAGCTCCTTGATGAAGGCCGGGTCGAGGCCCTGTGCGCCGCGATAGGCGGAGCCGGCGTCGCCGGCTGCCTGCGCGCCGGCATCGCCGCCTGAGCCACCACCGACGCGATCGGCCGCGCCGCCGCTATTGGGGTTCTGCAGCTGCGAGATGACCCGTTCCACCGGCCCGCCCGGAGCGAACTGCACGATCACGAAGGAGATCAGCAGGATGCCGAACAGGGTCGGCACCATCAGGGCGATGCGGCGCGCAATATAGCTCAGCATGCCGGCTTAAGCCTTCCCGATCCGCTTCGCCTTGTCGGCGTCGTACCACCAGATTCCCGGCGCGCCCGAGCCGAATTTCGGCTTGGTCTGCGGGCGGTCGAACATGTCCCAATAGGCTAGCCACTCGGTGGGATTCCACCACATCGGGATCCAGTAGCGGCCGGCGCGCAGGATGCGGTCGAGGCATTTGGCCGCGACGACGACCTCGGCATAGCTGTCGGCCTGGCCGACCGCCTCGATCATCGCGTCGATGGCCGGGTGGCTGACGCCGCCGACATTGCGCGAGCCGCGCGTCTTCGCGGCCTCCGAGCCATAGACGATGCGCAGGCTGTCGCTGGGAATGGCGCTGCCGCCGAGCGCCCGGCTGATGATGTCGAAATCGAACTCGTCGAGGCGGCGCTGATATTGCGCGCCATCGACGATCCGCGAGGTCGCGGTGATGCCGAGCCGCTTCAGATTGGCCTGGAAGGGCTGGGTATGGGGCTGCAGCGCGCCCTGCGAATCGAGGAACTCGATCTCGAAGGGCTGGCCGTTCGGCAGCTTCAGCACATTGCCGTCGCGCTTGCAGCCGGCGGCACGGAACATCTCGTCGGCGCGGCGCAGCAGGGCGCGGTCGCTGCCGGAGCCGTCCGAGACCGGCGGCAGGAAGGGCTCGCCGAAGACCTCGTCGGGAACCATTGCCGCGGAAGGGCTCGAGCAGCTTGAGTTCCGCGGGCGAAGGCAGGCCGGCTGCCTTCGAATCCGAGTTCTCGAAATAGGAGGTCATCCGGGCGAAGGACGAGAACATGATGTTCTTGTTCGTCCATTCGAAATCGAAGCACAGCCCGAGCGCCTCGCGGATGCGCGGATCGGCGAATTTCTCGCGGCGCAGGTTGAAGATCCAGCCCTGCGAGCCCGTCGGGTCGGTCTTCGGCAGGCTCTCCTTCTTGACCTTGCCCTCATGCAGGGCAGGGAAGTCGTAGCCCGTCGCCCAGATGCGGGAGGTGAACTCCTCCTGGAAGGTGATGACGCCGCTCTTGAAGGCCTCGAACGCCACCTGCCGGTCGCGGAAGTACTCCCAGCGCACCCGGTCGAAATTGTTGACGCCGATATTCACCGGCAGGTCGCGCCCCCAGTAGTCCGCCACGCGCTCGAACTCGATGAAGCGGCCCTGTTCGAAGCGTCCGACCTTGTAGGGGCCCGAGCCGAGCGGCGCCTCCAGCGTCGAGGCCTCGAAATTGCGGGTCGACCAGTATTTCTCCGAGAAGACCGGCAGCCCGGCGACGATCAGGTGCAGATCGCGGCTGCGCTTGGGCGTCAGCTGGGCGACGAAGATGTCGTCGCTCTCGGCTGTGGCGGAGGCGAGCTCGTTCAGCATCAGACGGTAGGAGGGGTGCCCCTTGCTCTTCAGCAGGTTCATGCTGAAGGCGACGTCGCGGGCGCTGACGCGGCTGCCGTCATGGAAGCGGGCCTCCGGCCGCAGCCGGAACCGGTAGGTCAGCCTGTCCGCCGAAACCGCGACGCTCTTGGCCAGCAGGCCATAGAGCGTGCCTGGCTCGTCGCCCGAGCCCGACATCAGGCTGTCGAAGCAGGAATCCATGCCGGCCGCGCCGTCGCCCTGCAGCACGAAGGTGTTGAGCGTGTTGAAGGTGTCGAAGCTCTGGTTGCCGCTGGCGCGCTTGATCTGGACGGTGAGCGTGCCGCCCTTCGGCGCCTTGGGGTTCACGTAGGGAAAATGCGGAAAATCGGCGGGGAGTCCGAGTTCGCCGAAGGTCGAGAGACCATGCGTCTCGACGCCTTGCGCGATCGCGCGTCCTCCCAGGCCCGGCAGCACCGCGCCGCCCGCGAGGAGAGCAGCCCCTTCCAGAACCCGCCGGCGCGTCATGCGGATCGTCATCGTGTCGCGTCTCCTCGTCGATGGCGGGGCGTCCGAATCGCCCGGTTTCATCTGGCCCGCCCTGTCGGCAGGCGCAACATCGCACATCATCGTGGCGGCAACACCGTGACCGGCGCAAGCGCCGGGCCGGCAAAGAAAAAGCCGGGCGGTGCGCCCGGCTTCAAAGAAGCGTGACCGTCGGTGCGCTGTCGCTCAGGGCTTGGGCAGCGGCTTGGGCGCGTCGGCGAGCGAGTTGAGATAGGCAACCATGTCGGCGCGGGTATCGGGGCGGCCGACACCGGCATAGGCCATGATCGTGCCGGGCAGATAGGCCTTCGGGTTCTTCAGGAAGCCGTCGAGCTGATCGGCCTCCCACTTCTCGCTCGACTTGCCCTTCATCGCCGCAGAATAGGCGAAGCCGTCGACCGAGCCCTTGTTGCGGGCATAGACGTCATAGAGATGCGGGCCGATCTTGTTGGCGCCGCCCTTCTCGAAGGTGTGGCAGGCCTTGCAGGCGCCGACGGCCTTTTCGCCGCGCGCCACATCGGCCTTGGCGAGGCGGACCGCGATCGGCTCGTCGGCTGCAGCGGCCGGGGCGGCAGCGGCGGCCACCGGCTCGTCGCTCGGCAGGTCGAAGCCCGGCACGGCGGGCTTCTTCGGCGCGAACACGATGCCGGCCGTCATGTTGAGGCCCATCACCACCAGCAGCGTCGCGAGAACGGCACCGGCGATCTTGTTGGTTTCGATATCCATCGTATCCGAACCCTCGGCCGCCCGTGCGCCCGGCACAGGAAGCAAGACAGCGTTGTGCGGACCCGGAAAGGGCCGACACCCGCGCGTTGCTTAACCGCTTTGCGCGCCTCATTGCAACTCGTATAAGCACGCTCCGCTTTGAGACCTTTTGACGCCTCGTGCCGCGCCTGCGCGCCGCCGCCACCGAGCCCTGCCAGCCATCATGTCGGACCCGCTGATCCTGATCCCTGCCCGCCTGAGAGCGACGCGCCTTCCCGGCAAGCCGCTGGCCGATATCCATGGTGAGCCGATGATCGTCCGCGTCTGGCGCCGCGCCGTCGCGGCGGGCATCGGCCCCGTCGCGGTCGCGACCGACTCGACCGAGATCCTCGCCGCCGTCGAGGCCGTCGGCGGCGTCGCGGTGATGACCAGCGTCGATCACCCGTCGGGCTCCGACCGGATCAAGGAGGCGGCCGATATCCTGGATCCTAACGGCCTCCACGACGTTATCGTCAACGTACAGGGCGACTTCCCGACGCTGGAGCCGGTCGCCATTGCGGCCGCGATCACGCCGCTGGCCGATCCGGCGGTGCAGATCGCCACGCTGGTGGGGCTCATCACCGATGACGAGGAGAAGACCGCGCCGAGCGTCGTCAAGATGGTCGGCAGCCCCGTGGCGCCGGGCCGGCTGCGGGCGCTCTATTTCACCCGTGCCACGGCCCCCTATGGCGAGGGGCCGCTCTACCACCATGTCGGCATCTACGCCTATCGCCGCCGCGCGCTCGACCGTTTCGTCAGCCTTCCGCAATCGACGCTCGAGAAGCGCGAGAGCCTCGAGCAACTGCGCGCGCTGGAAGACGGCATGCGCATCGACGCCATGATCATCGACCACGTCCCCCGCGGCGTCGACACGCCCCCCGACCTCGACCGCGCCCGCGCGGTCCTGAAGACCAGCGCCTGAAGTCCGAGAGCCGCATTCATGACCATCATCGTTTCCTACCAGGGCGAACCCGGCGCCTTCTCCTCCCAGGCGGCCCTGCAGGTCTTTCCCGATTGCGAGCTTCTGCCCTGCGCCACCTTCGAGGATGCGCTCGCGGCGGTCTCTGACGGCACCGCCCGCTACGGCATGATTCCGATCGAGAATTCGATCGCCGGCCGTGTCGCGGACATCCATCACCTGCTGCCGCGCTCGGGGCTGCACATCATCGGCGAGCATTTCCTGCCGATCCGCTTCCATCTGATGGCGGTGAAGGGCGCGACCCTGGCGACGTTGACGAAGGTGCAGAGCCACATCCATGCGCTCGGCCAGTGCCGCAAGATCATCCGCAAGCTCGGCCTCAAGGCCGAGGTCGCGGCCGACACCGCCGGCTCGGCCCGGCAGGTGGCGGAAGCGGCCGACATCACCCGCGCCGCGATCGCGCCGCGCATCGCGGCCGAAGTCTACGGCCTCGAGATCCTGATGGAGGACATCGAGGACGAGAAGCACAATACCACGCGTTTCGTCATTCTCTCGAAATACCCGGAGTTCACCCGCCAGGGCGCCGCGGAGACGGTGACGACGCTGATCTTCCAGGTCCGTAACCTGCCGGCCGCGCTCTACAAGGCGATGGGCGGCTTCGCCACCAACGGCATCAACATGACCAAGCTCGAGAGCTACATGGTCGACGGCCAGTTCTCGGCGACGATGTTCTATGCCGATGTCGAGGGACACCCGGACGATCCGGGCCTGCGCCGCGCGCTCGACGAACTCGCCTTCTTCTCGAAGGAGGTGAAGATCCTCGGCGTCTACCCGGCAAGCCCCCTGCGCGAGAACTTCGCGGAAGCCGCCGAGTAAGGGGGCTGCCGTTGTGGTCGAGGCCATCCCTGCGCACGCATCGAAGCGGCCTTCCCTGCATCTCGACCATCTGACGGTGATTGCGCCCTCGCTGGCCGAGGGCGTCGCCCATGTGCGGGCCTGCCTCGATCTCGACGTGCCCTTTGGCCAGCGCCACGCCTATATGGGCACGCACAACCACCTGCTGCAGCTCGGCGGCTCGGTCTATCTGGAGGTCGTCGCGCTCGATCCGGAAGGGCACGTGCCCGGGCGGCCGCGCTGGTTCGGCCTGGACGATCAGGCGGGCGTCAGGCGGGCCTGGGACGAAGGGCGCCGCCTGCGCGGCTGGGTCGCACGCACCGACGATATCGACGCCGTGCTGGCGGGGCGCGAATACATCTTCGGTCGAAAGGTCGCTCTGCCTTTCGACGATCCCACCTTTGATTTCGCAATCCCGGATAACGGCTCGCTGCCTGGCGACGGCGCCTGTCCCTCGCTCATCGACCGGCGCGGCAAGGCACGCTTCATGGCGGCGATGGCCGATCTCGGCGCGAGGCTACGGGCGATCACGCTCGAGAGCCCCGATCCCGCTGCCATCCAGCGGCTGTACGACGCATTCGCGATCGACACCCCGCCCGTTGTCGGGCCCGGGCCCGCCCTGCGCTACCGGGCGAGCATCGAGACGCCGGCGGGCATGAGGGAGCTGACCTAGGCGCGCTCGCCCTCGACCGCCCAGGCCCGCAGCAGCGTGTTGGCGATGGCGAGATGCTGCGGGCTGGTGAAGCCCTCGGGATGGGTGCCGTCCAGCATCGCCAGCGCCTCGTCGCGGGTGAACCAGCGCCCGGCCTCAAGCTCGGTCATGTCGAGCACGATCTCGTCGTTCAGCGCTTCCGCGATGCAGCCGATCATCAGCGAGGAAGGGAAGGGCCAGGGCTGCGAAGCGATGTAGCGGACGGTGCCGACGCGGAGGCCGGCTTCTTCCCAGCTCTCGCGGCGTACCGCGTCCTCGAAGGTCTCGCCGGGCTCGACGAAGCCGGCGATGCAGGAATACATCCCCGGCGCGAATCGCGCCTGGCGCGCCATCAAGCAGGTCTCGCCGCGCGTCACCAGCATGATCACGACGGGGTCGGTGCGCGGGAAATGCTGGGCGCCGCAGGCGCTGCATTCGCGCTTCCAGCCCGATGCGCCGAGATGGGTCGGTCCGCCGCACTGGGCGCAGAACCGGTGCCGCGCATGCCAGTCCAGCAGCGCCTTGGCCTGGCCGAGTGGGCCGACCTCGTCCTCGGGGACCAGGCACTTCAGTGCGACCGAGCGCAGATCGCTGACGACCAGCTCGGGCCGCGCCCGCAGCACATCTGCCTGCGCCCGGTCCAGCAGCCGTCCGAAGCGCGGGGCGCCATCAGGCGCGAGGCCGAGGAAGGCCTCCTCCAGCCCGTCGCCGAGGGACTGCGTCTCGCCATGGGTGAACCAGATCGAGAGCGCCTCGCCGTCGAGCCGCTTGAGGATCGGCGTCTCGCCCGCCACCACCGCGATGCGGGTGTCCGAGCGGTGGCGCAGCGCATTCACAGCGTCGGGGTTATTGCGCAGGTCCTCGCGGCGGTCGAGCGTGTTGACGGCAAAGCCGGTGAGGGCCGAGCGTTCGCGGGGACGAGAGGCGTCGTTCATGACCTCCGTCCTAAACCCGGCTCACGCCCTCGCGCAAGCACGCTTACGAGGCAGTGCGTCCGCGCAGCAGATGGACGATGGCGGAGAAGTCCGCTCCGCCTTCACCCCAGGCGTTGTGTAGCCCGTAGAGTTGCGTCGCCGCCGCGCCGAGCGGCGTCGAGGCGCCGGCCGCCTGGGCGGCCTCCTGCGAGAGCTTGAGATCCTTCAGCATCAGGGCCGAGGCGAAGCCGGGCTTGTACTCGTTGTTGGCCGGCGAGGTGGGCACGGGGCCCGGCACCGGGCAGTAGGTCGTCAGCGACCAGCACTGGCCCGAAGAGGTCGAGGCGACGTCGAACAGCGCCTGATGCGAAAGGCCTAGCTTCTCTGCCAGCACGAAGGCTTCCGAAACGCCGATCATCGAGATACCCAGGATCATGTTGTTGCAGATCTTGGCGGCCTGGCCGTTTCCGGCGGCGCCGCAATGCACGATGCGGCGGCCCATCGCCTTCAGGATCGGCTCGCCCAGCGCGAAGGCCTCTTCCGCGCCGCCGACCATGAAGGTCAGGGTTCCGCCCTTGGCGCCGCCGGTGCCGCCCGAGACCGGGGCGTCGAGCGAGAGACAGCCGCGCTCGCCAGCCAGCCCATGGGCCTTGCGCGCGCTTTCGACATCGACGGTCGAGCAGTCGATCAGCAGGGCGCCGCTCTTCACGCGGGGCAGCACGTCGCCCCAGACGGCGAGCACATGCTTGCCGGCCGGCAGCATGGTGACGACGACATCGGCGTCCGCGACGGCCTCCTGTGCCGAGCCGGCGATCGCCACGCCGAGTTCGGCGGCGGCATCCTTCGACGCCTGAACCAGATCGAAGGCGCGGACCTCATGCCCCGCCTTGACGAGATTCCCGGCCATCGGGCCGCCCATATTGCCGAGGCCGATGAAGGCGATGCTGGTCATGGTCGTGTCCTCCCGCTGTTTGCGACGTCATGATCGACCTTGAGCCGACCATCTCCTGCCAGAGATTCTCAGGTCTGCGCTTTGCTCCGCCCGAGAATGACGCCGAATCTCAATTCCCCTTGGCCCGGCCGACCAGACCGCGCGCCACGATCATCCGCATGACCTCGTTGGTGCCCTCGAGGATCTGATGGACGCGCAGGTCGCGGACGATCTTCTCGATCCCGTAATCGGCGAGATAGCCATAGCCGCCATGGATCTGGAGGGCGTCGTTGGCGACGGTGAAGCCCGTATCGGTCGCGACGCGCTTGGCCATGGCGCAGAGCTTCGTGGCGTCCGGCGTCTTGGCATCCAGTGCCGCTGCCGCCCGCCAGAGCAGGCTGCGGGCCGCTTCGAGTTCGGTGGCCATGTCAGCGAGCTTGAATTGCAACGCCTGGAAATCCGCGATGCGCGAGCCGAAGGCCTTGCGCTCCCCGGCATAGGCCAGCGCCTTGTCGAGGGCGCTTTGCGCGCCGCCGAGCGAGCAGGCGCCGATGTTGAGCCGCCCGCCATCGAGCCCCGCCATCGCGATCTTGAAGCCGATGCCCTCGGGCCCGAGCCGGTTGGCGACGGGGACGCGGCAATTCTCGAAGATCACGGCGCGCGTCGGCTGCGCGTTCCAGCCCATTTTCTTCTCGTTGGCGCCGAATGAGAGGCCGGGCGTGCCCTTCTCGACGACGAGGGTCGAGATGCCCGAGGGGCCGGCCTCGCCGGTGCGCACCATCACGACATAGAGGTCGGAGACGCCGGCGCCCGAGATGAACTGCTTCTGGCCGTCGAGGATGTAATGGTCGCCGTCGAGGACCGCCTTCGTCTTCAAGGCCGCCGCGTCCGAGCCGGCACCGGGCTCGGTCAGGCAATAGCTCGCCAGATGCTCCATCGTGCAGAGCTTCGGCAGGAAGGACGCCCGCTGCTCGGCCGAGCCGTAGCGGTCGATCATCCAGGCGCACATGTTGTGGATCGAGATATAGGCCGCCACCGTCGGACAGCCGGTCGAGAGCGCCTCGAAGATCAGCGCCGCATCGAGCCGCGACAGACCCGACCCGCCGACATCCTCGGCGATATAGATGCCGCCCATGCCCAGCGCCGCCGCCTGGCGCATCTCGTCGACGGGGAAATGCTTCTCCTCGTCCCAGCGCATGGCGTTGGGCGCCAGCGTATCGGCGGCGAAGGCGGTGGCCATCTCCTGGATGGCGAGTTGGTCCTCGCTCAGCGCGAACATGGCCACCACCTCCTTGCCTGCCTCAACCCATCGTCGGGATGACGAAGCTCGCGCCGTCCTTGATGCCGCTCGGCCAGCGCGCCGTCACCGTCTTGGTCTTGGTGTAGAAGCGGATCGAGTCCGGGCCATGCTGGTTCAGGTCGCCGAAGGACGAGCGCTTCCAGCCGCCGAAGGTGTAATAGGCCAGCGGCACCGGGATCGGCACGTTGATGCCGACCATGCCGACCTGGACCTTCGAGGCGAAATCGCGCGCCGCATCGCCATCGCGGGTGAAGATCGCGGTGCCGTTGCCGTATTCGTGGTCGTTGGTGAGCTTCAGCGCCTCGTCATAGCTCTCGGCGCGCAGCACGGAGAGGACGGGCCCGAAGATCTCCTCCTTGTAGATGCGCATGTCCTTGGTCACGTTGTCGAACAGGCAGCCGCCGACATAGAAGCCGTTCTCATAGCCCTGCATGGTGAAGTCGCGCCCGTCGACGACGAGGCTCGCGCCCTCCTCGATGCCGGTGTCGACATAGGCCTTGATCTTCTCCATCGCCGCCTTGGTCACAACCGGGCCGTAGTCGGCCGATGCGTCGGTCGAAGGGCCGATCTTCAGGCTCTCGACCCGCGGGATCAGGCGCTTCACCAGCTCGTCGGCGGTGGCCTTGCCGACCGGAACAGCGACCGAGATCGCCATGCAGCGCTCGCCGGCCGAGCCATAGCCGGCGCCGATCAGCGCGTCGACCGCCTGGTCCATGTCGGCGTCGGGCATGATGATCATGTGGTTCTTGGCGCCGCCGAAGCACTGCACGCGCTTACCGTTGGCGCAGCCGCGGGCGTAGATGTACTCCGCGATCGGGGTCGACCCGACGAAGCCGACGGCCTTGATGTCGGGGTCGTCGAGGATGGCATCGACAGCCTCCTTGTCGCCGTTGACGACGTTGAGGATGCCGGGAGGGCCGCCCGCCTCGATGAACAGCTCGGCCAGGCGCATCGGCACGCCCGGATCACGCTCGGAGGGCTTCAGGATGAAGGCGTTGCCGCAGGCGATGGCAGGGCCGAGCTTCCAGAGCGGGATCATCGCCGGGAAGTTGAACGGGGTGATGCCGGCGCAGACGCCCAGCGGCTGGCGCAGCGAATAGATGTCGATGCCGGGGCCGGCGCCGTCGGTAAACTCGCCCTTCATCAGGTTGGGGACGCCGAGCGAGAACTCGACCACCTCGACGCCGCGCTGGATGTCGCCCTTGGCGTCGGGAATGGTCTTGCCGTGCTCGCGGGCGAGCAGTTCGGCCAGTTCGTCGTTGTTCTGCGCGATCAGGTCGAGGAACTTCATCAGCACGCGGGCGCGGCGCTGCGGATTGACCGCCGCCCATTTCGGCTGGGCCTCGGCGGCGTTTTCGACGGCGGCGCGCAACTCGGCGGCCGAGGCCAGCGCGACCTTGCCGATCACCGAGCCGTCCATCGGCTGGTAGATGTCGGCGCTGCGCCCCGAGGTGCCGGCGACATGCTTGCCGCCAATGAAGTGCCCGACCTGACGCATCGCGTCCTCCCCTACCAATGGTGATGGCTCGAAATTCCGCTCTCCCCTACCATTCCTGTTTACGCACGGCTATAGCGACAGCCGGACCGATGGCGTGCGGAAAAGCAAATACCGGGGAGTGGCGATGGAGCGGTTCGACTGGGACGATCTGCGCTTCTTCCTGGCGGTGGCCCGCTCCGGCCGCCTGACCGCCGCTGCCCGGCGCCTGGGCGCCGATCACGCCACCGTTTCGCGACGCATCACCTCGCTGGAAGAATCGCTCAAGGCCAAGCTCTTCGAGCGGCGCCCCCAGGGCTATACCCTGACCGCCCATGGCGAACGCCTGCTGGTGCGCGCGGAGAACATGGAAACCGATGCGCTGGCGATCCAGAGCGACATCGGCGGAGCCGACATGGCGCTGGCCGGCACGGTCCGCATCGGCGCGCCGGACGGGTTCGGCACCGTCTTCCTGGCGCCGCGCCTGGCCAAGCTCGCCGGCGTCTATCCCGGTCTGGAGTTGCAGCTCATCGCGATGCCCCGGCTGCTCTCGCTCTCGAAGCGCGAGGCCGATGTCGCGATCACGCTCGCCCCGCCCAAGGAGGGCAAGGTCGTCGCCCGCAAGCTCTCGGATTATCGTCTCGGCCTCTATGCCAGCCGGGCCTATCTCGACACCATGCCCCCGGTAACCAAGCCGGAGGATCTCTTCGCCCACCGCATCGTCGGCTATATCGACGACCTCATCTTCACCCCCGAACTCGACTATCTCGACGAGATCGCCAAGGGCCTGCGCGCTCAGGTGCAGAGCTCGAGCGTGCTGGCGCAGATGAATGCCGTCGTCTCGGGAGCGGGGATCGGCGTCATCCACCATTTCATGGCGGAGGACGAGCCGCGCCTGGTGCCGGTCCTGCCCGAGACCGTCTCGATCACGCGGTCCTTCTGGCTGCTTGTCCATGCCGATCTGAAGGATGTCGCACGTGTGCGGGCGATCGTCGATTTCATCGTCCGCGAGGCCAAGGCGAGCCGCGCCCTGCTGATGGGCGAGGGGCAGGCGGCAGGTCAGTCGGCCTGACCGTTCAGGCTCGGACGCGCTTCCTCAGCACGAGCGCAGCTAGATTCGCCAGGGCAGCACGTTGCCGGGCAGGCGCCGCGCCAGCCGGTCGAGCGTCAGCATCGCGATGAGGATCACGGCCGAGGCGCTGATCGCGACGGCCGCCGCCTCGCCGGCCAGGCCCGCTTCCTTGAGCGAGAACAGCACGACGCCCAGCGTCTCCGTGCCGGACGACCACAGCAGCGCCGAGACGGTCAGTTCGTTGAAGGCGACGAGGAACACCATCAGGGCGCTGACCACGGCCGCAGGCGCGAGGATAGGCGCCACGATGAAGCGCAGCATCTGCCAGAGGGTCACGCCGTCCAGCCGTGCCGCCTCCTCGTGATGCGCCTCGATCTGCGCCATGGCGGCGAGCGGGGCCTTGAGCGCGAGCGGCAGGAACCGCGCGAGATAGGCGAACAGGATGATGAAGGGCGTTGCATAGATGCTGACGCCCAGAAGCGGCAGCGGCTTCAGGAACATCAGGATGCAGGCGATGGCGAGCACCACGCCGGGCAGCGCATAGGGCAGCTCGATGACCGCCTCGACGATGCGGCGCAGCCTGCCCATCCGCCGCTCGAGCGCATAGGCGAAGGCGATCGAGGCGAGCGCGAGGATCAGCGCGGCGCTGCCGGCGAAGAGGAAGGAGTTGCGGAAGGCCCGCATCGTCACGTCCTGCCGCAGCAGCACCTCGGTGAATTTGTCGAAGGTCAGACTCTGCCAGGTCAGGGCAACGCCGAGAGCCGGCGTCAGCGCCTCAGCCAGCAGGGCGAGAAACGGCAGTCCGAGCTTGATCACCAGCAGCAGCAGCAGCCCGCCGGTGACGAAGGGCCGCGCCCGGCCCAGCGCCCAGAACGGCTCCAGCGGCCGCTCGATCTCGACCTTGCCGCCGGCGCGTCGCGTCGCCAGCATTCCGGCCGCAATGCCGAGCGCTGCGACGAGCCCGACCAGGATCGACAGGGCCGCCGCGTCCGGCAGGCCTGCGGGGCCGAAGCTGGACAGGCGCCGGTAGATCAGCGTCGGCAGCGTGAGATAGTTCACGGGCAGTCCGAGCAGCGCGGGAATCCCGAAATTGCCGATGCCCGCAACGAAGGCGAGCAGCGCGGCAGCGACGATCTGCGGCCGCAGCACCGGCAGCAGCACGCGGCCGATGATGGTCGCAGGCCCGGCGCCCTCCATCTGGGCGGCCTCGATCAGGGAGTGGGGCACGCTGCGCAGGCCGGTCCAGAGCGTAATCGCGACGAGCGGCGCATGGTGCAACGCCATCACCAGCGCGATGCCGCCGCGGCCGAGCAGCGGGTTCGGCGTGCCGGGGGGCGGCGCGAGGCCGATCAATGCCAGGATCGGCGATTGCGGCGCCAACAGGCTGAGGAAGGCGAGCGCCGCGACCTGCGGCGCGATCATCATCGAGAAGACCAACGCGAAGGCGATCGGCCTCTTGCCGCGCATGTCGGTGACACTGAGCAGGATGGCCGCCGCGCCGCCGATCAGCAGCGCGCCCAGCGCCGAGAGGCCGGCCGTCTCCAGCGTGTGCAGCGTTGCGTTGATGGCAGACCGGCTGGCGAGCAGGGCGAGCGCATCGGCGGGCGCGAACTGGCCGCCGGGGGCGAGGGCCGCCCCCGCAAGACGCAGGAAGGGAAGACCGCCGAGCAGCAGCGCGATGGCGGCGACCAGCACGGGCAGGCCGAGCCCGGCCGGCAGGGCCGGGCGCCGCCAGGGAGGTCGGCCCTGCGCCTCCCGCCAACCTGTCTGCGCGGCGAGCGTCACTCGAAGATCGCGCTGAACCGCTTGCGGGCAGCGGGTTCGTCGGCCAGCGCCTTGGCGGCATCGAACGGCATCAGCTTGATGGCGCTGCGGGCAGGGTAGCCGGCGGGCAGGGCGACGTCGGGATGTGCCGCGACATAGCCCTGCTTGAGGGCGAGTTCCTGGCCTTCCTTCGAGAGCAGGAAATCGACGAACGCCTTGGCGGCTTCGGGGTTCTTGCTGGTCTTCAGGATCGCGACCGGCTCGCTGACGGCGGAGACGCCTTCGCTCGGGAAGACGAACTCAACCGGCGCACCCTTGGCCTTCTCGCGGATCGGCATGAAGTCGACGATCATCCCGTAGAGCTTCTCGCCGGTGGCGACCTGGCGGAGGATGTCGCCATTGGCACCGGCGGCGAGCGCGCCATTGGCCTGCAGCGCCTCATAGAAGCCCCAGCCCGTCGGCAGGTTGCCGGCCAGCGTCAGGGTGTGGATCATGGCTGCGCCGGAATTCAGTGGGCTTGGCATGGCCAGCAGGTTCTTGGCCTCGGGCTTGGTCAGGTCGAGCCAGCTCGATGGCTTCATCGGCGCCTTGGTGTTGTAGACGATGCCTGTGGTGATCAGCTTGGTCGCAAACCAGAACTTCGCCTTGTCGTGCACGCCGGCGGGGTAGGCTGAGATGTCGGCCTTCTCATGCGCCAGCAGCCGATCTTCCTTCTTCAGCCCTTCCATGGTGACCGCGTCGGCGATCAGCAGCAGGTCGGCCTGGGGCGTACCGGCCTCGAACTCCGCCCGCAGCTTCGCCATCACGCGGGGCGTGCCATCGCGCACGAAGCTGATCTCGACTTTCGGATGCTTCGCCTTGAAGGCATCGATGGTCTGCTGGGCGTCGGTATTGGGCTGGCTGGTGTAGAGAACGAGCTTGCCTTCGACCGCCAGGGCCGGGACGGCCGGCAGGAGCGCGGCGGAGAGGCTGGCGAAGAGGCCGGTGGCGAGGGCGCGGACGGACGCCTTGAAGCGCATGGTGGTCTCCTGTGCGGATGCCCGGAACGGGGTCTGCGCTGGCGGTAGTCCGCGCATATGACATATCCATGAAAGCGCCGTCATCTGGATCTGCATCGCCGTGAGGCCGGGCGGTCCATTCGCCGCTCCGGGTTGACCCTGCCATCCCGGCGCCCCACCTTCGGGCTCCACGCCTAGCCTTCGACAGGACCGCCATGACCGCCTCCAAGCTCGACCAGCTCCGCCAGATGACCACCGTCGTCGCCGATACCGGCGACATCGAAGCGGTCCGCCGGCTGGCGCCCGTCGATTGCACCACGAATCCGACACTGATCCTGAAGGCTGTCGAGACGCCGGCCTATGCCGATCTGGTCGAGGAGGCCGTGACCTGGGGAAAGAAGTCGGGCAGCGGGGAATCGACGGTGCACGCCGTCTGCGACCGGCTGGCGGTCACCTTCGGCGCTGAGCTGACCAAGATCGTCCCCGGGCGCGTCTCGACCGAGGTCGACGCCGACTTGTCCTTCGATACGCAGGCCACGATCGGGAAGGCGCGCGCGCTCATCGCCGCCTATAAGGAGCGCGGAATCGAGAAGGATCGCATCCTCGTCAAGATCGCGTCGACCTGGGAAGGCATCCAGGCGGCGAAGGTGCTGCAGGCGGAGGGGATCGACTGCAACCTGACGCTGCTCTTCAGCCTGCCGCAGGCGGCAGCCTGCGCGGATGCCGGGGCCTTCCTGATCTCGCCCTTCGTCGGCCGCATCCTGGACTGGCACGTCAAGGCCGGCGGCGGTCCCTACACCGCCGAGACCGATCCCGGCGTCGTTTCGGTGCGCACCATCTACGACTACTACAAGGCCTATGGCATCGGCACGGTGGTGATGGGCGCGTCCTTCCGCAACATCGGCGAGATCGAGGCGCTGGCGGGCTGCGACCGTTTGACGATCGGCCCCTCCCTGCTCGACGAACTCGCGGCCGCGACCGGCGAGTTGCCCCGCAAGCTCTCGCCCGAGGCTGCGCGCGAGGCGCCCGCACGGCTCCATCTCGACGAGAAGGCCTTCCGCTTCGCGCTCAATCAGGATGCGATGGCGACCGAGAAACTGGCCGAGGGCATTCGCGGCTTCGTCAAGGACCTGGTGGGCCTGCGAAAGCTCGTCGCAGCCCGCCTCGTCTGACCCGATCGCGCTGCGCGATCAGGGCGTCTTCGCTTCGGCCTGGGCGGTGATAGCCGGCTTCGGCGGCGCCGTGGCGCCGTCGAAGAAGCTGCGCCCGCCGGCTGCGGCCATTTCGAGCTGCTGCTTCCAGCCCTTGCTGTCCTTGCCGCCGCCGAGCGCGGTAAAGTCCGCGCGGCGATTGTCGTCGCCACCGCGCGCGCCCTGATAGACCATCACGCCCTGGGCCGTGACGACGATGTCGCCGCGGCGCAGCGTCGGGTCCTTCAGATACCAGCTCGGATCGGCGGACGGATCGAGCTGGACCACCGGCGGCTTCGGCTTCGAGGAGATCTCGGGCGCCTTCTGGCGCGGCATCCGCTGCTGCGGTTCGTCATATTCGTAGATCGGCGTGGCGTGGAGGCGCTGGCCTCCGCCGAAGATGGCGCGGCCGAGCTCCTCGAACAGGTTCGCCGCCTGGGCGGGCGCCCCCATAGCGGCCATCGCCGCCACCAGCCCCATCATCGTCACGCGCCGCACCGTCATCGCCACCATCCTCTGCCAATCGGCTGATCAACGAGGAATGGTCGCAAAAGGTTCAGCGCGGGTTCACCGATGCGGTTAACATTTTAACCGCGGTCGCGGCGGGGCCGTCAGCCCTTCGCCGCCAGTGCTTCCGCCCGGATCGTCGAGAGCGAGCGGGCTGGGGTGATCGCCTCGGGATCGAGCAGGCAGTGGATGATCGCCGGCTTGCCGGAGGCCTGCGCCCGCTCGAAGGCGGGCCCGAACTGCTCGGTTGTCTCGACCCGCTCGCCATGGCCGCCGAAGGCCCGCGCATAGGCGGCGAAGTCGGGGTTCTTCAGCGTCGTCGCCGAGACGCGGCCGGGATACTCCCGCTCCTGATGCATCCGGATCGTCCCGTACATGCCGTTGTCGACGACGACGACGATGACCGGCAGGTCGTACTGCACGGCGGTCGCAAAATCCTGTCCGTTCATCAGGAAGCAGCCGTCGCCGGCGAAGGCCACGACGGTGCGCTCCGGATAGAGCCGCTTGGCGCCGATCGCGGCGGGCACGCCATAGCCCATCGAGCCCGAGGTGGGGGCCAGCTGCGTCGCGAATTTTGTGAAGCGGTGGAAGCGGTGCACCCAGGTCGCGTAATTGCCCGCGCCATTGCACAGGATCGCATCGTCCGGGAGGTGGTTGCGCAGCCAGCGCACCATCTCGCCCGGGTGGAACGTGCCGGCGACCGGTGCCGGCTGCTCGCTCCAGCCGAGATAGGCCTCATGCGCCGCAGCCGCGGCTCCGGCCCAGGCAATTTCCTGCGGCGGGTGCACCGTCTCCAGCGCAGCGCAGAAGGCGGTCGGCGAGGCATTGATCGCCAGCGACGGCCGGTAGACCCGTCCCAGCTCCTCGGGGTCGGGATGGACATGCACCAGCGGGCGGCCCGGATTGGGAATGCCGAACAGCGAGTAGGACTGGCTCGGCATCTCCGAGAGCCGCCCGCCGACGAGGATGACGAGATCGCTCTCCTTGATCCGCGCCAGCAACTTGGGGTTGGGACCGATGCCGAGATCGCCGGCGAAGTTCGGGTGGTCGGCCGGGAACAGCATCTGCCGCCGGAAGGAGACGGCGACGGGGAGGTCGAAGCGCTCTGCGAAGCGCTGGAAGCGCGCGATCGCCTGCGGGTCCCAGCGCGAACCGCCGAGGATCGCGACCGGCGACTTCGCCGCCCAGAGCCGCTTTTGCAGGTCGATCGTCTGCAGCAGGGAGGGGTGGGTCTCGGTCACCTGATAGGGTTCGGCATCGACCGCTTCGACGACGTCCGTCAGCATGTCCTCCGGCAGCGCGATTACGACCGGCCCGGGCCGGCCCGATGTCGCGACATGGAAGGCGCGGCTGATGATCTCGGGGATGCGCTCGGCCTGGTCGATCTCGGTCGCCCATTTTGTCATGGTGCCGAAGACGGCGCGGTAGTCGAGTTCCTGGAAGGCCTCGCGCTCGCGCATCGAGCGGTCGATCTGGCCGACGAACAGGATCAGCGGCGTCGAATCCTGATGCGCGATATGGACGCCCGGCGAGGCGTTGGTGGCGCCCGGCCCGCGCGTGACGAAGCAGATGCCGGGCTTGCCCGTGAGCTTGCCGGCGGCCTCGGCCATCATGCAGGCGCCGCCCTCGGCCCGGCAGATCGTGACCTTCAGCTTGGCGTCGTGCAGCGCGTCGAGCACGGCGAGATAGCTCTCGCCGGGCACGCAAAACGCGTCGGTGGCGCCATGGATCAGGAGTTGGTCGACGAGGATCTGCCCGCCGGTGCGTAGTGCCATAGCCACATTCCTCTCGCGGCGCCTCAAGGGTGAGGGCCGAGTACGTCACATTATCCGAGGGGCCCGCCCCAGGCCGGGTCGTTCAGAATTTCATCGGCATGCTGGCCCAGCCGCGGGCTCGGGCGCGGCGACACCTGCCGGACACCGTCCATGACGATCGGCGATGCGACCGTCGGGATCGCGCCGCCCTTCGCTTGCTCGCTCTTGAGATCGACGCGCACCCCGCGCGCCACCACCTGCTGATCGGCGAAGACCTCGTCGACGGCGTTGATCGGGCCGGCCGGGACACCGACCTTCTCGAGCGCGGCCAGCAGATCGACCTTGAGATAGCGCTGGCAAAGGACGTGCAGCCGCTCCGTCAGCGCGACGCGGTTCTTCACCCGCGAGCGGTTGTCGAGATAATCCGCCTCGTCTGCCAGTGAAGCCTCGCCTAGCACCTCGCAGAGTTTGCGCCACTGCCCGTCATTGCCGGTCGCGATGATGATGTGCCCGTCCGCCACCGGGAACACGTCATAGGGCACGATGTTGGGGTGCGCGTTGCCCAGCCGCGGCGGCAGATTGCCCGAGACGAGATAGTTCAGCGCCTGGTTGCCGAGCACGGCGATCTGGCTGTCGAGCAGCGCCATGTCGAGCGTCGCGCCTTCACCGGTGGCGTCGCGCCGGCGCAGCGCCGAGAGGATACCGATTGTGGCGTAGAGCCCCGTGTAGATGTCGGCTG
Organism: Bosea sp. OAE506; assembly: GCF_040546595.1. Taxonomy (NCBI): domain Bacteria; kingdom Pseudomonadati; phylum Pseudomonadota; class Alphaproteobacteria; order Hyphomicrobiales; family Alloboseaceae; genus Allobosea; species Allobosea sp. OAE506. The sequence continues at coordinate 4,931,399 of NZ_JBEPOB010000001.1, read as the reverse complement.
TCGCATAGGCCGCCTTCATCGGCGCGCCCTCCGGTTCGCCGGTGAGCGACATCACGCCGCCCATGCCCTGGACCAGGAAGTCGTAGCCGGCGCGCGGTGCATAGGGGCCGGTCTGGCCGAAGCCAGTGACCGAGCAATAGATCAGCCGCGGATAGGCGGCCCGCAGCGAGGCGGCGTCGAGCCCGTACTTCTCCAGCCCGCCGACCTTGAAGTTCTCGACCACGACATCGGCATGGGCGGCGAGCTTTCGCACCAGCGCCTGGCCCTCGGGCGTGCGGAAATCGGCCGTGATCGAGCGCTTGCCGCGATTGGCGGAGTGGAAATAGGCGGCTGACAGGTGCTCGTCGCCCACGCCCTCGACGAAGGGCGGCCCCCATTTGCGGGTATCGTCGCCCTCGGGCGCCTCGACCTTGACGACATCGGCACCGAGATCGGCCAGGACCTGGCCGATCCAGGGCCCGGCGAGGATGCGCGCGAGTTCGAGAACGCGCAGGCCGGCGAGGGGAGGTGTGACGGTCATGGCGCCTTTGGCTCGACGTCATGGTCGGGCTTCACCGACCATCTCCGGGGAAGTTCACGCGGGACGAGATGCCCGGGTCAAGCCCAGGCATCTCGGCTGCCAGATACGCTCAGAAGAACGCCTGCAGCCCGGTGACGGCTCGGCCGAGGATCAGCGCGTGGACGTCATGCGTGCCCTCATAGGTGTTGACCGTCTCGAGGTTCGCGGCATGGCGCATCACGTGATACTCGATCGAGATGCCGTTGCCGCCATGCATGTCGCGGGACTGGCGGGCGATGTCGAGCGCCTTGCCGCAATTGTTGCGCTTGACGAGCGAGATCATCTCGGGGGCCATCTTGCCCTCGTCCATCAGCCGGCCGACGCGCAGCGAACCCTGCAGGCCAAGCGAGATCTCGGTGAGCATATCCGCCAGCTTCTTTTGGAAAAGCTGCGTCTGGGCGAGCGGCTTGTTGAACTGCTTGCGGTCGAGCCCGTACTGACGCGCGCGGTGGAAGCAGTCCTCGGCCGCGCCCATCACGCCCCAGGAAATACCGTAGCGCGCGCGGTTGAGGCAGCCGAACGGACCCTTCAGGCCGGAAACGTTGGGCAGCAGGTTCTCTTCCGGCACGATCACGCCATCCATGACGATCTCGCCGGTAATCGAGGCGCGCAAGCTGAGCTTGCCGCCGATCTTCGGCGCCGAAAGCCCCTTCATGCCCTTTTCGAGGATGAAGCCGCGGATCTGGTTGTCATGCGCGGCCGACTTCGCCCAGACGACGAAGACGTCGGCGATCGGCGAGTTCGAGATCCACATCTTCGAGCCGGTCAGGCGATAGCCGTCGGCGACCTTCTCGGCGCGGGTCTTCATGCCCGCCGGGTCGGAGCCGGCATCGGGCTCGGTCAGGCCGAAGCAGCCGACCCATTCGCCCGAGCCCAGCTTGGGCAGGTACTTCTTGCGCTGGGTCTCGTCGCCATAGGCGTAGATCGGGTACATCACCAGCGAGGACTGGACCGACATCATCGAGCGATAGCCGGAATCGACGCGCTCGACCTCGCGGGCCACGAGCCCGTAGGACACGTAATTGGCGCCGGCACAGCCATACTCTTCCGGGACGGTCACGCCGAGCAGGCCGAGTTCGCCCATCTCGTTGAAGATCGAACGGTCCGTCTTCTCGTCCAGATAGGCCTCGGAGATCCGGGGCTGCAGCTTCTCCTGCGCGAAGTCGCGCGCCGTGTCGCGGATCAGGCGCTCGTCCTCGGTCAGCTGCTCGTCGAGCAGGAAGGCGTCGTCCCAGGTGAACTCGGCCAGCTTGTGGCTGGTGCTGTGGCTGCGGGCGGCTTCGGCCATGGTCGTCTCCCTCATGGTTCCTGCGTCATGGTCGGGCTTGACCCGACCATCTCTCAAAACCAGCGAACTGGTCTAAGAGCTTCCCGGGTCTGCGCTGCGCTTCGCCCGAGAATGACGTGCTGTTGGATCACGCACCCACATCGAAGCTGACGCCCTGCGCCAGCGGCAATGTCGTGCCGTAATTGAGCGTATTCGTGGCCCGGCGCATATAGGCCTTCCAGGCATCGGAGCCGGCCTCTCGGCCGCCGCCGGTTTCCTTCTCGCCGCCGAAGGCCCCGCCGATCTCGGCGCCGGACGGGCCGATATTGACGTTGGCGATGCCGCAGTCGGAGCCTTCGCCGGAAATGAAGGTCTCGGCCTCGCGCATGTCGAGCGTGAAGATCGAGGAGGACAGCCCGGCGCCGACAGCGTTCTGGATCGCGATCGCCTCCTCCAGCGTCTTGTACTTCATGACGTAGAGGATCGGCGCAAAGGTCTCGCGGACGACCGGGCCGGTCTGCGTGGGCATCTCGACGATCGCAGGGCGGACATAGAAGCCCCCCGTTCCGACCGTGACGCGCTCGCCGCCATGCACCGTCCCGCCGGCGGCCTTCGCCTCCGACAATGCGGACTGCATGCCCTTGAAGGCAGCCTCGTCGACGAGTGGGCCGACCAGCACGCCCGCTTCGCGCGGGTCGCCGATTGTCACCGAACCATAGACCTTGATGAGCTTGGGGATCAGAGCGTCATAGACGCTCTCATGCACGATGAGGCGACGCAGCGTGGTGCAGCGCTGGCCGGCCGTGCCCATGGCCGCGAACGCGATGCCGCGCAGCGCGAGGTCGAGATCAGCGGACGGCGCGACGATCGCCGCGTTGTTGCCGCCGAGTTCGAGAATGGCGCGCGCGAAGCGGGCGGCGAGCTTCTGGCCGACCTCCTGGCCCATCCGGGTCGAGCCCGTCGCCGAGACGACCGGGACGCGGTGATCCTGCACGAGGATGTCGCCGATCTCGCGACCGCCGATCAGGATTTCGGACAAGCCCGCCGGCGCCTCGGGGCCGAAGCGCTTCATCGTCTTCTCGACGATCGCCTGGACGGCGAGGCCGGTCAGCGGGGTCTTCTCGGAGGGCTTCCAGACGACGCTGTCGCCGCAGACGAAGGCAAGCGCCGCGTTCCAGGACCAGACCGCGACCGGGAAATTGAAGGCGGAGATCACCCCGCAGACGCCCAGCGGATGCCAGGTCTCCATCATGCGGTGGTTTGGTCGCTCGGTCGCGATGGTCAGGCCGTAGAGCTGGCGCGACAGGCCGACCGCGAAATCGCAGATATCGATCATCTCCTGGACCTCGCCGAGGCCCTCGGAGGTGACTTTGCCGGCCTCCAGGGTGACCAGCAGGCCGAGATCGTCCTTGGCCGCACGAAGCTCCTCGCCGAGCAGGCGCACGAACTCGCCGCGGCGCGGCGCCGGCACCTTGCGCCAGGCCAGGAAGGCGGCATGCGCCCGGCCGATCGCGGCCGAGGCCTCGGCGGCGCTCGTCTCCCGCAGCGTCGCGACGCTCTCGCCCGTGATGGGCGAGCGGGCGGCGAGACCGGTGGCGGCGAAGGCGGCATCCGTGACGCCGAGACGCTTCAGCAGCGCGAGTGCGTCCTGGGGGAGAGGAGAGGTCATGATACGTCCTGGGCGCGGTTCGGCCGGATGGATGTCAGGCCAGCGAGAATGCCCTCTTACGCCCTGCGCGGGCAACCGATATGTTCTCACGACTTGATGAGAAGGGCTCATGAACCTCGAGATCGTGCCAGGGCGCCTCACCGTGCCGTCGCTGTCGGCTTTGGCGGCCTTCGAGGCCGCGGCGCGCCATGGCAGTTTCACCCGTGCGGCGGAGGAGCTGAGCCTGACCCAGGGCGCCGTCAGCCGGCAGGTCGCGCATCTCGAGACGGTGCTGGGCGTGGCATTGTTCCAGCGCGCAAGACAGCGCGTCGCGCTGACGCCGGCGGGCGCCGCCTATGCCGCCGAGATCCGGGACGGGCTCTCGCGGCTGGCGGCGGCCACCGTCTCGACTATGGCCTTCCGGGGCGCCGGCGGTGTGCTCAATCTCGCCATTCTCCCGACCTTCGGCACGCGCTGGCTGATTCCGCGTCTGCCGCGCTTCACCGAGGCGCATCCCGGCATCACCATCAACTTCACCACGAAACTCGTGCCCTTCGACTTCGCGCGCGAGCCGCTCGATGCGGCGATCCACTTTGGCGATCCGGTCTGGCCCGGCGCGAGGCTGCACCGCCTGATGGGCGAGGAGATCGTGCCCGTCGCGGCACCCGGCCTGGTAGCGCGCCTGGGCCTCAAGGAGCCCGCCGACATGCTCAGGGGCTCCCTCCTGCAGCAATCGACGCGGCCCCGCGCCTGGGCGAACTGGCTGGAGCAGCAGGGTCTGCCGCCGCAGCGGGCGCTGATGGGGCCGCGCTTCGAGCAGTTCGCCATGGTCTCGCAGGCGGCCGTTGCGGGTCTCGGGTTGGCCATCGTGCCGCGCTTCCTGGTCGAGGAGGAGCTACGCTCCGGATCGCTGGTCATTCCCTTCGATCGGCCGGTCACCGGTACCGAAGGCTACTACCTGGTCTATCCTGAGACCCGCGCGGAACTGCCGGCGGTCGCAGCCTTCCGTGACTGGCTGCTGGCCGAATGCGAGATGGCGAGCTGACTCGACAAGTTTCGCCGGCCGCGCCATTCATGCGCAGCGTTCATCAACCGGGTCGCAGCGCGCACCCGTCTCTGGCTTGGGACCCGCCATGTCGTCTTCGTCCGAATCCGCCGACGTTGTCATCTGCGGCGGCGGTGCGCTTGGCTCCTCGGTCGCCTATCACCTCGCTGCCGATCCGGGTTTCAGGGGCAGGATCGTCGTCGTCGAGAAGGATCCGACCTATCGCTACGCCGCCTCGGCGCTCTCCGCAGCGTCGATCCGCCAGCAATATTCGAGCGCGGTGAACATCCGCATCTCGCTGCACGGCATCGATTTCCTGCGCAACATCGGCACCCGTCTTGCTGTCGAGGGCGAGGTGCCGGTCATCGATCTGCACGAAGGCGGCTATCTCTATCTGGCGGGCGAGGAAGGGGCTCCCGTGCTCGCCGCCAACCAGGCGCTGCAGGCCGCCGAGGGCGCCGATATTGCGCTTTATGCTGCGCCCATGCTGCGCAGCAAATTTCCCTGGATGAACGCGGACGACATCGCCTGCGGCAGCTTCGGCGTGAGCGGCGAGGGGTGGTTTGACGGTTGGGCCGTGTTGCAAGCGTTTCGCAAGAAGGCGCGGTCGCTCGGCGTTGAATACCGCCAGGGAGAGGTGACCCGTTACACCGTCGAGGGCGGCCGCGTGTCCGGTGTCGAACTCGCCGACGGCAGCCGCATCGCCTGCGGCGCCGCGGTGAACGCCTCGGGCACGCATGGCGCCCGCCTCGCCGCCACGGCAGGCGTGACCATCCCCGTGCGGTCGATGAAGCGCTATGTCTTCTCCTTCCTCTGCAAAAGCGAGGTCGACAACTGCCCGCTTCTGATCGACCGGAGCGGCTCCTGGTGCCGGCCGGAAGGCAAGCGCGGCAGCGACGGGCAGCTCTTCATCGGCAGCTGCTCGCCGCTGACGCCCGAGCAGGACCGGGAGTGGATCGAGACCGACGCGGATGTCGAGGATGTCGACTGGGGCTTCTTCGAGGAGGTCGTCTGGCCGGCACTCGCCCATCGTGTCCCGGCCTTCGAGCAGATCAGGCCCGGCCGGGCCTGGGCCGGCCCCTATGACATGAACGAGCTCGACCACAACGCCATCATCGGCCCCGCGGTCGGCCTGTCGGGGCTCTACCTCGCCAACGGCTTTTCCGGGCATGGCTTGCAGCAGGCGCCGGCGGTTGGGCGCGGTCTCGCCGAGCACATCCTGCATGGCGGCTATCGCACGCTGGACCTCTCCGAGCTCGGTCATGAGCGCATCGTCGAGGGCCGGCCGCTGCTGGAAACGAACGTCATCTGAACGGAGGCGGCCATGATCGACACGGGCTATGTCCGCACCCTGGCGCGCTACAACGCCTGGCAGAACGAAAGTCTCCTGACCGCCGCCGCCACGTTGGACGAAGCGGCCCGCCGGCAGGATCGCGGCGCCTTCTTCAAGTCGATCCACAGCACGCTCTGCCATCTGCTCTGGGCCGACCGGATGTGGCTGTCGCGCTTTGCCGGTACGCCGAAGCCGACCCAGCGCATCCACGAATCCGCCGGCCTCGTCGCCGACTGGACCGACCTCGTCGCGCAGCGGCTCGCCTTCGACGGCACGATCCTGGAGTGGGCGCGCGGGCTGTCGCCCGAATGGCTGGCCGGTGATCTCGTCTGGTTTTCCGGCGCGACGCAGCGCGAGATGCGCAAGCCCCGCGCGTTGCTGGTCGTCCATCTGTTCAACCACCAGACCCACCACCGCGGCCAGGTCCACGCCATGCTGACCGCGGCCGGGGCGAGGCCCGAAGACACCGACCTGATGCTGCTGGAGCCGGAGGGCTGAGGCTCCGCGGTCAGGCTTCCGCGGCGCTGTCCCGGGCCTGCGGCTTCTCGCCTTTCCCCTTCGGACGGTCCGGCGGCACCACGGCGGTGGCATTCTGGCTGAGCTTCTGGAACAGGCCGAGCCCGACCATCGCCGTCGCAGCCAGGAACACCAGCAGCCCCGGATAGACGATGTCGCCCATCGTTTCGCGGGAGGTCTTGGCGATCAGCACCAGCGCCTCGAGATTCAGCGCGACGATGATGATGGTCATGAACTTGGTCAGCGAGCCCCGCGCCTCGGCCGGGCGCCGCAACTCCCGGTCCGACAGAACCTCCTCCTCGAACAGGAACTTGCCGACATCGGCAACCGCCACCGCGATGATGATCAGGCCGATGCCGTCCAGCATCGATTCCAGCGCGTTCTCGCCCGTCCAGTAGCCTGTCGCGGTGCGCCAGACGGCCACGCCGATGAGCAGGATCGCCGCCGCAAGCAGCGTGAAGGCGATCACCGTGTAAAGCAGGCGGCTGAACAGCGTCATGGAAATCCCCCCGACCCGATATCCAGGTCAGCGGTGACAACGGTGGTTCCGGCGCCGGGTTCCCGAGGGGGAGGCTGCGCGCTGCGCGGCGAGCTGGCATGCCGGCGGTAAGATTGCGGGCAGCCGCATCATCTGGCACGCCGGAGCAGCAAGGAGCTGCCGATGCCTGAATCGAAAGAACTCGCGGCGTTCGCCCTGATCTGCCTCGGCATGGTGCTCACGCCCGGCCCCAACATGATCTACCTGATCTCGCGGTCGATCGCGCAGGGCCGCCTCGCGGGTCTGGTTTCGCTCGGCGGCGTGGCGCTCGGCCTCGTCGTCTACATGCTGAGCGCGGCCTTCGGCATCACGGCGCTGCTTTTCGCGGTGCCCTTCGCCTATGACGCGTTGCGGTTCGGGGGCGCGCTCTATCTGCTCTGGCTGGCCTGGCAGGCGGTCCGCCCGGGCGGTGCCTCGCCCTTCCAGATCCGCGACCTTCCCGTCGATAGCCCGCGCAGGCTGCTCGCCATGGGCTTTCTGACCAGCATGCTCAACCCGAAGATCGCGATGCTCTATCTCGCGCTTCTGCCGCAGTTCATCGATCCCGCTTCCGGCGGTGTCCTCGGCCAGTCGCTGGTCCTCGGCTCGGTCCAGATCGCGATCAGCGTCACGGTGAATGCGCTGATCGCCTGCGCTGCGGGCTCGATTGCGCTGTTCCTGCGCCGAAGGCCGGGCTGGGCGCTCGCACAGCGCTGGCTGATGGGCAGCATGCTCGCGGGCTTCGCGGTGAAGATGGCCACGGAAGTGCGGCGCTAGCTTTCGGTCCGAGAGCCCCGTCAGCCAGCTGCCAGTGGCCCGCTCCGACTGCCGCGCGAAGCGGCATGACGGCATGCTTGACCTTTGCTACGATCCCTCTGCGTCAACCAGCGATGGTCGGCAGGGGAGGGTGGTCGATGGCCTGCTCGTTCTCAAGGATCGCATCGCTCGCCGCGCTGCCACTGGCCGCGGCCCTGGCATTCTCTCCCACGCCGGCCCTGGCCCAGAAGGCCGAGACCGTCGCGCTCTGCAGGGCCGAGAAGACCGAGCGGGCGATTGCCGCCTGCACCACGATCATCAAGGGGCGCGGGGACCGCAAGGCGAAGGGCTCGGCCCTGCTCAGCCGTGCCCAGGCTTACTGGGCTCTCAACCGTCTGGCCGAGGCCGAGAAGGACTACAGTGAGACGATCACACTCGCGCCGAAGGCGATGCCGCTTTATCGCGACCGCGCCCAGATCCGCTTCGGCCTGGGCAACACGGCAGGCGCGATGGCGGATTTCACCACGGCGCTCGAGATGGCGCCCTTCGACGCCGACAATTACGCCAATCGCGGCTACCTGAAGATGCTGCAGAATGACTTTGCCGGGGCGCGCGCCGATCTCAGCCAGGGCTTGTTCTGGCAGCGGGAGCATCCGCGCAGCCACTATATGATGGGGCTTCTGCATTACTCCACGGGCCAATATCGCGAGGCCGTCGCGGCGATCGAACAGGCGCGCACCCTTGGCTTCAAGGGCAACGAGGGTTTTATCACCAAGGCCCGCAGCCATTTTTATCTCAACGCCTACGAGCTCGCCGAAAAGGAAACCTCGGACGGTCTCGCGGCTTTCCCGACCGTCCACGATCTCAACGAGATCCGGGCGCGAGCGCGGCTGGCGCAGAACAAGGTCGCCGACGCGCTCGCCGACGCCGAGCGCGTCGTCGAGAAGGCGCCGCGCTATGGCCGCGCCTTTGCGACGCGAGCCGCCGTCAAGCTCGCCATGAAGGATCTGGCCGGCGCGCGGACCGATGCCGACAAGGCGATCGAGCTCGACCCGAAGCTGTTCGACGCCGTTCAGATCAAGGCCGAGATCCTCCTGGCGGCTGGCGACAAGCCCGGCGCGCGCGCGCTCTACGCGCAATCGGCCGCTCGCACAGATACGATCATGGCCTATGACAGGACCTCCCGAAATGTCGCGGCAGCCTGGATCATCGAACTCGACACACCGGCGCCGATCGTCGTCGCCGATCTCGACGAGGCCGAACTGAAGTCGCGCTGCGACAGGCGCGACGATCCGTTGCGGTTCCAGAGTTGCGACCGGCTTGTCGAAACGGCGACGACGCCCCAGGAGCGGGCCCATCGACTGATCCTGCGCTCGCGGGCGCGCCCTTTCGCCGAGCAGCTGGGCGATCTCGATCTCGCCGTCGCCGCAGCGCCGGATCACCTCCCGGCGACGATCGCCCGCGCCTATGCGCATATGTCGACCTATCGCTACGATTCCGATCTTCGGCCTTACGAGCGGGCCTGGGCGGATGCCGACAGTGCCGTGCGTCGGGCCTCCTCCGGATCACCGGAGCACGAAGAGGCGTTGCTGACGCGCGCGACGGCGGCGGAGGGCAAGGGCGATTATGAGGCGGCCATCGCGGACCTGACCCAGATTTTGATGCGCGATGGTGCGGCTCCCTATGCCCTCGAGATGCGCGGGACGATGCAACTGATGGCTGGCCGTGCCGCGGCGGCGTTGGCCGACCTGAGGGAAATCCGGCGCGTGGTGCCGGAGGACCGCCGCCAGTTTCTCAATGACGATCTGTTCGTCATTGCCCTCATCGAGAACGACAAGACGGATGAAGCATTGGCCGCCCTCGATTCCCGGCCGCAGGGTCATCTCGGCAACGAGATGACGCGACAGGCGCTGCGCGCGCGGGCTTTCCTGGCGCGTGGCGAAGCGGCAGCGGCCGCTGAGGCCGCCTCGGCCGTCCTCACCACCAATCGTGCCCATAGCGGCGCCAGCGCCGTCCGCGGGATCGCCTTCGCAAAACTCGGAAATGCCCTCGAAGCAGCCTCCGACCTGACCACCGCAATCGACGAGACGGGAGCGGTGCCCTTCAAGGCCGCGAGCATGGGCATCACGCCCGGGCATATGGCGGATCTGTTCCTGCATCGCGGGCTCGCACGTGTTCAGCTGAATCAGAGCCGGGCCGCCCATGCCGATTTCAGCGAGGCGATCCGGCGCATGCCCGATCGCGCCTCGGCCTATGGCGAGCGAGCGCGGCTGCTGCTGCGCGGCGACAATCCCGGCGCACTGACTGACATCGCCATGGCGCTGCGCATCGAGCCCACGGAGCCGCGCTGGCTGGCGTTGGCCGCGCGCATCCATCTCGCGACGGGCGACCTCGGCGCGGCCGAGCGTTTCGCCGGTGCGGCCCTCGCGGTTTCTGCGCCCGAGGCGGACCTGCTTCTGCTGCGGGCCAGGGCCAGGCTCGGGCTGCGCAATTTCAGTGGCGCGGTCGAGGATGCGACGGCGCATCTGGCTGCGCGCGCCACGGATGCAGAGGCGCTGCTGATCCGGATTGAGGCGCGTAACGGGCAGGGCGATTTGAAGGCCGCGCTGGCCGATGCGGATGCGGCGCGCAAAGCTCGTAGCGACGACGTGCGGATCCTGCTGGCGCTGGCCGAACTGAGACGCCGCAATGGCGATGCGCCGGGCGCCATCGGCGCCTTCGAGGACGCGGCAGGGAAGCCCGATGCCGCCCTGATCGCGAACAAGCGGCTGGGCGATCTCTATGCCGAGATCGCCTCGGACCAACTGGCGCTGGGCTATTACGCCAAGGCGCTCGAACAGCCGGTGCGAACACCCGATGACGAGGCCTTGCGAGCCCAGACTCGCGCAGCCCGTGACGCGCTGATCCGGAAAATGGCGGCGCCGAAATAGCGCTCCGCTTTTTTTGCGCAGCCCCGCTCGCAGCGATACGCTTTCGGTCGGAAGCCAGCTTGTCTAAGGTCCCGACTAGTCCCGTCCGGAACCATGAGAACGAGCCATGAGCGCGATGACTCCCGAGGAAGCCAAGGTCACGGCCTGGCTCGCCGACCGCAAGGACGCGATGGTCGCGCTCCTGCGCGAGATGGTCGATACGGATTCCGGTTCCTACGACAAGGAGGGCGTCGATCGCGCCGGGCAGGTGATCGCCCGCTTTCATGAGCGCAACGGGCTCGATGTCGAGATCATCCCCGATGGCCGCTATGGCGATGCGGTCAAGGCGCGCCTGCCGAACCCCTCGGCCAACGACCAGCGCCCGGTACTGCTGCTCGGCCATCGCGACACCGTCTTCCCGAAGGGTGAGCCGACGCGACGGCCGTTCTCGATCAAGGATGGCCGGGCCTATGGGCCGGGCGTCGCCGACATGAAGGCAGGTCTCGTGATCGAGGCTTTCGTCGCCGCCGCCTTCGCCGAATGTGGCGGCCTCTCCGCCCCGCTGATGATGCTGACGACGAGCGACGAGGAGATCGGCTCGCCGTCCTCGCGCCCGGTGATCGAGGCGGCGGCGCGGGAATCGCGCTGTGTCTTCAACGCCGAGCCCAGCCGCCTGCCTGTCGGCAGCGATTTCGCCCGCGACCGGCGCCAGTCGGTCACCAGCGGCCGCAAGGGCGGCGTCTTCATGCGCGCCGAATTCACCGGCAAGCCCGCCCATTCCGGCGCGAACTACGAGAAGGGCGCCTCGGCCATCGTCGATCTCGGTCACAAGATTCCGAAGTTGCAGGGCCTCACCGATCTCGAGAAGGGCATCACGGTCAATGTCGGGCTGATCGGCGGCGGCCAGACCGTCAACACGGTCGCGCCCCATGCCTGGTGCGAGATCGACCTGCGCTATGTCACGGCCGCCCAGCGTAGCGCGATGGTGGATGCCATCCGCGCCATTGTCGAGACGCCGGTCGTGCCAGGCACGGGCGCCGTGCTCTCGATCAAGGGCGAGTTCCTGCCGCTGGAAGGGACGTCTGACTCGCAGAAGCTGTTCGAGACCTATCGCGAAGCGTCCGCCGGCTTCGGCATCGCGACCATCGCCGAGTTCACCGGCGGCTGCGCCGATTCCGGCTTCACCGCGGCGCAGGGCTGCCCGACGCTGTGCAGCGTCGGGCCCATTGGCGGCATGGCCCATACGCCCGACGAGTTCCTTGAGGTCGAGAGTATCGTGCCCGCCGCGCAGGTGCTGGCGCTGTCGGTGATGCGCGCGGCGAAGCTGATGGAGTGAGGCGCCAGAGACGTCATGCTCGGGCGACGCGGAGCGGCGACCCGAGCTTCTCGGGCCGGAGGGTCTCCTTCACGAGATGGTCCGGGCAAGCCCGACCATGACGCTTACCTTGGTCAGAACGCCTCTTCCCAATTGCGGCTGAGCCGCATCGCCGAGTTGATCATCCCGACATGGGAGTAGGTCTGGGGGAAGTTGCCCCAGAGCTCGCCTGTTTCGAGATCAGCGTCTTCCGACAGCAGGCCGAAACTGTTGCGCCGTTTCAGGATGCGGCCGAACAGGGCCTTCGCCTCCTCGCGCCGGCCGATCGCATGCAGCGCATCGACATACCAGAAGGCGCAGATCAGGAAGCCGGTGTGCATGAAGCCGAAATCGTCCTGCGTCGCGTAGCGCAGGAGGAGGTCGCCGCGCGTCAGGTCGCGGCCGATCGCCTCCACCGTCGCGACATAGCGCGGGTCGTCCGCCTTCAGGAAGCCGAGCTCGGCGAGCAGCAGGAGGGTGGCGTCGAGATCGTCGCCGCCGAAGGTCGAGACGAGATGACCCTTCCCGGTGTTCCAGATGTTGTCGAGGATCACGCCCTTGAGGCGCGTGGCCTCGGCCTCCCAGTATGCGCTGCGGTCGGCGCGGCCGAGCGTCGCCGCAATGCGGGCGAGACGATCGCACGCCGCCCAGCACATCACGCTGGAGAAGGAATGCACCGCCTCCTTCTCGCGCAGCTCCCAGGGGCCGGCATCGGGCTTGTCGAAGCAGGTGGCGGCAAGCTGCCCCATCCGCTCCAGCTGGCCAAACAGCGATTCCTTGCCGGGCTGGATCAGGCGTTGGTCGAAGAAGGCATGGGTCGCCGCCAGCACGACCGCGCCATAGCCATCGTTCTGGACCTGGATCGCCGCGCCATTGCCGAAGCGCACCGGCTGGTGGCCGCGATAGCCCGAAAGCGTGGCTGCCTCGAATTCACGCAGCGTCCCGCCCCTCGTGATCGGATAGAGCGGCGGGAGATGCTCGGCGCCGCTTTCGGTGAAGCTGTCGACGATGTTGGTGATGAAGCCGAGATAGTCCTCCATCGTTCGCGTCGTGCCGAGCCGGTTCAGGGCGTGGACGACGAAATAGGCGTCCCGCAGCCAGCAGAAACGGTAGTCCCAGTTGCGCTGCGTGCCCGGCGCCTCGGGGATCGAGGTGGTCAGCGCCGCGACAATGGCGCCCGTCTCCTCGAAGGCGCAGAGCTTCAGCGTGATCGCCGCGCGGATGACCTCGCGCTGGTATTCGAAAGGCAGTGAGAGCGAGCGCACCCAGCCCCGCCAGTAATCCGTTGTCTTGTCTAGGAACTCGCGTGAGGTTTCCTCGATCTCGGCGCGAAGCGCCTCGTCGGAGCCGATGAAGAAGGAATAGGGCCGCTCCACTGCAAAGGGCACGCCGTCCACGACATAGGAGATCGGCGCGTCCGTGGTCAGGCGGATGGTCTGGTCGGCCCCGACGAAGCGGACATGGTTGGAGCCGCGGGTGATCTCGTCGGGCTCCTCGCCGATGCCGAGCGCGGGCTTCACGACCACGCGGATGCGCGGCCGGCCGGAGATGCGCCGGACGCGCCGGACGATCTGCGGCGGCCGGAAGAAGCGCTCATAGCGCACGAAGCGCGGCGCGAAATCGAGGATCTCGATGGCGTTGCCATGATCGTCCGACAGCACCGAGGAGAGGATCGCGGTGTTGTCGAGGTAGGACTGCTCGCAGCGTGTCATGCCCACGAGTTCGATCGCGAAGACACCCTTTTCGGGCATGGCGTCGCCGTCATCGGGCTGGTTGTCGATCAGGGCACAGAAAACCGGGTCACGGTCGAAGCGCGGGAAACAACCCCAGACGATCCGGGCGCGCCGGTCGATGAGGGCCGCGATCGAGCAGTTGCCGATCACGCCGAGGTCGAGCGAGGCCGAATGAGGCCCCGCAGGCATCGTCGAAACAGTCATCGTCATCCTTGATAGAAGCTGGAGGCCGTCAGGCGGCCGGTGTCGGCTGCGTTGAGGAGAATGGCACGCAGCGCGGTCGGCGAGGGCAGGCGCAGCGGCGCCAGCGTTTCGCCGTCGCCGATGCGAATCGAGAGCCCGCCGAGCGCATTCACCGCCTCGAAGCCATGCTCGTCGGTGACGTCGTCGCCGATGAAGACGGGCACGCGGCCGGCATAGGGTGCCGCCTGCATCAGCTGGGCGATGGCTGTGCCCTTGCTGGCGCTGGCGGGAACGAGTTCGGCCACCGCCTTACCGGCCTGCAGCCGCACGAGCGGGCCGATCCGGTCCGCGATGCCCTGCATGAGATCGAGTGCCTCGTCGTGAACATGCGGGGCGAGGCGCCAGTGCAGCGCGACCGAGATGTGCTTGTCCTCCACGATGATGCCGACATGGCTGTTGGCGAAGCGAACAAGGTCCCGCACGGCCAGCCGCATTTCGGCAGAGGCGTGCGCCTGCGTCAGCACTTCGCCTCCGAGGCGGACATCGGCACCATGCAGGGCCGCGGTGTCGAAGCGGTAGGGCGTCAGCACGTCGTCGAGGAAGGAGATCGGCCGCCCGGAGACGAGCGCCAGAGCGCCCGACAGATGGCCTCGCAGCGTGTCGAGCGCCGCAGGGACACGCCGATCGAGCCGGACATCGGCGGGAGAGGGCGCGATCTCGACGAGCGTCCCATCGAAGTCGAGGAACAGCGCGATGTCCCGCTGATCCGCAGCCCAGGACGCGGGCTGCGTGGCGACGGAAGGATCGATGAAGGTCATTGTAAAAAACCTGTTTGAAATCAAATGCTTTCGATGACTATCCGGGCGTTTCCGCGGTCCGTGAACGGCTGATCGTCGGTGCGGGCCATGCCCTATTCAGCATCGCAATTCGACATTACGCGGGCCGTCCCGCCTTCCTCTTTCCATAGCACGGCCACTCCGGCGCCGATTTCCGGCGACGCGATCTCGAAACATTACGCCGCGGCAGGCGTTCTGTTCCTGCTCCCTGCCGAATTTGGATCGTTGCGACGGCGGGAAACAGGCCACAGGAGACCATCGCCGCCATGCGCCTCGTCATCGTCTCGAACCGCGTCACCATCCCCGAGCGGAACGAAAAAGCCGCCGCTGGTGGGCTGGCGGTCGCGCTGCGGGAGGCGCTGGAGCAGCAGGGAGGCCTCTGGTTCGGCTGGAGCGGCAACGTCAAGGAGGCGGCCAGCGCACCGAACGTCGTCGAGCGTGGCAATGTCACCTATGCGGTCACCGATCTGACGGAGGCTGAACGCCAGTCCTACTATCTCGGCTTCTCCAATCGCGCGCTCTGGCCGCTGATGCACTACCGGCTCGGCCTCACCGAGTTCTCGCGGGTGGATTACGCCGGCTACCTCGCGGTCAACCGCCGCTTCGCCAAGGCGCTGATCGGTTTGCTGCGTCCCGACGACATCATCTGGATCCATGACTACCACCTGATCCCGCTGGCGGCCGAACTGCGCCGCCGCGGCGTCACCAACCGCATCGGCTATTTTCACCATATTCCCTGGCCGCCGGCCGAGGTCTTCGGCGCGTTGCCTTTCGCCTCGACGCTCGCGAGCACCATCGCCGCCTATGATCTCGTCGGGCTTCAGACGGAGACCGATGTCGGCAATCTGGTGGGCTGCCTCGTGGCGATGTGCGGCGCCGTCGTAGAGGGCGGACGGCTGCGTGTCGGCCGCCGCCAGACGCAGGTCCAGGCCTTCCCGATCGGCATCGACGTCGAGGCGTTCCGCAAGCTCGCGGCGGCTTCCGTGCGCTCGGCCACCACGCCGCTCAAGGCTACGCGCCAGTCGCTGGGCGAGCGCAAGCTCGTGGTCGGCGTGGACCGGCTCGACTATTCGAAGGGCATCGTCCAGCGGCTCGAAGCCTTCGGGCAGTTCCTGCGCAGCCACCCCGACCAGCGCGGCCGCGTCGGGCTCCTGCAGATCGCGCCGCCCTCGCGTTCGGACGTGCCCGAATATGCCGAACTCGACCGGCAATCGGACGAGGTCGCGGGGCGCCTCAACGCCGCGCTCGGCGAATTCGACTGGACCCCGATCCGCGTGGTCAAGAAAGCCTACTCCCGAAACGCGCTGGCGGGCTTCTACCGGCGTGCGCAGGTCGGCCTGGTGACCCCTATGCGGGATGGCATGAACCTGGTCGCGAAGGAGTATGTCGCCGCGCAGGACCCCACAGATCCCGGCGTGCTCGTGCTGTCGCGCTTCGCGGGGGCGGCGCATCAGATGGGCGAGGCGCTGATCGTCAACCCCTACGATACGCATGAGGTCGCGGAGGCCATCCGAACGGCGCTGGCCATGCCGAAATCCGAGCGCATCCGGCGCTTCGAGAAGCTCTACGCAACCATCGCCGCGACCGATATCGGCTGGTGGACGCAGAACTACCTCGCCGTGCTGTCGGGGGCCGCGCCATCGGAGCCGGAGATCGTGCCGTTTCCGGCGAAGCCCGCAAAGGCGGCTCAGGGGCGCTCTGGCTCGCGCAAGCCGCCGCAGAAGCCGCGTTCGGCGGAGGCCGCACCGGCGAACCTCCGCCTGGTCGGGCTGGGCAACGGTGCCTCCGCCGAGCCGCAGGCGCGTGGCTGACGCCCGTCCCCGCGCCGCGCCCTACAACCATTCCGCGTCATCGCGTCCGCGGCCCTTGCCCAAGACCGCCGCGGGTGGCTAGAAGCGCCCGAGGCGGGAGCGCTTGCGACTCGGCCATGACAGGTGTCAGGTCTGCGATGCATAGCGGCCTGGAAGGCCAGGCAGGCGGAGGACGAACAATCGATGCGAGGCGCTCACGGAGGATCGGGCGTTCTGCTGCGCCGCCTTCGGGAGGTCATGGCGGCGTCGATCAGCCCGCAGGAGCGGCTGGACCGGCTCGTCGTCCTCATCGCCGGCAATCTCGTCGCCGAAGTCTGCTCCGTCTATGTGCTGCGTGAGGACGGCTCGCTCGAGCTCTACGCCACCGAGGGCCTGAATCGCGAGGCGGTCCACCTCACGACCATGCGCGCCGGCGAGGGCCTCGTCGGCCTGATCGCCCGCGAGGCCGAGCCGCTGGCGCTCTCGGACGCCCAGAACCACCCGGCCTTCTCCTATCGCCCCGAAACGGGCGAGGAAATCTACCGCTCCTTCCTCGGCGTGCCGATTCTGCGCGGCGGCGCCGTGATGGGCGTCCTCGTCATCCAGAACCGCGCCTCGCGCCTGTACAGCGACGAGGAGATCGAGTCGCTCCAGACCACCGCCATGATCATGGCGGAGATGATCGCGGCCGGCGGACTCAAGTCGCTGGCCCGGCCGGGCGCCTCGATCGGCCTCGACCGTCCGATCCATGGCGTCGGCGTCTCGCTGGCGGATGGCGTCGGCCTCGGCCATGCGGTGCTGCACGAGCCGCGTGTGGCCATCACCAACTTGATCGCCGAGAACCCGGCCGGCGAGGTGAAGCGCCTCGAGGCAGCCATTGCGGAGATGCGCGCCTCGATCGACGAGCTGATCGAGCGAGGCGACGTCGCCCATATTGGCGAGCATCGCGAGGTGCTCGAGACCTTCCGCATGTTCGCCCATGACCAGGGCTGGCTGCGCCGCATGCGCGAGGTCGTGCTGACCGGCCTCACCGCCGAGGCGGCGGTCGAGCGCGTCCAGTCCGACACGCGCGCCAAGATGCTGCGCCAGACCGACCCCTATCTGCGCGAGCGCCTGCACGATCTCGACGATCTCGCCAACCGGCTCCTGCGCACCCTCGTCGGCAAGGCCAACGGCGTCGCCCGCGAGGAGATGCCGGAAAACGCGATCCTGATCGCGCGCTCGATGGGCCCGGCCGCGCTGCTCGACTACGACCGCGCGCATCTGCGCGGCCTCGTTCTCGAGGAGGGTGGGCCGACCAGCCATATCGCCATCGTCGCCCGCGCACTCGGCATCCCGGCGGTGGGCGAGATCGTCAACGCCACGGCGCTGATCCAGTCGGGCGATGCGGTCATCGTCGACGGACAGGCCGGCGAGGTCCAGATCCGGCCCCAGCCCGACGTCGAGAACGCCTACAAGGACAAGGCGCGGCTGCGCGCCCGCAAGCAGGAGCAGTACCGCAAGCTCAAGAGCCAGCCGGCCGTCACCCGCGACGGGGTGCCGATCGTGCTCCAGATCAATGCCGGCCTGCTGGTCGACATGCCGAATCTGGAGGCGACCGCAGCCGCCGGGATCGGTCTGTTCCGCACCGAGCTGCAGTTCATGGTCGCCGAGCACATGCCCACGACGAGCGAGCAGCAGGCGCTCTACACCGCCGTGCTCGACCAGGCGCAGGGGCGCCCCGTGACCTTCCGCACGCTCGACATCGGCGGCGACAAGGTGCTGCCCTATATGGAGCGCGTCGAGGAGGAGAACCCGGCGCTCGGCTGGCGTGCGATCCGCATCGGGCTCGACAAGCCGCGCCTGCTGCGCGCGCAGATCCGCGCGCTGCTGCGCGCCGGCGCCGGGCGCGATCTGAAGATCATGCTGCCGATGATCGCCACGGTCGACGAGTTCCTGCGCGCCCGCACCATCGTCGATCGCGAGCAGGCCATGCTGGCCAAGCAGGGTCATGTGCCGCCGCTCAGCCTCCAGCTCGGCGTCATGGTCGAGGTGCCCTCGCTGCTGTTCGAATTGCCCGAGATCGTGCGCGAGGCCGATTTCCTGTCGATCGGCACCAACGACCTGATGCAGTTCCTGTTTGCGGCCGACCGCGAGAACAAGCGCGTCGCCGACCGGTTCGATCCGCTCGGCGTCGGGGCGCTGCGCGCGCTCCGCAGCATCGTCGACGCGGCGACGGATGCGAACTGCCCCATCACCGTCTGCGGCGAGATGGGTGGCAAGCCGCTCGAGACGCTGGCGCTGATCGGGTTGGGCTATCGCGCCTTCTCGATGTCGGCGGCGTCGATCGGCCCGGTCAAGGCGATGCTGCGGGCGCTCGATGTCGGCAAGCTCACCGAGCGCATCGACTGGATGCTGGCATCGGGCGAGGGCGCCGCCAGCCTGCGGCCGCAGCTCGCCGCCTTCGCCGCCGAGTTCAAGGTGCCGGTCTAGCGGGCCGTCCCGGCCCCGCCGCACCCTCCCACCTCCCGTCCGAGTTCATCATGTCGCTTCAGCTTCCGCAGGACCGCCTCGACGCCATCGTCGCCCGCCACGCCGCGGCTTCGGCCGAGATCAATACGGCCACCGAGGCGACGCGTGTGGTCGAGCTGTCGCGGGAGCTCGCTGAACTCGGCCCTGTCGTGGCCGCCATCGCCGCCTGGCGCCAGGCGCAGACCGGCCTCGCCGAGGCCGAGACGCTGATCGAGGATGGCGCGACCGACGCCGAGCTGCGCGAGCTTGCCTATGAGGAGCGCGATTCCGCGCGTGTCGAGATCGACGCCCGCGCCCGCGAGATCCTGATCGCGCTGCTGCCGAAGGATGCCGCCGACGAACGCGGCGTCATCCTCGAGATTCGGGCCGGCACAGGTGGCGACGAGGCCTCCCTCTTCGCGGGCGACCTTTTCCGCATGTATCAGCGCCATGCCGCCCAGAAGAACTGGAGCATCGACATCCTCTCCGAGAGCGAGGGCACGGTCGGCGGCTACAAGGAAATCATCGCGGAGATTTCGGGCCGGGGCGTCTATGCGCGGCTGAAATACGAATCCGGCGTGCACCGCGTCCAGCGCGTCCCCGATACCGAGACCAGCGGCCGCATCCACACCTCCGCCGCCACGGTGGCGATGCTGCCGCTCGCAGGCGATGTCGACATCGTCCTCAACGACGCCGACATCCGCCTCGACACGATGCGCGCCGGCGGCGCGGGCGGTCAGCACGTCAACAAGACGGAATCGGCGGTGCGCCTGACCCATCTGCCCACCGGCATCGCGGTCGTGGTCCAGGACGAGCGCTCGCAGCACAAGAACAAGGCCCGCGCCTATGATCTGCTGCGCGCAAAGCTCTACGACATGGAGCGCACGCGGCTCGATGCCGAGCGCTCGGCCGATCGGCGCTCGCAGGTCGGTTCCGGCGACCGTTCCGAGCGGATCCGCACCTACAACTTCCCGCAAGGTCGCGTCACCGACCACCGCATCAACCTCACGCTCTACAAGCTCGACGAGATGATGCAGGGCCTTGTGCTCGACGACATCATCGACGCCCTCACCGCCGAGCATCAGGCCCGCCTGCTCGCGACAGAGGGGCTGGCATGAAGCGGGACGAGCCCCCTGCGATGAAACCTCTGCGCCCCTCCGGCGTTGCTGACGCATCGACAGTGCAACAGGGGGGACCCCTCGATGATCAAGACCTTTTCGGGCTTCGCCATCGCCGGCCTGATGGCCGGCTTCCTCGCCGCCCCGGCTCAGGCCCAGACGGCGGAGCGCGTGGAGCGCTCGATGGAGCGCGGCCTCAAGCGCGCGACGACCGGCGAGCCCGCCCGCATCAACAAGGCGATGACGCAGGCCCAGGCGCGCCGCGCCTGCCAGTCGGAGATGCGCGGCTCGGGCGAGAGCGGCTCGTCGATCCGCACCAAGATGCGCTTCTGCATGAATCAGAAGATGCAGGGCAACTGACCGCTCGCCCTGCGGCGACCGACGGCTTCGACGCCGCATCTCCCCTCCGGGAGGTGCGGCGTCAGCTTGTGCGGAGGCTGACGGAGGCCGGCCTCGACAATGCCGCGCTCGAGGCGCGCTGGCTCGTCGAGCAGGTCGCAGGCGCCACAGCCGATCCCTCGCTGCCGATCGCGCCCGAGGGCATGGCGCGTCTCGAAGACTTCACGATGCGCCGGCTCTCTGGCGAGCCGCTCTGGCGGGTCATCGGCGAGCGCGAGTTCTGGGGCCTGCCGTTCCGCCTGTCGCCGGAGACGCTGGAACCTCGGCCCGACAGCGAGACGCTGATCGAGGCTGCTCTCGCGCTGTTGGGGCCGCGCCGAACCGAGCCGCTGGCCATCCTCGACCTCGGAACGGGTACAGGCTGTCTGCTCATCGCCATGCTCGACGAATGCCCTGCCGCTCAAGGTCTGGGGCTCGATCTCTCGCCCGGCGCCTGCGAGACGGCCCGCGCCAATGCGCTGGCCAATGGTGTCGGCGGGCGCTGCGAGATTCGCCAGGGCCGATGGACGCAAGGGCTCGACGGCCGCTTCGACCTCATCCTGTCCAACCCGCCCTATATCCCCAGCCGCGAGATCGCCGGGCTCGCCCGCGAAGTGCGCGAGCACGATCCGTTGCTCGCGCTGGACGGCGGCATCGACGGGTTGGAGCCCTATCGCATCTTCGCGCTGACCCTCGGCGAGCATCTGGCGCCCGGCGGCCTACTCGTGCTGGAGATCGGGGCGGGGCAGGAGGCGGACGTGGTCGCGCTCATGCGCGAGGCAGGCTGGGTCGCGCGTGCAACGCGGCACGATCTCGGAGGTCATCCGCGCGCGCTGATCTTCGCCCTCCACTGAAAAAGCGCGGTCATTCGCGCGATTTTGCTTGGAGCGGCCGGGGAAATCCTCTATGCACCAACCTAGCCGACGCTGGTGTCGTCAGCACGGAGCCGCGGATCATGTCTGCGGTACCCGGTCGCTTCTTTCGGACATGTCCGCAGATCGACGGAACTGACCAGCCAGATTGGATACCGAAAGCGCTGTGGCGCTGATCGGCTGACGGGACCTCGGGTCCCCTTTGGAAAGAGCGCGTGAAGACCAGGAACGGCGGATCGCCACTTCAGGTCAATCTCCTCCGGCGCAGCGCCGCAACCCGCTGTGCGCCGGGACGCGCATGATGTCCCCACGGTTGCCTTGAGCACAGAGCGCGAGATTCACGCGAATGAGACCAGGTCAGAACCGGCGCATGCGCGGCCGTAACAACAATAATAACAACAATAACAATGGTAACCGGAAGGCGCCGAACCCGCTGCAGCGGAGCTACGAGTCCAACGGTCCTGACGTGAAGGTCCGCGGCACGGCCCAGCACGTGGCGGAGAAGTACCTCCAGCTGGCGCGCGATGCTCAATCGTCGGGTGACCCTGTGTCCGCCGAAAATTACTTTCAGCATGCGGAGCATTATTACCGCATCCTGCTCGCTGCCCAGGAGCAGATGGCCCAGCAGTTCGGCCACAGCTTCCCGCCCAACCGCGCCTTCAACGAGGATGCGGACGATGGCGAGGAGGATGGCGACGAGGACGGTCAGCCGATGCAGCAGGGCGGCCCTCAGCCCGACCAGCGCGGCGGCCAGGGCGGCTACAACAACAATGGCAACGGCAACGGCTATAATGGCCAGCACACCGGCCGCCAGGATGGCGAAGGCGGCGAAGGCCAGCGCTTCGACCGGGCGCCGCGTCAGAACGATCGCCCGGGCAATGATCGTCCCGGCAACGACCGTCCGGGCAATGACCGCCAGGGCAATCGCCGCTTCGACCGCAACGATCGCAATGGCGAGCGGCGCTTCGATCGTCCCGAGGGCGGCCAGAACCCGCAGGGCGGTTACGCGCCGCGTCCCGATGCGCCGCGCTCCGACATCCCGGTCGCCAGCGAGCAGCCGGATCTGGCGCCGCAGCCTGTCCAGGGCGAGCGTCGGTTCGATCGTCCCGATCGTGGCCCGCGCCCGGAGCGCCGCCCCCGTCGCGAGCGTGACGCTGGCCTCGATGCGGACCAGCCGGGCGACGATGTCGCGGCTGCGCTGCCGTCCTTCCTGACCAACCCGGTGCGCGTCCCGGTCACGGTCGAGCCCGAGGCGCCCGCCACGGAGCCCACCGCCGGCGAGTCGCCCGAGACTGCTGCAGAGGGCGCTCCCAAGCGTCCCCGCCGTCGCCGCTCCCCGCGCGAGGTCATGGATGCGCTGGGCTCGGAGGCCGATGGCTCGCCCGAGTGACGGCATGCGCGCTTGAACGATGAATGAGGGGCCCGCGAGGGCCCCTTTTTCGTCAGGAGATCCCGAGCGACGCCGGCGGCTCCGCCAGATCGAAACGCTCGCCCTCGGCCAGCCTCCCGCCGGCGACGATGCGGCAATAGATGCCGCAATCGACATGGCCGAAGGCGGACATCAGGGCCTTCGGCAGTTGCAGGTCGCGGGCGCCGGTCTGCGGGTCGACATTGGTCGCGGCGCAGCGCTCGATCCGCTTGATAACATGCAGCCGCAGGCCCGATGCGGTCGTCAGTTCGCGTCCCACGAGGTCGAGTTCCGCCCAGGGAGCCAGCCCCTCGACCATGATGTTGCCGCGGAAGCGCAGCGGATCGATGGCAGCGCCGATGCGCCCTTCCAGATCGGCGACGCTGGCGAGATTGATCAGGGAAACGAAACCGGAGCGCGAATCGGTGAAGCGATAGCCGTCCGGTGCTTCCAGCAACCGCGGTTCGCCGCGCAGCGCCTCCGGCATGAAGGCCTCGAAGAAGGCCGAGACGGACCGGCGGCCTTGCTCCGTGCGCGTCGAGGCGCGCAGCACCTCGGCCCCGTCACGGGCGATCACGAGGTCGCCGCTGTCATCCTCGAAACGGGTTCTCAGCGTCGCCAGCGCCTGATGCCGCATCAGCATCAGATAGCGGATCTTCGGCTGGTGGACCGGCTCGGCCGGGTCGAAACCCGACGGGCCGTTCTCGATGGCGAAGAGCCGGTCGCCGGGAAAATAGCTGTCGCTTTCCAGCCGTGCGGAGGTCAGGCGTTCGGGCGAGAGACCCTTGACCGGGTAGCGGTAGAGGGAGGCGATGCGCATGGTCGGTCCTTCGTCGATAGCGGCGGGACCCTAGCGCGCGCCCGCGGCGAGGTCCGATGACACTGTGTCATGGCAGCCATCAGCGCCGCGAGATCCGGGTCCGGACGGTTGCTTCCTCGGTCTCGGGCAGTTCCGCCACCGAGCGCTGGCAGCCCCAGCCCGCGAGGACAGCGTCCGTTTCGTCGACGACGAAGAAGCGCGCCGCTTCCCGGTCGTAGCCATCCGCGAGGAGCAGTTCGTAATCGGTGTGGACATGGCGGACATGGCTGCCCAGGGCGAGCCAGAGCGCGGTCGAGGGCGGGAGATCCTTCATATGCCGGCGCTCTGCCAGTTCCACCACGGCCTGCGCGTCGGCGAGCGGAATGCCCGGCGCCAGAGCCCGGAGCGCCCTACGGATCGACTGCTGTCGCTGCGTGCCAGCCATGCCCCATCGTGCCCGCGGGATTTGACCCAGGTCAATTCGGTTTCGCCGCCTCTTCCGTTGCGGGAATGCCACACTATCTAAGTCGCGAGGGGCGGCCCGAACGGGCGCTCCATCCTGACGAAAGGCGACCGGTTCACGCTGCTACGGGGCGTGCCGGTGGGCGGAGTGACCAGATGAACATCGAGAAATATACCGATCGGGCCAAGGGATTCCTGCAGGCCGCCCAGACCATCGCGCTTCGCGAAGGCCATCAGCAGTTCGCGCCGGAGCATCTGCTCAAGGCGCTGCTGGACGACAATGAGGGCATGGCCGCCGGTCTGATCGACCGCTCGGGCGGCAATGCCAAGCTCGCCCTCCAGCTCACCGACACCGCACTGGCGCGGCTGCCCAAGGTCAGCGGCGCGGGCGCCGGGGGCCTGAGCCTGACGCAGGGCCTGGCGCGTGTTTTCGACACCGCGGAGAAGGCGGCCGAGAAGGCAGGCGATTCCTTCGTGACGGTGGAGCGGCTGCTGCTGGCTCTGGCGATTGAGAAGGACAGCGAGGCAGGCAAGGCGCTGAGCAAGGCCGGCGTCACGCCACAGGCGCTGAACGCTGCCGTCGAGGCCCTGCGCAAGGGGCGCAAGGCGGATTCCGCCGGTGCCGAGCAGAGCTACGATGCGCTCAAGAAATATGCCCGCGACCTCACCGCGGCGGCCCGCGAGGGCAAGCTCGATCCGGTCATCGGCCGTGACGAGGAGATCCGTCGCACGATCCAGGTGCTCTCGCGCCGCACCAAGAACAATCCCGTGCTCATCGGCGAGCCCGGCGTCGGCAAGACCGCCATCGCCGAGGGGCTGGCGCTGCGTATCGTCAATGGCGACGTGCCCGAGGGTCTGAAGGACAAGGACTTGCTCTCGCTCGACATGGGCTCGCTGATCGCCGGTGCGAAGTATCGCGGCGAGTTCGAGGAGCGGCTCAAGGCGGTGCTGAACGAGGTTTCCGCGGCCGAAGGCGGCATCATCCTCTTCATCGACGAGATGCACACCCTCGTGGGCGCCGGAAAGAGCGACGGGGCGATGGACGCCTCGAACCTGCTCAAGCCCGCTCTCGCGCGCGGCGATCTCCACTGCATCGGCGCCACCACGCTCGACGAGTACCGCAAATATGTCGAGAAGGACGCGGCCCTGGCGCGGCGCTTCCAGCCCGTCTACGTCGACGAGCCCTCGGTCGAGGATACGGTTTCGATCCTGCGCGGGCTGAAGGAGAAATACGAGCAGCACCACCGCGTCCGCATCACGGACTCGGCACTGGTCTCGGCTGCGACCCTCTCCAACCGCTACATTACCGACCGCTTCCTGCCCGACAAGGCGATCGACCTCGTCGACGAGGCCTCGGCGCGGCTGCGCATGCAGGTCGATTCCAAGCCGGAAGAGCTGGACTCGATCGACCGCGAGATCGTCCGCCTCAAGATCGAGCAGGAGGCGCTCAAGAAGGAGAGTGACACCGGCTCGAAGGAGCGGCTGAAGCGGCTCGAATCCGAGCTCGCCGACCTGGAGTCGCGCTCCGCTTTGATCACAGCGAAGTGGAAGGCCGAGAAGGACAAGCTCGGCGCTGCCGCCGAACTGAAGACGAAGCTCGACAACGCCCGCAACGAGCTGGCGCAGGCGCAGCGCAAGGGCGAGTACCAGCGCGCCGGCGAGCTGGCCTATGGCGAGATCCCGCAGCTCGAGAAGACGCTGGCCGAGATCGAGGCCATCGGCGACTCCTCGGGCATGGTCGAGGAGGCCGTCACCTCCGACCATGTCGCGCAGATCGTCAGCCGCTGGACCGGCGTGCCCGTGGACCGGATGCTGGAGGGCGAGAAGGACAAGCTCCTGCGCATGGAGCAGGTGCTGGCGTCCCGCGTCGTCGGCCAGCGCGAGGCGGTCGAGGCCGTCTCGACGGCCGTTCGCCGCGCCCGCGCCGGCCTGCAGGACCCCAACCGCCCGATCGGCTCTTTCATGTTCCTCGGCCCCACCGGCGTCGGCAAGACCGAGCTGACCAAGGCACTGGCCTCGTTCCTGTTCGACGACGACACCGCGATGGTTCGCCTCGACATGTCCGAATACATGGAGAAGCACTCCGTCGCCCGGCTGATCGGCGCACCTCCCGGCTATGTCGGCTATGAGGAGGGCGGGGCGCTCACCGAGGCCGTGCGCCGCAGGCCCTATCAGGTCGTGCTTTTCGACGAGGTCGAGAAGGCCCATCCGGACGTGTTCAACGTCCTGCTGCAGGTGCTCGACGACGGGCGCCTGACGGACGGCCAGGGCCGCACGGTCGACTTCCGCAACGTCCTGATCATCATGACCTCGAACCTGGGCTCCGACTATCTGGTGAACCAGCCCGAGGGGCAGGATTCGGAAGCCGTCCGCGACGAGGTGATGGGCGTGGTCCGGCAGGCGTTCCGGCCGGAATTCCTGAACCGCATCGACGACATCATCCTGTTCCACCGGCTGCGCCGGGAGGACATGGGTGCAATCGTCGACATCCAGATGGCCCGTCTCGCCAAGCTCCTGACCGACCGCAAGATCGTGCTGGAACTGTCGAAGGACGCCCGCCAGTGGCTCGCCGACAAGGGCTACGACCCGGCCTATGGCGCGCGCCCGCTCAAGCGCGTCATCCAGAAGTCGGTGCAGGACCCGCTGGCCGAGATGCTGCTGGCCGGCAAGGTCCATGACGGCGAGACGGTGCCGGTCACGGTCGGCCCCGCCAGCCTGATGCTGGGCGATATCGCGGCCGTGAAGGAGAAGCGGCCGGTGGGCGTGCCGCTGAACTGATGGGGCTTAGGCGCCGTCATCCTCGGGCGGCCCGCAGCGCCGACCCGGGGATCTCCGGCAGGATCAATCTCCTGCAAGAGAGGCTCGGGTCTGCACCCGAGCATGGCGCCTTCACCCGCGCTTCAGCAGGAACACCGCCTGCGCGCCGAACAGGTTCCAGAACCACCAGGGCGCGCTGACGCCGACGCGGCCGCCTGCCGCGTCGAGCGCGACCGCGCGCTCCTTCTCGGCGCCGATCGTGTCGCATAGCGTCACGAAATCGCGGATCGTGCAGAAATGGATGTTCGGCGTGTCCCACCAGGCATAGGGCAGGGAGTCCGTCACCGGCATGCGGCCGAGGAAGAAGACCTGCCCGCGCATGCGCCAATGCCCGAAATTCGGGAAGGAGACGATGGCACGCCGGCCGATCCGCAGCATCTGCTCCAGCACGAAGCGCGGGTTGCGCGTCGCCTGGATGGTCTGGGACAGGATGACGTAGTCGAAGGCGTCGTCGGGATACTCGGTCAGGTCGGTGTCGGCATCACCCTGGATCACGGAGAGCCCGCGCGCGACGCAGCCCGCCACCCCCTCGCGCGATAACTCGATCCCGCGGGCATCGACATTGCGGGTCTCGGCCAGCAGCGCCAGCAGCGCCCCGTCGCCGCAGCCGACATCGAGCACGCGCGATCCCGGCGTCACCATCTCGGCAACGAGCTTGAGATCGATGCGGTTCGTGTGGCTGTCGATCTGCGCCATGGCCTCAGATCCCCCGCGCCCGCGCCGCTGCACCGAGGAAGCCGCGCGTCGTCGCGAACAGGTTGGGCTCCTCCAGCAGGAAGGCGTCGTGGCCCTTATCGCTCTCGAGTTCGACGAAAGAGACCGAGGCGCCGGCCGCGTTGAGCGCATGCACGATGGCGCGCGAATCCGCGGTCGGGAACAGCCAGTCGGAGGTGAAGGACGCCACGCAGAACCGAGTCTTCGTGCCCGCAAAAGCCTTGGCCAGCACGCCGTCATGGTCGGCGGCGAGGTCGAAATAGTCCATCGCCCGCGTCACGTAGAGATAGGAGTTGGCGTCGAAGCGCTCGACGAAGGAGAGCCCTTGGTAGCGCAGATAGCTCTCGACCTGGAAATCCGCGTCGAAGGAGAAGGTCGGCGCCTCCCGGTCCTGCAGCTTGCGGCCGAATTTGCGGTGCAGCGCCGGCTCAGAGAGATAGGTGATATGCGCGCCCATCCGCGCCACCGAGAGCCCCTTGGAAGGGCGCGTGCCCTCTTCGAGATAGCGCCCGCCGCGCCACTCGGGGTCGGCCATCACCGCTTGGCGGCCGACCTCGTGGAAGGCGATGTTCTGGGCGGAGTGCTTGGCGGCGGTCGCCAGCGGCAGCGCGGCAAAGACGCGATCGGGATAGCTCGCCGCCCATTGCAGCACCTGCATGCCGCCCATCGAGCCGCCGGCGACGCAGAACAGGGTCTCGATGCCCAGGCTGTCGACCAGATGGCGCTGCGCGCGAACCATGTCGCGGATCGTCACCATCGGGAAGGCAAGCCCCCAGGGCTTGCCCGTCTCGGGATGGGTCGAGGCCGGCCCGGTGGTGCCCGTGCAGCCGCCGACGACATTGGCGCAGATCACGAAGAAGCGGTCGGTATCGACAGGCTTGCCGGGGCCCACCATCGCGGTCCACCAGCCGCCCTTGCCGGTGATCGGGTTGCGGCTCGAGACATGCTGGTCGCCGGTGAGGGCATGGCAGACCAGGATCGCGTTCGAGCGGGCCGCATTCAGAACGCCATAGGTCTGGTAGGCGATCTGCCAATGGTCGAGGCTGACGCCGCAATCCATGGCGAGCGGCGTATCGGGGCCGAAGCGCGCTACCGCGCTCGTCGGCTCGTTCGCTTCCTTCAGGGGATCGGCCAGGCTCGCCGCGAAATCGCTCATTCTTGTCCGCTTCGACGCGATAATCTGTCTTGCCGGTCGGCTCGTTCGGAAGATCGAACTTAAGCGATGGCGTGACGCGGGCCTTCTGTCAACGCAGCGGTGCATTCGGTCGCTTTGCCAAGGCGTGGTGGGAGCGCTAAGGAGCGTGACGACGCCCGGCCAGGGGCCAGCCTTCAGGCTGCGCCTGGGTCAAAGCGGGCGCAATTCTGGCCAGAGATTCGTCTCCATCATGTCCGAAGCCGCCCCGCCCGCGCTCGCTGCCCCGACGACCCTCGCCGATCTGCGGGCCGAGATCGACCGCATCGATGCGCAGATGCATGCGCTGCTGATGGAGCGCTCCTCGATCATCGAGACGCTGATCTCGGTCAAGAAGACGCAGGCCTCCGGCTCCGCCTTCCGCCCCGGGCGCGAGGCGGACATGATGAAGCGCCTCGCGCTGCGCCATCAGGGCCTTCTGCCGCTCGACACGATCGAGGGCATCTGGCGCATCATCATCGCGACCTTCACCTATGTGCAGGCGAATTACGCGGTGCATGCCGACGTCTCGGGCGGCGACCCCGCGATGCGCGATTCCGCCCGCTTCCATTTCGGCTTCACCGTGCCCTTCGTCACCCATGAGGATGCCCGCGCCGTCATCCGCGCCGTGGCGGGCTCGGCCGGCGATCTCGGCATCTTCCGCATGGACCAAGGCGCCAGCGCCGGCATCTGGTGGCGCGATCTCGTCGGCGCCGATGCGCCCAAGATCATCGCGCGCCTGCCCTTCATCGAGCGGCCGAACCACCCGGCGGGCACCCCGGTCTATTGCATCGCCAAGCCGCTGGCGGATGCCGCCGTGCGCGAGATCGTGCTCTATGCCGCCCGTGTCGAGCGCTGGTCGGAGACGCTGCGGGCCGGGCTCGCCCAGCATCTGGCCGAGGTCTCGGCTTCGGCGGCCGACGGCTCGCATCTGTCGCTGCTGGTGGCTGCGTCGGGTGAGGTCGATCAGGCCACGATCCGCGCCTCGCTGGAGCCCGCAGGCCTCAGCGACTTCGCCGAGATCGGCAGCCACGCCGCCCGCTTCGCCTTCAAGCCCGTCCGTTCATAAATCCGATTATGTCTCTCGCCTGATCCCACCACCGTCATCCCAGACGAAGCGAAGCGGAGCTCCGGGATCCATCATAGAGCGCGGCGCGCTGCGATGGATTCCGGGTCTCCCTCCAGTCGCCCGGAATGACGGAAAGGGTCGCCAACGTCGAAAGCCAAGACCATGTCCGCAGCCTCCCGCCCCATGCCCCGCCCCGGCGTCCTCGACATCGAGGCCTATGTCCCCGGCAAATCGGCCGCTCCGGCCGGCGTGAAGCTGCACAAGCTCTCCTCCAACGAGACGCCGCTGGGCCCGAGCCCCAAGGCCGTCGAGGCCTACGGCAAGATCGCCGGCAAGCTCGAGCTTTATCCGGATGGCTCCTCGACCAAGCTGCGCGAGGCGATCGCCGGCCGCTACGGGCTCGATGCCGGCCGCATCATCTGCGGCACCGGCTCGGACGAACTGCTCCAGCTCATCACCAAGGCCTATCTCGACGATGGCGACGAGGGCGTCTTCACGCAGCACGGCTTCCTCGTCTACCGCATCGCGATCCTGGCGGCCGGCGGCAAGCCGGTCGTGGTCGACGAGACGAACTTCACCGCGGATGTCGACGCCATCCTCGCCGCCGTGACGCCGCGCACGAAGATCGTCTTCCTTGCCAACCCCAACAACCCGACCGGGGACCTACATCCCCTTCGACGAGGTCAAGCGCCTGCATGCCGGGCTGCCGTCGCATGTGCTGCTGGTGCTGGACGCGGCCTATGCCGAATATGTCCGCCGCAACGACTATGCCTCCGGCCTCGAACTGGTCGCCGAGAGCGAGAACGTCGTGATGACGCGCACCTTCTCGAAGATCTATGGCCTCGCCAATCTCCGCATCGGCTGGATGTATGGGCCGGCTCACATCATCGACGCGCTGGAGCGCATCCGCGGGCCTTTCAACGTCAATGGCGCGGCGATCGAGGCCGGTGCGGCCGCCATCGCCGACGAGGCCCATGTCGCCGCCGCGATCGAGCACAATGACAAGTGGCTGGCCTGGACCACCGCCGAGCTGGAGAAGCTCGGGCTGACGGTCACGCCCTCCGTCGGCAATTTCGTGCTGGTCCATTTCCCCGCGACGCCGGGCCGGACGGCGAAGGAGGCCGACGCCTTCCTGACGCAGCGCGGCCTGATCCTGCGTGGCGTCGGCGCTTATGGCCTGCCTGGCGCGCTGCGCATGACCATCGGCACCGAGGAGCAGAACCGCCTCGTCGTCGCCGCCCTCAGCGAATTCCTGGCGGCGTGATGGCGCCGTCCCAGGACAGCTTCGCGCCGCGGCGTGAGGCACCGCTCTTCGGGCGGCTCGCGATCATCGGCATCGGGCTGATCGGCTCCTCGATCGCCCATGCCGCCAAGGCGCTGAACCTCGCCGGCCGCGTCGTGCTCTATGACCGCGAGCCGGAGGTGCGGCAGCGGGCCCGCGAACTCGGCCTCGGCCACGAGATCGCCGACAGCGCGGCGGCTGCCGTGGCGGACGCCGACCACATCATCCTCTGCGTGCCGGTCGGCGCCTGCGGGCCGGTCGCGGCCGAGATTGCATCTGCGCTGAAGCCGGGCGCGATCCTCTCCGATGTCGGCTCGGTCAAGAAATCCGTGGTCGATGCGGTGACGCCCCATCTGCCCGAGGGCGTGCATTTCGTCCCGGCGCACCCGGTGGCGGGCACTGAGAATTCCGGCCCCGACGCCGGTTTCTCCAGCCTCTTCCTCAACCGCTGGTGCATCCTGACCCCGGCGGACGACGCCGATCCGGCCGCCATCGCCGCCACCCGCCAGTTCTGGGAGGGCATGGGCGCGATCGTCGAGGTGATGACCGCGAGCCATCATGACCTCGTGCTCGCCGTCACCAGCCATCTGCCGCATCTGATCGCCTACAACATCGT
The DNA here is from genome assembly GCF_040546595.1 of Bosea sp. OAE506. Classification (NCBI taxonomy): domain Bacteria; kingdom Pseudomonadati; phylum Pseudomonadota; class Alphaproteobacteria; order Hyphomicrobiales; family Alloboseaceae; genus Allobosea; species Allobosea sp. OAE506. The sequence goes on along the minus strand of NZ_JBEPOB010000001.1, from coordinate 4,899,757 downwards.
CGGCACGGCGGAGGATCTGGCGGCGGTGACGCAGTCGGAGGTGATCAAGTTTTCCGCCGGCGGCTTCCGCGACTTCACCCGCATCGCGGCCTCCGACCCGACGATGTGGCGCGACGTCTTCCTGCACAACAAGGATGCGGTGCTGGAGATGCTGGGCCGCTTCAGCGAGGATCTGGCGGTGCTGACCCGCGCCATCCGCTTCGGCGACGGCGACACGCTGCACAAGCACTTTACCCGCACCCGCGCCATCCGCCGCGGCATCGTCGCGCTCGGCCAGGAGAAGCCCGAGACGGAAAAGCTGCGCAAGGACTGAACAAGGCCGGACGGACGCGGAGGCGGACGGACGAAGCAGGGGGCGGACGAAAAAGCCGGAGTTTCCGGCCCGAGCCCCACGCCATCGCCTTGCCAAGAATCGGCCGGGCTGGTAGAGGCTCCCGCGTCGCCGCTTTAGCTCAGCTGGTAGAGCACCTCATTCGTAATGAGGGGGTCGGGGGTTCGAATCCCTCAAGCGGCACCATTTTCCCCCGTTATTGTCGGAATACTCGCGCGTTGGGCCAAGTGCAGTGGCCTATCCGCCTGTCGGTCTGAAATTGCCGGTTTTCTCTTCGTCTGCGCCAGACAGAGCGCAGGAGCCATTGGCAAAAAGTTCCCCCTGCCGACGTTTGCTATTGGGATTTGGCTAGTCTCTACTAAAGCTACTTGGCCGAGCATCCCCGCGACGCAGAGATTTGAGGACCGGCTGGTGACAGATGATCAGAGCCGCGACAAACGCTTTGCTGTTGCAGTCGTCGATGCTGTTCCGCCCGAGCACCATCTCGCGCTCAAGGCATGGGCTGACCAACTCCTTATCATAGCGAATTCACCGGCCCCGCGTTGGCAGAAAGCCAAAGAGGCGATGAGGGCCACGCGGGCGAGCGAAGTGATCTGGCCAGCGCTCAAAACGGTGGCAAAGCAGATCAAACGAGCGGGTTGGGATACCCGCTCGGGGCCGGCTAAGGCGTTCGTGAGCGTCGCAGCGGTGAGTGCCGCCGTGTTCGGCGGCAAGGCCGCCGGCGTCGCCGCTCTTGGTACAGCTGTAGGTGTCCCGCTCTGGATTGTGTTCGGAACAGGCGCTTGGTTCGCCAAGGCGGTCGCAGACGAGGTTACGCGGAAGAGCGCGCCTGCCAAAGGCGCAACCTACACGGTAATCGATGCGGATCGCCGTGATGTCTAAGAGGCGGACAGGCAATGCCGACTGCTCATCTCTTCATCGCCACCATGGCGCATTTTGCTGCGCGCGCTCCGATTGCCCGGGGATTTTTTTGATGCCATGAATTGGTTCCCGGAGGAACTAATTCCATGCCTAGCCTGCCGTACGCGGATCTTATTCTCCAGAACGGTCCGGTTTATCTCGGGCTGAAGGAGGGCTACGCCTCGGCTGTCGCGCTCTGGGCGGGCAAGGTTCTGGCGACCGGTACGCCTGCCGACATGGCGCCGCTGATCGGCCCCGGCACGAAGGTGATCGACCTCGCCGGCCGCATGGCGACGCCGGGCCTCTACGAGGCGCATCTGCATCTGCTGCCGCTCGGGCTGACGATGAAGGAGCTCGACATCCGGCCGCGCTTCGTGCGCACGCTGGACGGGTTGCTGGAGATGATCGCGCAGGCGGCGGCCAAGGCGAAGCCCGGCGAATGGATCCTGGCACGCGGCTACGACCATTTCGAACTGGACGTGAAGCGCCATCCGCACCGCACGGAGCTGGACCGCGCCGCGCCGAACAACCCCGTCTACATCGTGCGCGCCTGCGGCCATCTCTCCGTCGCCAATTCGCTGGCGCTGAAACTCGCCGGCGTCGACGAGAAGACCCCCGTTCCCGCCGGCGGCGCGATCGAGCAGGTCAATGGCGTGCTGACCGGGCTGATGGCCGAGAACGGCCGCGACGCCGTCAAGAAGGTCATCCCCGATCCGACCGACGAGGAACTCGTCGCCGCGATCGAGCGGGCCGGGCGCTACTGCAACTCCTTCGGCATCACCTCTGTGATGGACGCGGCGGTGGGCATGCGCTCGCGCTACCGCGAGGTCGCGGCTTATCGCACGGCGCAGCGCACCGGCCGCCTGCCGGTGCGGACCAATATGTGCCTGCTCGGCGGGCATAACGGCATCGTCGAGCAGTGCTTCGCCGACGGGCTGGTGACGGGGGCGGGCGACGACTGGCTCAGCGTCGGCCCGGTCAAGATCTTCACCGACGGCTCGGCCGGCGGCCGCACGGCGGCGATGAGCCTGCCCTATCTCGGCGAGCCCGAGACCAAGGGCATCTTCTGCCTCACCGACGCCGAGATGGACGCTCTGACGCGCGACTACCACGCCAAGGGCTATCAGCTCGCCGTCCACGCGATTGGCGATGCCGCCATCGAGCAGACGCTGAACGCGATGGAAAACGGCCTGAACGATCACCCCGATGCCGACCGCCGCCACCGCATCGAGCATTGCGGCTTCAACTCGAAGGAGCAGATCGCCCGCATGGTCCGGCTCGGCATCGAGCCCGTGCCGCAGCCGGTCTTCATCTATGATTTCGGCGATCTCTATCTCTCGGTGCTGGAAGCCGACCGAGTCGAGGCCTGCTATCCGATGCGGGACTGGATCGAAGCCGGTCTGAAGCCCGCCGCCTCCTCGGACGCACCGGTCTGCGACGCGAATATCTGGCCCAACATCTACACGATGCTGACCCGCAAGACGGCGCGCGGCACCGTCATCTCGCCGGACCAGACCCTGACGATCGACGAGGTCATCTCCGCCTACACAGAGTTCGGCGCCTATGTGAACCGCTGCGAGGACAGTCGCGGCCGCCTGCTGCCGGGCATGGCGGGCGATGTCGCAATCTTCTCGCGCGATCTGTCCAGCGCGACGCCGGAACAGCTATTGCACGAGACCCGCTGCGACATGACGATCATCGCAGGCAAGATCGTGTACGAGGCGGGAGCGTGATGGTGTTGAGAGCTTTGTCGTCATTGCGAGCGCAGCGAAGCAATCCAGAAGGGCGTCGCGCGTGCGCTGGATGGCGTCGTCGGCTTCGCCTCCTCGCCATGACGATGACTGCTCGCCCATGCTGAACCACATCGCCCAGCGCGTCGCCATGTCGGTGCCGGTGCTGCTCGGCGTGCTGCTGTTCGGCTTCCTGCTGCTGCAACTGGTCCCGGCCGACCCCGCCGCCATCGTCGCGGGCCCGACCGCGAGCCCCGAACTGGTCGAGCAGATCCGCAAGGATCTCGGCCTCGACCGGCCGGTCATCGTGCAGTTCGGCATCTATCTCGCCCGCGTCCTGCAGGGCGATCTCGGCGTCTCGCTGATCTCCAACACCAGCGTCATCGCCGAACTCGGCGAGGCGATCGGCCCCACCGCCGAACTGATGTTCGCCTGCCTGGTCTGGGCCGTGCCGCTCGGCATCGCGCTCGGCACCATCGCGGCGGTCTATCGCGGCCGCCTGCTCGACCGGGTCGTGATCGCGATCTCGGTCGCTGGCGTCTCGACCCCGGTGTTCTTCATCGGCCTGATCCTGATGCAGTATATCGGCTACCACTGGGGGCTCCTGCCGTTCATCGGGCGCGGCGGGCCGCTCTGGAGCCTCGACGGTCTCGCCGCCATCGCGCTGCCGGCGCTGACGCTCGGCCTCGTCTTCATCGGGCCGATCGCTCGGATGACGCGCACCGCCGCGCTCGAGGTGCTGAGCGCCGACCATGTCCGCACCGCCCGGGCCAAGGGCCTGTCCGAGCGCGCCGTGGTGCTGCGCCATGTGCTGCGCAACGCGCTCATCCCGGTGGTGACGCTGATCGGCCTGCAGGCCGGCTATCTGCTGGGCGGCGCCGTCGTCACCGAGACGATCTACTCCTGGCCCGGCGTCGGCCGGCTCGCGGTGGGCGCGATCCTGGCGAGCGATTTCCCGCTGGCGCAGGGCGCGATCCTCGTGCTGGCACTGGCCTTCCTCATCATCAATCTCATTGTCGACATGCTCTACGCCGTGCTCGATCCGCGGGTCGAAAAACATGGCTGACGTCGCCGTCACCGCCCCTGTCGCGAGCCGGCCGCTCAAGGCCTTCGGCCGCCGCATCCTGCGCGACAAGCTCGCTTTGCTGGCGGCGCTCGTGCTGCTGCTGATCATCCTGGCCGCTCTGTTTGCGCCATGGCTCGCCCCCTTCGACCCCTACAACACCACCCGCCGCCCCTTCATCCCGCCGCGCTGGAGCGAGGGCTCGCTGCCGCAGCATTGGCTCGGCACGGACGGGCAGGGCCGCGACATGCTCTCGCGCCTGCTCTACGGAACGCGGCTGACGCTGGTGATGGGCCTGGCCTCGATCATCATCGGCGGTGGCCTGGGTGCGCTCGTCGCCCTGCTCGGCGTCTATTACCGCCGGCTCGACCCATACATCATGCGCGCCGCCGACATCCTCCTGTCCTTCCCGGCGATCCTGCTCGGGCTGGCGCTGGCCGCCGTCGTCGGCCCCGGTTTGACCGCCATCGTGATCGCGCTCTCGATCGCGACCATCCCCGATGTCGCCCGCATCACCCGCAGCGCGGCCATCGTCATCATGGGGCAGGACTATATGGAGGCCGGCCGCGCCATGGGCCTGCCGGACCGCACCCTGATCTGGCGCTACCTTGCGCTGAACTGCCTGTCGCCGGTCTTCGTCTTCATGACGCTGCGCTTCGGCCAGATCATCCTGATCGGCGCGGCGCTCTCCTTCCTCGGGCTCGGCGTGCGCCCGCCCGAGGCGGAACTCGGCATGATGGCCTCGCTCGGCCGCGACGCGCTGTTCTTCGCGCCGCATATCTCGCTTTTGCCAAGCCTCGTGATCATCGCCATCGTGCTCTGCGTGAACCTGCTGGGCGACGCCCTGCGTGACCTGCTCGACCCGCGCATGCGCAACCAGTGAGGCGGCGCGCCGCCATTCGTTTCGACAACAAGAGGGGAGAACGATCGTGACGCATCTGAGATCCATCGCTGCCGGTGCCCTGCTGGGCCTGGCTACCCTCGCAGGACCAGCCCTGGCGCAGGGCTCCAACAACAGCCTCACCATCGTCCGCGAGGTCGACAGCGACCGCTACGACCCGCACCGCTCGACGGCGCGCGCCGCCTCCGAGGTCATCTTCATGATGGCCGACACGCTGGTCTCGCTCGACCACGACATGTCGACGATCAAGCCCGGCCTCGCCACCTCCTGGTCGATGTCGCCCGACGGCAAGACCTACACCTTCAAGCTGCGCAACGACGTCTCCTTCTGCGACGGCAAGAAGATGACCGCGCAGGACGTCGTCTACTCGATGAAGCGCTGGATCGATCCGGCGACCCGCTCGCCGGTGCGCTGGCGCGCCGGCAAGGTCGACGACATCGTCGCGGTCGACGACACCACAGTCGAGTACAAGCTGACCGCGCCCTTCTCGGAACTGCTCTACCAGCTCACCCAGAGCTTCGCCGTCATCATGGACAAGGCGAATGTCGAGGCACTTGGCGCCGATTTCGGCGTCAAGGGCTTCAACGGCACCGGACCCTATTGCTGGGGTGACTGGAAGCCGCGCAACGAGTTCCGCCTGAAGAAGCACGCCGCCTACAAGTGGGGCCCGCCGATCTATGAGAACAAGGGCGCCGCCCAGATCGAGGAAATCGTCTGGCGCATCGTGCCCGAGGAGAACACCCGCCTCGCCGCCGTCATGACCGGCCAGAGCCAGGTCACGCAATACGTGCCCTATTCGGGCCTTTCGCAGATTCGCGCCAACCGCAATCTCAAGCTGGTCGACTCCAAGGAAGCCTTCTGGACCTATTTCGTCGGCTTCAAGATCGACAAGGACGGCGTCAGCGACCCGGCGGTTCGCCGCGCCATGGTGATGGCCGTGGACCAGAAGGCGATCGCCGAGAACCTCTATTTCGGCGAGGTCGAGCCGGCCTATACCTATATCTCGACCGAGGCGCTGGACTGGAACAAGGGCGTCACGCCGATCACCACCAATGTCGCCGAGGCCAACAAGATCCTCGATGCCGCCGGCTGGGTGAAGGGTGCCGACGGCATCCGCGCCAAGGACGGCAAGAAGCTCGCCCCCGTCGTCTACGGCTTCACCGGCTCGACATGGCAGAAGCTGATGGAGGCGATCCAGGGTGATCTGCGCAAGATCGGCGTCGACCTCAAGGTCCAGCTCTTCGATGCCACCATCGCCTGGGGCAAGATGGCGACGCAGGAGTTCGACATGTTCGGGATGAGCTTCCCCTACATCTCGGCGGGCGACGCGCTGAACCTGTATTTCCCGTCCGCCAACGCCCCGACACCCAACCGGATGAACTGGAAGGACGAGCAGACCGACGCGCTGCTCTCCAAGGGCATGACCGCGCTGAACGATGCCGATCGCGCCGCCGCCTATGGCGAGGTGCTGAAAAAGGTGCATGAGGCCGCCGTCTGGCTGCCGCTCTATCACGAGCCGATGAAGATCGCGGCCTCGGCGAGGTTGGCTCCTTTCAAGGCCCACAACATCTATGGTTGCGGGCTCTACAAGGGTCTCGACCTGAAGTTCGTGCGCTGATCTTTCGTCAATCCCGGGCGATGCGAAGCGCCGACCCGGGAATCTCCTGCCAAAGATGGTGGGCCTCAGGCCGACCATGACGCCCTCATTCTGCCCTGCCGGAGCCTGCCATGCCGATTACCCTCATCCGCAATGCCAGCTGGATCGTCGCCTACGACGCCAAGGCCAAGGGGCATGTCTATCTGCGCGACGGCGACGTCGCCTATGACGGCGACCGGATCGTCCATGTCGGCGGCAGCTACAAGGGCAAGGCCGACGTCACCATCGACGGGCGCGGCAAGATGGTCATGCCGGGCCTCGTCAACATCCATTCCCATCCCTCATCCGAGGCGATGACCAAGGGCTGGAACGATGAGCTCGGCTCACCGAAGATGTATGGCACGGCGCTCTACGAGTTCATGCCGCTGTTCCGCTGCGACGCGCAGGGCATCAAATCCTGCGCGCAGGTGACCTATTCCGAGCTCCTGATGTCGGGCGTGACCACGCTGGTCGACATGTCGGTCGCCTGGGATGGCTGGCTCGAGACCTTCAAGGCCTCGGGGCTGCGCGGCGTCTTCTCGCCGATGTACCGCTCGGCCCGCTGGTACACCGACAATGGCCATCTCGCGAAATACGAGTGGGACGAGAAGGCCGGCGAAGCCGCGATGGCCGCTGCCATGAAGCTGCTCGACCAGGTGGCCGCCGACGACAGCGGGCGCCTCTCCGGCATGGTCTCGCCCTCGCAGATCGACACCTGCACGCCCGAGCTGATCCAGACGAGCTATGCCGAGGCCGAGAAGCGCAACGTGCCCTTCCAGATCCACGCTGCCCAGAGCGTGGTGGAGTTCCACGAAATCACCCGCCGCCACGGCATGACGCCGGTGGAATGGCTGGAATCGCTCGATGTCCTCGGGCCGTTCTCGATCATCGGCCACGGCATCTTCCTCGACCACCACTCCTCGGTGAAATGGCCGGCGACGGACGATCTCGGCTGCTTGGTCGAGACCGGCACGAACGTCGCCCATTGCCCGATCGTGTTCCAGCGCCGCGGCATCGCGATGCAGAGCTTCGGGCAATATGTCGCCGCCGGTGTCAATGTCGGCATCGGCACCGACACCTATCCCCACCACATGCTCGAGGAGCTGCGGGCCGTCTGCATCGGCTCGCGCATGATGGCGGAGGACGTCTTCGACCTGCGCACCTCGGATGCCTTCAACGCCGCGACGCTGGGCAGCGCCAAGGCACTCGGCCGCGACGACATCGGCCGCCTGGCCAAGGGCGCCAAGGCCGACATCGTGTTGGTCGACGTCACCCATCCGATGATGCGCCCGCTGCGCGATCCGATCCGCAGCCTGATCTATGCGGCGGGCGAGCGCGCCGTCACCACCGTCATCGTCGACGGTGTCACGGTCGTCGAGAACGGCAAGGTCCTGACCATGGACTACGCCGCCGCCACGGCCGAACTCGAGGAGGCCCAGCGCCGCGCCGAGCCGAAGGTCAAGGGGCTCGACTGGGCCGGCCGGGACCATCTCGAGATCTCGCCGCTGACCTTCCCGCCCGGGAAATAGCCGGCGTCGGTCCTCGCCGTTTTTGGCCGCGGCGGAACGCCTCGCTTGATCTCCCGCGATCGCCAACCTACCGTCCGGTAGGCTGGCGCATCGGGAGGAGATCGGCATGTCCGCAGTCGAGAAGATCGGGTCCGAGGGAGCATCGGCACGCTCGCCCTATTTCACCGAGGAGCACGAGGCGCTGCGCGACCAGGTGCGCCGTTTCGTCGAGACCGAGATCAAGCCTCACGCAAAGGCCTGGGAGGAAGCGGGCTTCGTGCCGCGCGAGGTTCTCCGGAAGATGGGCTCGCTGGGCTTCCTCGGCATCCGCTATCCGGCCGAATATGGCGGCTCGGAGATGGACACGATGGCGACCGTCGTCTTCGCCGAAGAACTCGGCCGCTCGACCTTCTCGGGCGTCGCGATCACCGCGCTCGTCCATACCGATATGGCCTCCGTCCACATCGCCAATGCCGGCAGCAAGGCCCAGCGCGACCGGCTGATGCCGGCGATCGTCGCGGGCGAGAAGATCGTCGCCGTCGCCGTCACCGAGCCCGACGCGGGCTCTGACGTGAAGGGCATCCGCACCACCGCGCGCCGCGAGGGCGACAGCTATGTGCTGAACGGCGCCAAGGTCTACATCACCAACGGCGTCCATGCCGATCTCTACTGCGTCGCGGCCAAGACCGACCTTTCCGCCAAGCCGTCGCAATCGGTCTCGATCTTCCTGGTCGAGAAGGGCACGCCCGGTTTCCGCGTCGCCCGCGAGCTCGACAAGCATGGCTGGCGGTCGTCCGACACCGCCGAGCTCGTCTTCGAGGATTGCCGCATCCCCGCCGAGAACCTGCTCGGGCAGGAAGGCCGTGGCTTCTACGCGATCATGAGCAATTTCCAGAACGAGCGCACCGTGATCGGCGCCATGGCGATGGGCGAGGCACAAGCCGCGATCGACCTGACGCTGGACTATGTGAAGACCCGGAAAGCCTTTGGCGCACCGCTCTGGGACAAGCAGGCTATCCGCCAGAAGCTCGCCATGCTGGCGGCGAAGGTCGAGGCCGGCCGGCAGCTCGTCTACCACGCCGCCTGGCTCGACGCCCAGGGCGTCGATGCGACGCGCGAGGTCTCGATGGTCAAGGCCTACTGCGGTGAACTCGTCAACGAGGTCATGTATGCCTGCCTGCAGTTCCATGGCGGCATGGGCTACATGCGCGAGAGCACGATCGAGCGCATGACGCGCGATGCCCGCGTCCAGGCGATCGGCGGCGGCGCCACCGAGGTAATGCTGGAAGAGGTCGCCAAGCGGCTGTGAGCGCGGCGACCGACACCCTTGTGGGGGACGTCGCCCCCGGCGGATCGCGCCGCCTGATCCTCGACACGGCGGCGCGGCTGCTGCGCTCGGGCGGCTATCACCAGACCACGCTGCGCGAGATCGCCGAGGCGGTCGGCATCCGCAAGGCGAGCCTCTATCACCACTTCGCCTCGAAAGAGGAGATCGTCGAGGCGGTGGTCAATGACGGCGTCCGCTTCGTGCGGGATGCCGTCGTCGCTGCGCTGGCGGGGATGGACGGCGCGTCACCGCGGCAAAGACTCGAGGCGGCGATCACCGCCCATCTGACCGCCCTTCATGGCCAGCGCGACTACACCACCGCGAGCTTCCGGGTCTTCACCTTCGGCGCGACGCCGGTGCCCGAGAGCGTGCGGGCGGCGAGGCGGGCTTATGAGGACGTCTGGCGTGGGCTCATCGCAGAGCTGCAGGCCGCCGGAGCCCTGCCGCAGGAGCGATCGGCCGATCTGATGCGCTACATGATCCTCGGGGCGATGAACGGCTCGATCGACTGGTTTCGGCCGGGTCGCTTCGCCATTGCGGAAGTCGCCCAGGAGTTCTCGGCCCTCATCCTCGCGCGCTGAAACAAAGTGGCGTCGCTTCGGAAGCGATCCGTCAATTTAACTCGCTTTTGAGGGGTTATCGCCGACAAGCGCCGCATGGCTGGCGGAAAATTGAAGTTTGGCGGCGAGTTTCGCGATTCCGCGATGGAGCAGGCCTTTACGGTCGCTCGGCATGACGAGACGCTCAGGCAGTGCCGGCTGCTCTTCCTGCTCTCGGCGGCGCTCAACACGCTGTTCCTGCTGAGCGACTGGCGCTTTGCCGGAACGCCGCATTTCTTCGTCGCCGTCCCGGCCCGGCTCTGCGTCGTCGCGTTCTCGCTGCTCTGCTTCCTGCTCGTCCGGCGCGCCACGGACATTGGCCGCACCCTGGCGGCAACCCTGCTCTGGGAGGTGACGACCGCGGTCGCGGTCGCCTTCCTCGTCAGCTCGCGCAGCGATCTCGCACTCTTCGTCGTCCTGCTGCTGCCCTCGATCTTCTATCTGGTTGCGACCACGCCCTTCCGCTTCACGCTGCTCATGGGCGTCGGTGCGAGCGTGCTGATGCTGACGGGCTATCTCGGTCGCGGTCCCTATCCCTCGACGCTGCTCGGCCTCGTGCTGGTGCTGGCCATGCTGAACTTCGCGCTCAGCCTCGTGGTGATCCACGCCAACCGCCTGCGCCGGCTGGAATGGCTGGCGACCCGGTCTGAGCGGGCGGCGCGCGAGGCGCTGGAGGAGAGCCAGGCCCTGCTCGAGCGCGTCTTCATGGCGGTGCCGATCCCGCTGGTGGTCACGGCGGTCGCCGATGGCAGTTATCTGCGCGCCAATGAGGCGGCGGTGCGCTATCTCGCGGCGCCGGGCGCGACGGGTCTCGCTGGCCGCACGATCGCCGACAGCATCGGCATCGACGACCGGCGCCGGGCCATCGCCGAACTGCGTGACCGCGGGCGGATCGAGACGCTGGAAGTGCCCCTGCGCGACGGCCAGGGCCGGATGCGCGAGGCGGTCATCACTGCGGCCTCCGTTCCGGTCGGACAGGGCCAGGCCTTCGCCGCCGGCATCGTCGACGTGACCGAGCGCAACGCCGCTGCGGCCCAGATGCGTTGGCAGGCGACGCATGATGCGCTGACGGGTCTCCCCAACCGGCTGATGTTCCAGGAGACGCTGGCAGATGCGCTGGCCAGTCGCGGCGGCGGCATCGTCGCCGTCTTCCTGATCGATCTCGACGACTTCAAATCGATCAACGACACGCTCGGCCACGACGTCGGCGATGGCCTTCTGGTTAGCGTCGGCCGGCTGCTGACCGAGGTGCTTGCACCGGGCGACACCGTGGCGAGGCTCGGAGGCGACGAATTCGTCGTCGTGGCGTCGCTCACGGAAGGGGGCGAGGCTGCGGCCGCCAAGGCCCGCCAGCTGTTGCAGGCCCTGCAGCGCTCGTTTCCGGGCATCGAGATCGCCGGTCCGATGCGGGCGAGCATCGGCTTTGCTCTGGCACCGCAGCACCATGACGAGGCGGGCGAGCTGCTCAAGGATGCCGATCTTGCCCTGTATCGCGCCAAGGCGCTCGGCCGGAACATGGCCGTGGCCTATGAGCCGGCGATGCGCGAGGCGATGAACGCGCGCGTGGAGATCTGCGGCGCTATCGTGGAGGCCGTGGCCCAGGGCCGGATTCTGCCCTTCTACCAGCCCCAGATCGACCTCGAGAGCGGCGCCATCGACGGCTTCGAGGTGCTGGCGCGCTGGGACCACCCCGCGCGTGGCATCCTGCCGGCGGGCGTCTTCCTGCTGGCTCTGCAGGATCCCGAGACCGCACGCCAGATCGGCGAGGCGGTGCTCGCGGGAGTCCTGGCCGATCGCCGTCGCTGGCTCGATGAGGGGCTGGCCGTGCCGCGTCTCTGGCTGAACCTCGCGCCGGGCGTGTTCCGCGACCCGCTCTTCGCCGACGGGCTACTGGAGCGGCTGCGAATCGCAGGTCTCTCGCCGGCTCAGTTCGGGGTCGAGGTCACGGAGAACGTCCTGCTGACCCGGCAGGGCGATCAGGCGGGGCCCGCCCTGCACCGGCTGCGCGGCGCCGGGATCAGCGTGGCGCTGGATGATTTCGGGACCGGCTATGCCTCCCTCACCCATCTGCGGCGCTTCCCCGTCGACGTCGTCAAGATCGACCGTTCCTTCGTCGCCCGCATCGGCGAGCAGGGCGAGGACGCGGCAATCGTGCGGGCCGTGGTCGCGCTCACGGCCGAACTCGGGCTGGATGTGGTCGCCGAGGGCATCGAGACCCTGCCGCAGCAGGAATTCCTGCGCGCCCAGCGCTGCCGCTTCGGCCAGGGCTATCTCTATGCGCCTGCCGTTGCGGCGCCGGATGTGCCGGCGCTGCTGGCCCAGCCGGACCTGCGGCCCGCCATCGACGCAGGGCAGGGCGGCGTCATCCCCGCCTGACGTTCGGGCGCAGGCTTTGCTAGCCTCATCGCATTCGGGCCGCGACCGGCCCGTCCCTGGAGACCTGTCGACCCATGCGCGCCTTCTACCATCCCGACCAGTCGATGCACGATCCCCAGCAATATCTGCGCTTCGGTGCGGTCGTGGCGCCGAAGGATCTGCCGGAGCGTACGGCGCGGCTGCTGGCGGCGCTGGCGCGGCACGGCATTACGCCCGAGCGACCCGCATCCCATGGCAAGGGTCCGGTGCTGGAGATCCACGATGCCGGCTTCGTCAAGTTCCTCGAAACCGCCTGGGAGCGTTGGCAGGATCTGCCGGCCGAGCGCGGCCCCGAAGTCTGGCCGAGCACCTTCCCTTATTGGAGCGGGCGTCCGGAGGAATCCGTCCGCCAGCCTTGCCGTCCGACCGGCTTCATCGGCCAGCTCGGCTGGTATCTCGGCGACATGTCGGTGCCGATCGGCGAGCATTGCTGGCATTCGACGCTGCTGTCGGCCGAGACGGCAGTCACGGCCGCCGATGCGATCCTTGCCGGCGAACGCGCCGTCTACTCGCTCTGCCGCCCCTCGGGCCACCATGCCCGCGCCGACCGGGCGACCGGCTTCTGCTACCTCAACAACACCGCCATCGCGGCGCAGCGCCTGCGTTCGAAATTCAAGAAGGTCGCGATCCTCGACGTCGACGCCCACCACGGCGACGGCACGCAGCAGATCTTCTACCGCCGCGACGACGTGCTGACGATTTCGGTCCATGCCGACCCGTCGAACTACTATCCGTTCTACACGGGCTATGAGGACGAGCGCGGCAATGGGCCCGGCGAGGGCTTCAACCTCAACCTGCCGCTGCCTCATGGCGCCGGCGGCGCGGAGATGGCCGCGGCCGTCGACAAGGCAGGCGAGGCGATCAAGGCTTTCGGCGCCGATGTGGTCATCGTGGCGCTCGGCTACGACGCCCACAAGGACGATCCCATCGGTGTGCTGAAGCTCGACGCCGCCGATTTCGGCACCATCGCCAGCAAAGTGAAGGGCTTTGGCCTGCCGACGCTGGTGGTGCAGGAGGGTGGCTACGCGATCGAGGCGATCGGCGAGTGCCTCGACGCGTTCCTCGGCGGGTTCAAGGCGTAGCCAGATGCGTCATGGTCGGGCTTGACCCGACCATCTCGTAATGAGGGGAGCCTGCCAGTTTAGTAGTGGGCTCACGCGGCAAGAGATTCTCGGGTCGCCCATCGGGCGCCCGAGAATGACGGGTCTGCCTCAGATCACCGCCTCGATCAGGAACGGCCCCTTGCGGCCGAGCGCGCCCTTGAACAGCTTGGTGAATTCCTCGGCAGTGGTGGCGCGTGCCGCTTCCACGCCCATGCCGCGCGCCATCGCGACCCAGTCCAGCGCCGGCTCGTCGAGGTTCAGCATCAGTGTCGCGTTGCGGCCAAAATCATTGACGCCGACGGCGCGCATCTCGCCATGCAGGATCGCATAGGTCCGGTTGGCGAAGACCACGGTGACGATGTCGAGGTTCTCGCGCGCCTGCGTCCACAGGCCCTGAACCGTGTACATGCCCGAGCCGTCGGCTTGCATGCCGATGACCTTGCGGTCGGGGCAGGCCACCGCCGCACCGACGCACATCGGGATGCCTTCGCCGATCGCACCCCCGGTGAGCTGGAGATAGTCGTGCTGCGGCGCGTTGTGGCACTGCTGGTAGAAGACGCGGCCCGATGAGACCGACTCGTCGCAGACGATCGCGTTCTCGGGCAGCAGCCGCGCCACGATGGTGCAGACCTTGTCGGCGTCGAGGTCGCCCGTGGGCAGCGCGGTTTCGGTCTGCGCCTTGGCGATGAAGGCGGGTTCGGCGTTGGTGGCGCCCGTCTCCTGCGCCAGCGCATCGAGCGCGCCGACGAGATCGTCGCCCATCTTGCCCAGCGTGGTCACGGTGCAGCCGTCATGGATCAGCCGGCCGGGCTTGCCCGGATAGGCGAAGAAGCCGACCGGGATCTGCGCGCCGACCAGCACGAGCAGGTCGATATCCTTGAGCTGCTCCAGCGCCATGTCGATGGGGTAGAACACCTTGGGGATCGCGACGCGGCCCGCGCCGCGCTCGATCCGCCCGTTCGACATCTGCCCATACATCTTGCAGCCCGTCGCCGCGCAGATGCGCGCCGCCGTCTCCATCGGCCCGGCACGCAGGGAAGCGCCCGTCATCATCAGCGCCGCCCGCGAGCCGTGCTGGCGAAGCGCCGCGGCGACCTCACTAATGGTCTCTGCCGCCACCGTCCGGAAGGCCGGAACCGGCGTCGCCTTGACCTCGGCCGGCTCGACCGAGCCCCAGGCGCAATCGCCCGGCAGGATCACGGTGGCCACGCCGGGCAGCGACATCGCCGCCGCATAGGCTTCGCCGATGGCGGGCCCGACATCCTCCGGCGTCGCGATCCGGTGCACGTAATGCGACATCGGTCGCGCCAGGCTCTCGATGTCGCTGGTCAGCGGTGCGTCGTTGACGAGGTGATAGGTCGCGTGGTCGCCGACGACGTTGAGCATCGGGGTCCAAGCCCGGCGGGCGTTGTGCATGTTGGCGAGCGCATTCGCCATGCCCGGCCCGCAGTGCAGCAGCGTCGCGGCCGGCTTGTCGGCCATGCGCGCATAGCCGTCGGCCGCACCCGTCACCACCCCCTCGAACAGGCCCAGCACGCAGCGCATCTGCGGCTTGCGGTCCAGCGCCGCGACGAAATGCATCTCGGAGGTGCCGGGATTGGCGAAGCAGACATCCACGCCATTGACGAGCAGCGTGTCGCAGAGGCGGTCGGCACCGTTCATTCGAAGTATCCCACGGAAGAGAATGGAAGAGTCGTCGAGAGGACGCACAGGGGAGGGGATGTTCCCGATCCTGTCAAACGAGAGAATGTCATCACTGTCCCCAGCCGCGGTGATCGACGGCTTGACGGATTTGCATATGCATTTAACCTCCGCTGGAACGAAGGTTGCATCCGCCTTCGCCATGCGCTGCGATGGGTCTCCGCCCTCGCGCTGCGGGTCGGACAGCACAACAGGGGAAGGTTCCGTCATGACAGGTTTGAAGCGTTGGGGAACGGTCGCGGGTCTCGGCCTCGCGGCAGCGCTGGCCACGGGCGGCGCACAGGCGCAGACCAAGGTCAGCATCGGCATTTCGGGCTGGACCGGCTTCGCGCCGCTGGTGCTGGCCAAGGAGGCCGGTATCTTCGCGAAGCACGGCCTCGACGTCACCATCAAGAAGATCCCGCAGAAGGACCGCCACCTCGCCATCGCCTCGGGCGACATCCAGTGCGCGGCAACCACGGTCGAGACCTGGATCGTCTGGGACGGCGCGGGCGTGAAGACCAAGCAGATCTTCCAGCTCGATAAGAGCTACGGCGCCGACGGCATGGTGACGCGCAACGCCACCGCGTCGATCAAGGATCTCAAGGGCAAGACGGTCGCGGCCTCGGCGCCCGGCACCTCGCCCTATTTCGCGCTCGCCTGGTTCCTCAAGGAGAACGGCATGTCCGTTAAGGACGTGACCGTGGTCAACATGGAGCCCGGCCCGGCTGCCCAGGCCTTCATCGCTGGCCAGAACGACGCCGCGATGACCTATGAGCCTTATCTCTCGGCCGTGCGCGAGAAGCCCGATGCCGGCAAGATCATCGCCACCACGCTCGACTACCCGATGGTGATGGACACCTTCGGCTGCACCCCGGCCTTCCTCGCCGCCAATGACGCGGCCGCCGCTGCGCTGACGAAGAGCTATTTCGAGGCGCTCGACATGATCGCCAAGGAGAAGGACAAGGCCTTCGGCATCATGGGCGCCGATGTGAAGCAGACCGGCGAGCAGTTCGGCAAGTCGGCCGCCTTCCTGAAATGGTCGGATGCGGCCGGCAACAAGGCCTTCTTCTCGGGCGACTGGCAGGCCTTCTCGGCCAAGGCGGCCGACCTGCTGCTCGAGATCGGCCTGATCAAGACCAAGCCCGACCTCGCCAGCCTCGTCGAGACGAAATACGTCGCCGGCAAGTGAGCTGATTCCCACGCGTCATGCCCGGGCTTGACCCGGGCATCTCTGGATGACGAGATTCTCGGGTCCGCGCTGCGCGCGGCCCGAGAATGACGGCTGCGAGCGGCCGGCATCAAATGAGACAATCCCAATGAAACCCCTCCAGCCGGTCTCCGCGTCCTCTCGCGTCGCCTACGGCATCGCCTTCTTCGCGCTGTTCGTGGCGCTGTGGTCGGTCGCGACCTTCGGCGGCTATGTCCAGAAGCTGTTCCTGGCCGACCCGCTCACGATGGTCCGGGAAGGCTACAACCTTCTCTTCCAATACGGCTTCGCCTTCGACATCGGCATGACGATCTGGCGCGTCGTCGGTGGCTTCGTGCTTGCCGCGCTGGTCGCCCTGCCGCTCGGCATTGCCATGGGCGCCTACAAGCCGATCGAGGCCTTCCTCGAGCCCTTCGTTTCGTTTGCCCGCTATCTGCCGGCTTCGGCCTTCATTCCCCTCCTGATCCTCTGGGCCGGCATCGGCGAGGCGCAGAAGCTGCTCGTCATCTTCATTGGCTCGGTCTTCCAGCTCATCCTGATGATCGCGGTATCCGTCGGCTCGATCCGGCGCGATCTGGTCGATGCCGCCTACACGCTGGGCGCCACGGACACCTCGGTGGTGCGGCGCGTGCTGCTGCCGAACGCGGCCCCCGAGATCGCCGAGATCTTCCGCCTCGTCCTCGGCTGGGCCTGGACCTATGTCATCGTCGCCGAGCTGATCGGCTCGTCGTCAGGCATCGGCCACATGATCACCGACAGCCAGGCGCTGCTGAACACCGGCCAGATCATCTTCGGCATCATCGTCATCGGCCTGATCGGGCTGGTCTCGGATTTCCTGTTCAAGGCGGTCAACCAGCGCCTGTTCCCGTGGGCGCAGAGGTAGTTGACGCGAAGATGAGCAAGCTCCTCGTCGAGAATGTCGGGAAGATCTTCCCGCCCCAACGCGGCGGCCAGCCGACGCGCGCCCTGATGCCGACCTCGCTGAGCGTCGGCGACAACGACTTCATTGCCATCCTCGGCCCCTCCGGCTGCGGCAAGTCGACCCTGCTGCGGATCATCGGCGGGCTGGAAACGGCGAGCGAGGGCCGCATCATGCTCGATGGCGCCCCCGTCACCGGGCCGGGCGCCGATCGCGGCTTCGTCTTCCAGAGCTACACGCTGTTTCCGTGGCTGACGGTCGTCCAGAACATCGCCTTCGGATTGCGCGAGAAGGGCATCGCCGAGCGCGAGCGGCTCGACATCGCCCGTGGCTGGGCCGAGCGCGTCGGGCTGGCGAATTTCGTCGACCATTTTCCCAAGCAACTCTCGGGCGGCATGCAGCAGCGCACCGCCATCGCCCGCGCGCTTGCCAACGATCCCAAGATCCTGCTCCTCGACGAGCCCTTCGGGGCCCTCGACAACCAAACCCGTGCCCTGATGCAGGAGATGCTGCTCGGCATCTGGGAGCGCGAGCGCAAGACCGTGCTCTTCGTCACCCACGATATCGAGGAGGCGATCTTCGTCGGTTCGCGTGTGGTGGTGATGAGCGCGCGCCCGGGTCGCATCAAGGCCGACATCCCCGTCGATCTGCCCCATCCCCGGCCCTACACGATCAAGACCAGCCCGGAATTCGTGGCGCTGAAAGAGCGCCTCGTCGAGGAGATCCGCGCCGAGGTCATGGCGGCCGACCACTGACGGCACGCAGGCTTCGCGGGCCGTCGCGCTGCCCGGGACCGCACTCGCTCCCCCCGCAAGAGGCACTTCCGCCCGCCGATTGACACCCGGGAGCGCAGGTGCTTCTCTCTGCGCCAATTGGCCTGACCACATGGCCAAAAGAGCCTCTCTCGACAGAGGCCTTGGGATGGAAACCGGGAGTAGACTGTGCCGCTCGAAGCTGTCGAGTCGCCACGCCTTTATCGACAGATCGCCGACCAGCTCCGCCATCTCATCGATCGGCGCGAGTATCCGGCGGGCGGCCGGCTGCCGCCGGAGCGCGAGCTCGCCGAAAAGCTCGGCGTTTCCCGCCCGTCCGTTCGCGAGGCGTTGATCGCGCTGGAGGTCGAGGGCCGCGTGCGCATCCGCATGGGCTCGGGCGTCTATGTGGTCGAGCGGCCCGTGGCCCCGCCGACGCTCATTGCCGCCGGCGAAGCCCCGGAGGGCCCCTTCGAGGTGCTGAAGGCGCGCGAACTCGTCGAGAGCGCGATCTGCGCCGAGGCCGCGGGGGCTGCATCCGCCGCCGATATCGCGGCGCTGGACGACATCCTGCGTCGCATGGAGTTGCCGGGTCTGGGCAGCGACGAACTCGTCGCGCTCGACCGGGCTTTTCACGTCGCCATCGCCGCGAGCCTCGGCAACGCCGTGCTCGCGCGCTTCGTTGGCCTGCTTTTCGACCAGCGCATCAACCCCTATTTCCGCCAGCTCGCGAGCTATTTCGAGAACGCCGAGTCCTGGCAGGAGGCGGTCGCCGAGCATCGCGCCATTCGCGATGCCCTCGCGGCCGGCGGCGGCGAGGCGGCCCAGGCGGCGATGCGGCACCATCTGCAGCGCTCGCAGGAGCGCTTCTCACAGAGTTTCGGCGAGGGCCCGCCACGGACCCGCGCCGGGGACGTCGGGCTGTCGCGCATCGCCGGCAGGTCCTGAACGAAGAGGCCTGAGCGACGATACCCGGATCAACAAGAAGAAGACCACGTAACCACGTCAACGAGAGCAATCCCATGGGAGGGACGACGATGAAGAAGACCTGTCTGACAATCATGGCCATGGCTGCGGGCCTTGCCCTTGGCGGCCTGCCGGCCCAGGCCCAGACCAAGCTGAAATGGGCGCATGTCTACGAGACCTCCGAACCCTTCCACACCGAGTCGGTCTGGGCGGCGGACGAGTTCAAGAAGCGCACCAATGGCCGCTACGAGATCACCGTCTATCCGGCCTCGCAGCTCGGCAAGGAAACCGACATCAACCAGGGCCTGACGCTCGGCACGGTCGACATCATCATTTCGGGGTCGAGCTTCGCCGCGCGGTCCTTCGCGCCGATCGGCGTGACCTACTACCCCTTCACCTTCCGCAGCCCCGAGCATCTGCTCGCCTATACCAAGAGCGATGTCTTCACCGACATGGCCAAGGGCTATCAGGAGAAGACCGGGCACCAGATCGTCTCGGTGACCTATTACGGCACCCGCCACACCACCTCGAACAAGCCGATCAAGAGCTGCGCCGACATGAAGGGGCTCAAGATCCGCGTGCCCGACGTGCCGGCCTATCTCGCCATGCCGCGCGCCTGCGGCGCCAACACGGCGCCGATCGCCTTCGCCGAGGTCTATCTCGCGCTGCAGAACGGCACCGTCGAGGCGCAGGAAAACCCGCTGACCACGATCGAGGCGAAGAAGTTCTACGAGGTTCAGAAGCACATCGTCCTGACCGGCCACATCGTCGACCACCTCAACACGGTCGTCGCCAAGGGCACCTGGGACAAGCTCTCGCCGGAAGATCGCAAGATCTTCAGCGAAGTCGCACAGGAGGCCTCGGCCCGCGCCACCAAGCAGATCCAGGCCGATGAAGTGAAGCTCGTCCAGTTCTTCAAGGACAAGGGCCTGACCGTGACCGAGGTCGACAAGGCCGACTTCCTCGCCAACGTCCAGAAGAACGTCACCTTCGAGCAGTTCGGCTATCGCAAGGCCGACTGGGAGCGCATCCAGGCGATCAAGTAAGTCTCAATCTTGCCTCCTCGCGACAACGTTTTCGTCATTGCGAGGAGGCGCTGCCGACGAAGCCATCCAGAGCCACTGCTCGACACCCTGGATGGCTTCGCTGCGCTCGCAATGACGATGGCCGCCTCGGCGGAGCTCCTCACGACTGGACCAGCCTATGACCCCGACGCCTGAAATCCACACCAAGGTGACGAGCGAGGAACTCGCCCACGTCTTCGACGAGGCACCTCCTCCTGCGGACCTCTCGGTCTACGGTGTCGAGGACTGGATCACGCTCGCGGCCTTCTGGGTCATGGTCGGCTGCGTCATCCTGCAGTTCTTCACCCGCTACGTCCTGAACAACTCCTTCGCCTGGACGGAGGAGATCGCGATCAACGCGCTCGTCGTCGTGGTCTTCCTCGGCGCCTCGCTCTGCGTGCGGGCCTCGCGGCATATCCAGGTCGATTTTCTCTACCGCTACATGTCGCCAGGCTTGGGGCGGATCATGGCGACCTTCGTCGACATCGTCCGCATCGGCTTCTTCGCCTACGGCACCTGGCTGACCTACAAATACGCGTCGCTGATCCCCGACGAGATGATGACGACGGTCGATCTGCCGAAATCGATCATCTTCAACGCCGTGGTCCTCGCCTTCGCGCTGATGACGCTGCGGGCGCTGCATGTCGCCTGGCAGAACCTTCGCCGCGGCTATTCCGTCCTTGAAAAGCCCGCAGCCTTCGACGGCTCGGAGGCCTGAGAACAGACATGCTGATCCTGCTCGGTTCCTTCCTCGCCCTGATGATCCTCGGCGTGCCCGTGGCGATCGCCATGGCCGTCGCGTCGCTGGCGTTCATCATCATCTCAGGCACGGTGCCCGACGTCATCCTGGCCCAGCGCATGATCGCGGGCGTCGAGAGCTTCCCGCTGCTCGCCGTGCCGTTCTTCATTCTGGCCGGCAACCTCATGAACATTGCCGGCGTCACCGGCCGGATCTATGCCTTCGCGGTCGCGCTCGTCGGCTGGATGCGCGGCGGCCTCGCCCAGGTGAACATCATCGGCTCGGTGATCTTCTCGGGCATGTCGGGCACCGCCATCGCGGATGCGGCGGGCATCGGCACGATCGAGATCAAGGCGATGAAGGACCACGGCTATTCGGCCGAGGTCGCGGTCGGTGTCACTGCGGCCTCCGCCACGCTGGGGCCGATCATCCCGCCCTCGCTGCCTTTCGTCATCTACGGGATGATGTCGAACACCTCGATCGGCGCGCTCTTCCTCGGCGGCGTCATCCCCGGCGTGGTCATGACGCTGTTCATGATGGCGACGGTTGCGATCTTCGCCCGCATCTACAAATGGGGCTCGGACTCCGCCTTCTCCTGGCGTGAGATCGGCACGGCGGGCATCGAGGTCGCCGTGGTGCTCGGCTTCCCGCTAGTCGCCTATGTCCTCATTTGGGCCGGGCTCTCAGATAATGTGGCCATCGGGCTGGCGCTCGCGCTGCTGCTGGGCCTCGACTACTATTTCGACTTCTCGGCCGTGATGGCGCTGATGACGCCGGTCATCCTGATCGGCGGCATGACGATGGGCTGGTTCACGCCGACCGAGGCCGCCGCCGCCGCGGTGATCTGGTCGCTCTTCCTCGGTCTCGTGCGCTACCGCTCGATGACGCTGCGGACCCTGACCAAGGCGACCTTCGACACGATCGAGACCACGGCCTCGGTGCTCTTCATCGTCACGGCCGCCTCGATCTTCGCCTGGCTTTTGACCGTGTCGAACACGGCGCAGATCATGTCGGACGCGATCCTCAGCCTGACCCAGAACAAATGGGTCTTCCTGGTCCTCGTGAATCTGCTGCTGCTCTTCATCGGCTGCTTCCTCGACACCATCGCCGCGATCACCATCGTGGTGCCGATCCTGCTGCCGATCGCGCTCAAGCTCGGCGTCGACCCGATCCACTTCGGGCTGATCATGACGCTGAACCTGATGATCGGCCTGCTCCACCCGCCGCTCGGGATGGTGCTGTTCGTGCTCTCGCGCGTCGCCAACCTCTCGGTCGAGCGGACCACGATGGCGATCCTGCCCTGGCTGATCCCGCTCTTCGCGGCGCTGTTCGCGATCACCTTCATCCCCGAGCTGACGCTCTGGCTGCCGCGGCAGATGGGAATGGTGCGGTGAGGATTGTCCCGGCCCGTGAGAGGGAGCCGGTGAAGGGATGACCGATCCGTGGACGCCCTTCCGCTTTGGCGGCGGGCGCACTCTGCCCAACCGCTTCTTGCTGGCGCCGATGACGACGGATGCCTCCGATCCCGACGGAATGGTCAGCGCCGGGGAGCGCGCTTTCGTGCGGCGACGCAGCCTGTCGGGTTTCGGTGGCCTGATCAGCTCATGCGCTTACGTTCATGAGGATGGTCGCTCCTGGAACGGCATCGGAGCGGCAAAGCCCGGGCACCTTCCGAGCCTTGAGGCGCTGGCGGGGGATCTGCGCGCCGGCGGCGGTCTTGCGATCCTGCAGATCTACGATGGCGGCCGCATAGCGCGGCCCGCCCTGATCGGGGAGGGACGGATGCGTGCCCCGTCGGCCGTCGCGTCGCTACGACCCGGCGCGCTGACCCCGCGCGAGATGACCGCGGCCGAGGTCGATGATCTCGTCGGCTGCTTTGGTGCGGCAGCCGAGCGGGCGCGACAGGCCGGCTTCGACGGCGTCGAACTCCATGGCGCCAATCACTATTTGCTGCATCAGTTCTTCTCGCCGCGCGCCAACCGCAGGCGGGACCGCTGGGGCGGTGACCGCGATGCGCGGATGCGCTTTCCGCTCGCCGTGGTGCGGGCGGCCCGAGAGGCGGTGGGGCCGGGCATGGTTCTCGGCTACCGGGTCACGCCGTTCGAGCCTGAACCCGATGGTTACGGGCTCGATGACGCGCTCGCGCTCGTCGATCGGCTGGCCGGTCTCGGCCTCGACTACATCCACGTGTCTCTCGATGATTTTCGCCTTCAGCGGCCGCAGCGCGAGGATCGCAACTACCTGGTTGCCAGCGCGCCCACCGGTGGTGACGGCCGCAGCCCTCTGGCGGAAATCCGTGCGGTGATCGCGGGGCGCTGCGCGGTCGTCGCCTGCGGCGGCGTCGGCACGCTCGCTGATGCCCGGGCCGCGATGGTGGCGGGCGGCGATCTCGTGGCGGTGGGCCGGGCGCCCTTGATCGACCCGGACTGGCTACGCAAGCTCGCCGACGGTCGCGAGGCTGACATCGCCTTGCGTTTCCCCCACGGGCCCGAGGAGATCGCGGCGCGATGCGCGATCCCGCCGCGCATGGTCGACTATCTGCTGAGCCGGCCCGGCTGGATCAAACGCGAGGACGCCTGAGCGGCGCCTCAGCCTATGCCCATCCCCGGTAGCCTCAGACCCTTCTCGCGCGCGCAGTCCTGCGCGATCTCGTAGCCGGCATCGGCATGGCGCATCACGCCGGTGGCCGGGTCGTTCCAGAGCACACGTTCGAGCCGCTTGGCCGCTTCCGGCGTGCCGTCGGCGACGATGACCACGCCCGAATGCTGCGAATAGCCCATGCCGACGCCGCCGCCATGATGCAGCGAGACCCAGGTCGCGCCGCCCGCCGTGTTGAGCAGAGCGTTGAGCAGGGGCCAGTCGGACACCGCGTCCGAGCCGTCCTTCATCGCTTCCGTCTCGCGGTTGGGCGAGGCGACGGAGCCGGAATCGAGATGGTCGCGGCCGATCACGACGGGCGCCTTCAGCTCGCCCTTCGCCACCATCTCGTTGAAGGCGAGGCCCAGGCAGTGCCGGTCGCCCAGCCCCACCCAGCAGATTCGCGCCGGCAGGCCCTGGAACTGGATGCGCTCGCGCGCCATGTCGAGCCAGTTGTGCAGATGCGCGTCGTTGGGCATCAGCTCCTTCACCTTGGCGTCGGTTTTGTAGATGTCCTCCGGATCCCCCGAGAGGGCCGCCCAGCGGAACGGGCCGATGCCCCGGCAGAACAGCGGGCGGATATAGGCGGGCACGAAGCCCGGGAAATCGAAGGCGTTGGCGACGCCCATGTCTTTCGCCATCTGGCGGATGTTGTTGCCGTAGTCGAGCGTCGGCACGCCCATGCGCTGGAAGTCGAGCATCGCCTTGACATGCTCGGCCATGGAGCGCTTGGCGGCCTCGATCGTCCCGGCCGGGTCGCGCTCCTTGCGCTCCTCCCACTGCTCGAGCGTCCAGCCGGCCGGCAGATAGCCGTTGAGCGGGTCATGCGCCGAGGTCTGGTCGGTGACGACGTCGGGTCGGATGCCGCGGCGGACCATGTCGGGGAAGACCTCGGCCGCATTGCCGAGCACGCCGACCGAGACCGCCTTGCCCTTGGCATGCGCGGCCTCGACGATTCTGAGCGCCTCGTCGATGCTGTCGGCCTTCTCGTCGAGATAGCGCGTGCGCAGGCGGAACTCGATCGAGGAGGGCTTGCACTCGACCGCTATCATCGAGGCCCCGGCCATGGTCGCGGCCAGCGGCTGGGCACCGCCCATGCCGCCGAGCCCGCCGGTCAGGATCCATTTGCCCTTGAGCGAGCCGCCATAATGCTGCCGGCCGACCTCGACGAAGGTCTCGTAGGTGCCCTGAACGATGCCCTGCGTGCCGATATAGATCCAGGATCCGGCCGTCATCTGGCCGTACATCATCAGCCCGAGCTTATCGAGATGGTGGAAGTGCTCCCAGTTCGCATAGGCCGGGACGAGGTTCGAATTGGCGATCAGGACGCGCGGCGCATCCGGATGCGTCCTGAAGATGCCGACCGGCTTGCCCGACTGGACCAGCAGCGTCTCGTCGGCCTCCAGCGAGCGCAGCGAGGCGCAGATCCGGTCGAAATCCTCCCAGGTGCGGGCGGCGCGGCCGATGCCGCCATAGACCACGAGCTCGCCGGGCTTCTCGGCGACGTCGGGGTCGAGATTGTTCATCAGCATGCGCAGCGGCGCCTCGGTCAGCCAGCTCTTGGCGGAAAGTTCGCTGCCATGGGGCGCGCGGATGACGCGGCTGTTGTCGATGCGGGTCATGAACGGCTCCGTTCGTGCTGGGCCGCCGCGTCGAGCGCTGCGGCGATGATGGCGGAGAGGGCGGATTGAAGGGGCGCGGCCGTGGCCGCGTCGAAAGTCCAGGGCGCGGCTTCCGTGGCGAGATAGGTGCTGAGCGCCTTCTCCATCTGGAGCGCGTGCACATGCTCGGCCGGGCGGCCGTAATGGCGGGTGATCCAGCCGCCCTTGAAGCGGCCGTTGACGACATGGGTCAGGGGCTGCGCGGCCATCGCTGCCGCTGCGGCGGCCTCCACGGCGGGCGCGCAGCTCGCACCCGAATTCGTCCCGAGATTGAGCGTCGGCAGCGTGCCGGGAAACAGCCGCGGGATCACCGACTTGATCGAGTGGCAGTCCCAGAGCACGGCATAGCCATGGGCCGCCTTGACCCGCGCGATCTCGGCTGCGAGCGCGTCGTGATAGGGCTGGAAATAGACGGCGCGGCGCCGCTCGATTTCGGCGGCGTCAGGCAACACCGTCCAGATCGGCGCGCCGTCGAAGGTCGTCGTAGGCACGAGTTCTGTCGTCGCCTGTCCCGGATAGAGCGAGACGCCCGACGGGTCGCGGTTCAGGTCGATGACGAAGCGCGACAGCTTCGCCTCGACGATCGTCGGCTGGAAGCGCTCCGCGAAGGCATAGACCTCGCGCATGTGCCAGTCCGTGTCCTCGACCAGCCGCCCGCGTTCGTTCAACGCGGCATGAACCTCCGATGGCAGCCCGGTGCCGGGATGCGGCATCGAGAGAATGAGCGGGGAGGGGCCCCGGGTGACGGTGACGATCGAGGTCATGCGTTCAAAGCTCCGTCATGCTCGGGCTGCCCCGAGCATCTCCTGCCCGAGATTCTCGGGTCTGCGCTGCGCTCCGCCCAAGAATGACGCGCGCGAGCCTCACGCCCCGAACTCCGCAAACGAGTCCAGCCCTGCCGCCTTGCCGACTGCGCCGGACAGCACCAGTTCCGTCGCCGCCGCGAGATCGGGCGCGAGGTAGCGGTCCTCTGTCAGCGGCGCGATCCGCCCGCGCAGCAGCGCCAGCACCGGCTCCAGCCGCGGGCTCGTCGTCATCGGGCGATGATGCTCGATCGCTTCCGCTGCCGTCATCAGCTCGACGCCGATGATGCTCGCGGCATTCGCCGCCATGTCCAACAGGCGATAGGCGCCATGCGTCGCCATCGAGACATGGTCTTCCTGGTTGGCCGAGGTCGGGATGGTGTCGACCGAGGCCGGATAGGCCTTCTGCTTGTTCTCCGACGCCAGCGCCGCGGCGGTTACCTGCGCGATCATGAAGCCCGAGTTCAGCCCCGCATCACGCGCCAGGAAGGGCGGCAGGCCGCTCATCACGGGGTCGACCAGAAGCGCGATCCGCCGCTCGGAGAGATTGCCGATCTCGCACAGCCCCATCGCCAGCATGTCGGCGGCAAAGGCCACCGGCTCGGCATGGAAATTTCCGCCCGAAACGACCTCGCCCGGCCCCAGCACCAGCGGGTTGTCGGTGACCGCATTGGCCTCGATCGCCAGCGTCGCTGCGGCATTGGCGAGCAGGTCGCGCACCGCGCCCATCACCTGCGGCTGGCAGCGCAGCGAATAGGGGTCCTGCACCTTGCTGTCGCCGAAGCGGTGGCTGTCGCGGATGGCGCTGCCGGCGATCAGTTCGAGCAGCAGCGCCGCGACGCGGATCTGGCCGGGCTGGCCGCGCAAGCGTTGGATGCGGGGGTCGAACGGCGTGTCCGAGCCCTTGAGCGCATCGACCGAGAGCGCGCCGGCGACCAGCGCGGCATCGAACACCCGCGCCATGGCGGTGAGGCCGGTGAGCGCCAGCGCGGTCGAGACCTGCGTGCCGTTGATCAGCGCCAGCCCCTCCTTGGGACCGAGCGCAAGAGGTGCCTGGCCGATCCGCGCGAGCGCATCCGCGGCCGGCATCACCTCGCCCTTGAGCCTGATCTCGCCGACGCCCATCAGCGCGGCGGTGAGATGGGCGAGCGGCGCGAGATCGCCCGAGGCGCCGACCGAGCCCTTGGCCGGCACGACCGGAAGCGCATCGGCCTTGAGCGCGCCGAGCAGCGCCTCGACCACAACAGGCCGAACGCCCGATGCGCCACGCGCCAGGCTCGCCGCCTTCATGGCGAGGATGAGCCGCACCACGCCGTCGGGCAGGGCAGGGCCGGTGCCGACCGCGTGCGACAGGATGAGATTGCGCTGCAGCGTCGCGAGGTCGGCATCCGCGATGCGGACGCTGGCGAGCTTTCCGAAGCCGGTGTTGACGCCATAGGTCACAGTGCCGGCCGCGACGATGTCGTCGACGATCGCCTGGGCGGCTGCGATTGCATCCGCACTTGCCGCCGACAGCGAGATCGACGCGCCGTCGATCACGTCGCGCCATTGCGTCAGGGCGGCGTGGCCCGGGTCGAGGAGAAAGGGCGTGCTCATTGTCCGTTCCAGATCCGGGCGTGAAGCGGGTTGAAGCCGATGCGGTAGGCGAGTTCGGCCGGGCGCTCGATGTCCCAGATCGCGAGATCGCAGGCCTTGCCCGCCTCCAGCGTGCCGACTTCGTTGGAGAGGCCGAGCGCCTGCGCGGCATGGCGGGTCAGCCCCGCCAGCGCCTCCTCCGGCGTCAGCCGGAACAGGGTGCAGGCCATGTTCATCACGAGCAGCGGCGAGGTCAGCGGCGAGGAGCCGGGATTGGCGTCGGTTGCGAGCGCGATCGCCACGCCATGTTGGCGCAGCAGCGCGATCGGCGGCTTCACCGTCTCGCGCAGGAAGTAGAAGGCCCCGGGCAGCACCACGGCGACCGTGCCGGCCTTCGCCATGGCGTTCACGCCGGCCTGGTCGAGATATTCGAGATGGTCCGCCGAGAGCGCGCCCATGCTAGCCGCCAGTGCCGCACCGCCGAGATTGGAGAGCTGCTCGGCGTGAATCTTGATCGCCAGCCCCTTGGCCTGCGCGGCCTCGAAAACCGCCCGCGTCTCGTCGGGCGAGAAGGCGATGCCCTCGCAGAAGACATCGACCGCATCCGCCAGCCCCTCCGCCGCGATGGCGTCGAGCATCGGCCCGGCAACGAGGGCGGTGTAGTCGCCCGAGCGGCCCTTGAACTCGGGCGGCACCGCATGGGCGCCGAGGAAGGTCGTGCGCACCCGCACCGGACGCTCCCGCCCGATCCGGCGCGCGACGCGCAGCGTCTTCACCTCGGCCTCAATCTCCAACCCGTAGCCCGACTTGATCTCGACGGTGGTGACGCCTTCCGACAGCAGCGCGGAGAGTCGCCGGTCGGCGCTGGCGAACAGCGCGTCCTCGCTCGCCGCCCGCGTCGCGGTCACCGTGGAGAGGATGCCGCCGCCGGCGCGCGCGATTTCCTCATAGCTCGCGCCCTGCAGGCGCAGCTCGAATTCATGGGCGCGGTCGCCGCCATAGACGAGATGGGTGTGGCAATCGATCAGCCCCGGTGTGATCCAGCGCCCGCCGCAATCGATCGTCTCTGCCGCCGCGAAGGCCGGCGCTTCCTTGCGCGGCCCGGCATAGAGGATGCGCCCGTCGCGGGCCGCCACGATGCCATCCTCGACAGCGCCATAGGGAGCCGCCGCCAAGGCCGCCATCGTCGCCAGCCGCGCATGCGTCCAGAGCCGGTCGCAGGTCGGGGTCTCAGCCGACATCGTCGCCATGTCGCGTCCTCTCGACTATCCTCGAACGGAGAGTATGCTAGCTAATTGCATATGCAAATGACAACCCCTTAATTGCATAGGCAATTAGACGCTGGAGAGACGCCGTGACCCTGACCCTGCATCTGCAGCAGGCCCTGCTGCCGGACGGTTTTGCCG
Organism: Bosea sp. OAE506; assembly: GCF_040546595.1. NCBI lineage: Bacteria > Pseudomonadati > Pseudomonadota > Alphaproteobacteria > Hyphomicrobiales > Alloboseaceae > Allobosea > Allobosea sp. OAE506. Next base: position 4,870,832 of record NZ_JBEPOB010000001.1, on the reverse strand, counting down.
AGAATGTGCGCCTCACTCTCTCGGAGGGAACGATCACCGCGGTCGAGCCCGGCGTCCCGGCGCAAGCGGGCGACACCAGGCTCTCCGGGCTGGCGCTGCCGGGCATGCCCAACCTGCACAGCCATGCCTTCCAGCGCGGCATGGCCGGCCTGTCGGAGCGCCGTGGCGCGAGCGAGGATTCGTTCTGGACCTGGCGCGAGGTGATGTACCGCTTCCTCGACCGTCTCGACCCTGATGACGTGCAGGCGCTCGCCGCCCAGGCCTTCGTCGAGATGCTGGAGGGCGGCTTCACGGCGCTCGCCGAGTTCCACTATCTGCATCATGACAGGGACGGGCGCCCTTATGCCGACATCGCCGCGATGGGGGCCGCCATCGCCGCAGCCGCGGACGAGACCGGGCTGGGTCTGACGTTGCTGCCCGTGCTCTACCGCTTCGGCAATTTTGGCCAGGCGCCGTCGGTCCATGGCCAGCGCCGCTTCGTCAACGACCGCGATTCCTACCTCAGGCTGATCGAGGCGAGCGAGGCCGCCATCCGCCCTCTGCCCGACGCCCGCCTCGGCCTCGCGCCGCATTCGTTGCGAGCTGTGGCGCTGGAGGATCTGGACTGGCTCGCCGGCCTGCGCCCCGGCACGCCCCTCCACATCCATGTCGCCGAGCAGATGCGCGAGGTCGAGGATTCGATCGCGATCATGGGCCGCCGTCCCGTCGCCCTGCTGGCGGACACCATCGCACTCGACCACCGCTGGTGCCTGATCCACGCCACCCATCTCGACGATGCCGAGCGCGATGCGATCGCGGCTAGCGGCGCTGTCGCAGGTCTCTGCCCGATCACGGAAGCGAGCCTCGGCGACGGCATCTTCGACGGCGTGCGCTACCGGCGCTCCGGCGGGGCCTATGGCGTTGGAAGCGACTCCAACATCCAGATCGACGCCGGCTCCGAACTGCGCCTCCTCGAGTATTCGCAGCGCCTGCGCGACCGCCGCCGCGCGCTGCTGGCCGAGGAGGATGCCTCGACCGGTGTCGCGCTGTGGCGCGCCGCCGCCGCCGGCGGGGCCCAGGCCTGCGGGCGGGCACTTGGGGCTCTCGCGCCGGGCATGAGGGCCGATCTCGTCACGCTCGATCCCGATCATCCGGCGCTCATCGCCAAGAGCGGCGAGGCGGCCCTCGACAGCGCGATCTTCGCCGCGAATGCGCTGCCCGTTCGGGATGTCGTCGTCGGCGGCCGGCATCTCGTCGCCGACGGGCAGCACCGCGCCCGCGGCGCGGTCAAGGCGCGCTTCGGCACCGTCATGCGCAAGCTTCTGGCGGCGCTGTGACGGCGATGGCTCAGGACCGGCTCGACGCCGTGAAACTGGATGGCGCAGGCCCGGTCTACGACCAGATTCGCCGGTCGATCCGTGATCTCATCCTCGGCGGCACCTGGCCGCCGGGCACGTCGGTCCCGCCCGAGCACGCGCTGATGGAGCAGCTCGGCGCCTCCCGCATGACCGTCCACCGCGCGCTCGTACAGCTGGCGCGCGAGGGGCTGATCACCCGCCGGCGCCGCTCGGGCACCGTGGTGGCAAGCCCGCCGACGACCCATGCCATGCTCGACATCCTCTCGATTCCGGCCGAGGTGGAGCGGCTGGGGCAGCGCTATGCCTATGAGGTGCTGGCGCGGCATGACGGGCGGCCTACGCCTGAGCTGGCGCTGCGCTTCGGGTTGAAGCGCGGCGAAAAGATTGCCCATCTCGTGACGCTGCACCGGGCGGACGACCAGCCCCATGTGCTGGAGGAGCGCATCATCCATCTCGCGACCGTGCCGGCTGCCGCGGCGGAGGATTTCGCAACGACCCCACCGGGCGACTGGCTGCTTCGCAACAGCCTCTGGTCGCAGGCCGAACATGCCATCAGCGCGGTCCCGGCCGAGCCGGATGACGCCACCCTGCTCGGCATCGCCGCCGGCGAGCCCTGCCTGCTGATCGAGCGGCGGACCTGGAACCACGCGGCCCCGGTCACGGCCGTGCGCTTGCTCTATCCCGGCAGCCGCCACCGCTTCGTCGGTCGCTTCGGTCCCTACGGCGCGGTTTGACACCGACCAAGAAAAAGCCCGGCTGGCGCATCGCGCCGGCCGGGCCTCTGTTTCACCGCCAATGCGGCGAGGTCGTTCAGCAATCGTAGCGGAAGCGCTGGCCGTACTCGTCGCGCCCGACGCAGGTGCGGGTGGGGGAGGTGGCGCCGCCGATCGCGCCGCCCGCGACACCGCCGATGGCCGCACCAGCCAGCGCGCCGCCGGCGCGACCGGTCGCAAGGCCACCGATGACAGCACCGGTGCCGGCTCCGATCAGGGCGCCGCCGCCGACACGCTCTTCCTGAGCGGTGCAGGCGCCGAGGGTGGCCGCCATCGCGGCGATGATCAGGATTTTCTTCATGGGTTCGTTTCCTTGGCGCTTCGTTGGGTGACGTTGGGTGACGATGCCGCGCGGTCGCCAGCTTAGGGCTCATCGTGGCGACCCGATGGCGGGCGGTGCCGACGTAACGTCTGCCTGTCCCGAATGTTCCGCGCGGGACCGGCCCGGGTCGTCCGCCCTCACGAAACACGCTCACGCGCTATCGCGAACATGCGCGCGCTAGGGGGAAAGGTGTCCTCCCGGGGACGGCTGAGCGCAGACAAGGGACGCCCCAAAAGCCGTGTGACGGGTGCGGAACCTTTGGCCCGGACGCTGCGTTCTTCCGACGATCTGCAGCACGACAGCTGCTCCTGACGGAGGACCCGATCATGACCATGAGCGACACGTTCTCGACGTCCGAGCCCAAGGTTTCGTCGAATCCCCTGATCGCTGGAGCCCGCGTGGCGGGAACCGAGGTCTACAACAGCACGGGCGACCATCTCGGCGAGATTTACGACGTGATGCTCGACAAGCGCAGCGGCAAGGTGGCCTACGCCATCATGTCGTTCGGCGGCTTCCTGGGCCTCGGCGAAAAGTATCACCCGATCCCCTGGAGCGTGCTCGATTTCGATCCCGAGCGGGGCGGCTATGTGGTGCCGATGACCAAGGACAAGCTCGAGGCGGCGCCGATGTATGACAGTCAGGGCGAGCCGGATTGGGACGACCGCGCCTATGGCAAGCGGGTCCACGATTACTACGGCACGATGCCCTACTGGATGATGTAGGCGACGCCCAGACGCAGGTCGCGGCGGTTGCTATCCCCCCAGCCGAACCGTCGTGGCGGCGGGATGCGGGCCGAAAGGCCCGCATCTTCCGTTTTATGAGAGCCTCTGCGGCCTAGCCGATCGGCGCAGCAGCGGAGGATGCCCGGGCGGGCCCTGGATCAGGGTGCCGCCCGCGCGGAGGCGCAGCCTCCCGCCAACCCGCGAGGGCGTCATGCGTATCCGCTACGGCTACAACATCGAGATCCTCTGCCAGCAGGAACTGCCGCTGGTCACCCTGCTCGACATCCACCCGTCGCGCCGGCACGACGTGCTGGTGCCGGACGAGTTGGAGGTGACGTCGCTGCGCGATCCGCAGATGCGGGTGGCGAGCAAGGAATACATCGATCAGTTCGGCAACATCTGCCGCCGCATCACTGCTCCGGCAGGCGGTATTGCGCTGCGGGCGCAGGGCATCGTGCATGATTCCGGCGAGCCCGATCCCGTCGATCCGAGTGCCGGCGAAGTGACGCCCGCCCGCCTCCCGGACGAGGCGTTGGTCTATCTGATGGGCAGCCGCTATTGCGAGACCGACAAGCTCTCGGCCCAGGCCTGGAGCCTCTTCGGTCATATTCCGGCCGGCTGGCCGCGCGTCCAGGCGATCGTGGACTTCGTCCACAACCACATCACCTTCGGCTACCATTTCGCCCGCAGCACCCGCACGGCCGCCGAGGCCTTCGAGGAGCGTATTGGCGTCTGCCGCGATTTCGCGCATCTGGCTGTCGCGCTTTGCCGCTGCATGAATGTGCCGGCGCGCTACTGCAATGGCTATCTCGGCGACATCGGCGTGCCGCGCGACCCGGCGCCCATGGACTTCAACGCCTGGTTCGAGGTCTATCTCGGTGGCCGCTGGTTCACCTTCGACGCGCGCCACAACCAGCCGCGGATCGGCCGCGTCGTCATCGCCCGCGGGCGTGACGCGACCGACGTCGCGATGGTCAGCTCCTTCGGGCCGCATACGTTGCAGCGCTTCGAGGTCGTGACGGAAGAGGTCGAGGAACCGGCACCGTCGCCCGTCGTCGGCGCCCCCATCCTGCGCGACGGCTCCTTCATGGCGACCCATCCCTGACCCAGGCGCCTCTTTCGCAATCGAACTTCCCTCTCACCGTCCTGGACCATGCACCACACTGTCGTCGTCAACGCCCGGGCCGGAACCGTCCTGGAGGCGGGTCAGGACGAATTCGCCGCGCGCATCGTGGCCGCCTTCGAGGCGAGCGGCTGCACCGCAGAGGTGCGGCTGGTGCATCCGCGCGAACTCGACGATGCACTGTCGCTCGCCATCGAAAATCCCGACACCATCCCCGTCATCGCCGGCGGTGACGGCACGCTGAACGGCGTGCTGCCCGTCCTGTTGCAGGCGCGGCGACCCGTCGGCGTGCTGCCGCTCGGCACCGTCAACGTGCTCGGGCGCGATCTCGGCCTCACCGGCACGCTGGAGGAGCAGATCGCCGCGGTCTGCCACGGCCAGCCGGTGGTGCTTGACATTGGCTGCGTCAATGATCGCCTGTTCCACTCGCTGTCGGGCATGGGCTTCTTCAGCCTGATGGCCCGCGAGCGCGAGCAGGCGCGGCGCCGCTTTCCCTTCAGCCGCGCCATCGCCTTCGCTGTCGCCGCGACGCGCTCGATCCTGTTTACCCGTGCGATCACCGTCGATATCGGCATCGGGAATGAGCGCAGCGTCGTGCAGGCCGATGCGGTGCTGGTCACGGTCAACGGCTTCGAGGGTGCGGAGTGGCACCGCCCCCGGCTCGATGGCGGCGTCTTCGAGGTCCATATCCTCAAGGCCGGCGGCCTCTACTCCCGCTGCAAGGCGGCCTTCTCCATCGTCTCGGGCGGCTGGCGCACCTCCCCGAACCTGACCTCCTTCACCGGCTCCGAGGTGACGCTGACCCGCCGCGACAAGCGCCGCGGCCACATCACCTTCGACGGCGAGGTCGAGCGCAAGGCGGGGCCGCTGCAGTATTCGCTGCTCCCCGGCGCCGTTCAGCTGATCTCCGCGCGAAACCGCTCCGTCTAGCGTCCGGCGGGTTGCGTCCCGCCTTTCGGCGCCTATGTCCCGATGGTCCCTGTTCCGGAGGCGGTCGTTCCGTGTTCTCCCCGCGCGTTCTTTTCCCCGTCGCCGCCGGCTTCGCCTTTCTCGGCCTGGCGCTCTTCATCGCCTCCGGGCACAGCTTCGCCTTCGACCGCACCATCGTCCTGTTCTTCCGCGAGACGGGTGATCCGGCCTCGCCGATCGGGCCGGCCTGGCTGCAGGAGGCGGTGCGGGATATGACGGCCTTCGGCAGCTTCGTCGGCCTCGGCCTGATGACGATCGCGGCGAGCCTTTCGCTCTGGATCTGCCGTCACCGCCCGCTGGCGATCGGGCTCGCCTTGTCGGTGATCGCCGCGACGCTGGCCTCGACCGGGCTGAAGATCCTGATCGGCCGAGATCGCCCCGATATCGTCGAGCATGCGGCGCTGACCTTCACCGCCAGTTTCCCGAGCGGCCATGCCTTTCTCTCGGCCGTAACCCTGCTGAGCATCGCCGGCTTCGTCGGCCTCGCTTCCCGCCGCGAGGACATCGCGCGGCTGTGCGTCTGGCTCGCCTGGGTGATGATCGGCCTGATCGGACTCAGCCGGATCTATCTCGGCGTCCATTGGCCGACCGACGTCATCGGCGGCTGGTGCTTGGGCATTGCCTGGTCGAGCCTGTCGGTCGCCATTCTCGGTCGGCGCATGGCGAGAGCGGAGGGGATCGATCCCGCACAGGCCGGACACGCCGCCTGAGCCGGGGTCGAGGCCTCAGCGCATGTCGATGGTGGCGTTGACCCCGAGATCGGGCGCGCGCCCGAGAATCTTCGCGGTCGCGAGCTTGAAAGCCACGAGCACGCCGCTCGACGGCCCGTTCCAGATCTCGGCGGAGATCGGCGTCAGCGCCAGCAGCGTCGCATCCGGATCCTCCGGCCCGCCGGGGAACCACGCGCCGGTCACCGGTGTCCAGATCCGGGCAAGGAGGTCGCGGTCCTCGATCGCCGCCGCCGCGCAACGCAGCGCTGCGTAGAAGTTCCGGTCCTCTTCGCTGACCGCGATCGACAGCGCCGTTGGTTCGAGGGCGGCCGCGAGCAGCGCTGCCTCGCGATGGACGATGAAGAGAAGGCGATGGTTCTCGCGGTCGACATGCCCGCTCATCGGCCGCGTGCGGAGCGCACCGTCGACGACCATCGTTACCATGCAGACGGGGTGGCGCTCGAGGGCCGCCCAGACGCTCTGCTGCAGTTCGGTCTCCGGCATGGCGGTCTCCTGATCGGTCCGTCGGTCCTCCGGCACAATGGCCGGAACAATGCCGCGGGTCGTGGGTTGGTAACGCGCCGCAGGGGATGCGGTTTCACACGGATCGTCACATGCTCGCTTCGCGCCAGGTTCTCGTTGCCCTCGTCTTCGCCCTCGTCGTCGGCCTCGCCGCCACCGGCTATGCCCTCTACCAGGAGAAGAAGCAGCCTGAAGGCGTCGAGATCTCGGTCGGCAAGAACGGGCTGTCGATCAAGGAGAAGTAGGCGCTCGGCCGCTCAGCTGTTGGCCAGGATCATGTTGCGGACGATCGGGTAGATCTGCCCGTCCCATTTGCGGCCCGAGAAGACGCCGTAATGGCCGACGCCGGCCTGCATGTGGTGGCGCTTGCGAAAGGGCTTCAGCCCCGAGCAGAGATCATGCGCCGCCGAGGTCTGGCCGAGTGCGCAGATATCGTCGCGCTCGCCCTCGACGGTGAGCAGGGCGGTGCGCCGGATGGCGCGGCAATCGACCGGCTCGCCGCGATAGGTCAGGGTGCGGGCCGCCAGTCGGGCCTCCTGGAAGATCCACTGCACGGTCTCGAGATAGAACTCTGCCGGCAGGTCGAGCACGGCGAAGTACTCGTCGTAGAACGCCTTGATCTTCTGTGCCTCCTCGGTCTCGCCGGTGGCGAGATGCAGGAACATGTCGATATGCGCGTTGACATGGCGCTGCATGTTCATCGCGACGAAGGCGCCGAGCTGGACGAAGCCCGGATAGACCCGCCGCCCGCCGCCCGGAAAGCGTGACGGCACCGTCGCGATCAGGTTGCGCCGGAACCAGTCGATCGGCTTGTCCATCGCCAGCTTGTTGACGGTCGTCGGGTTGACGCGCGTATCGACCGGCCCCGCCATCAGCGTCATGCTGCGCGGCTGGAACGGGCTGCCCGCCTGGGCCATCACCGCCGCCGCCGTCAGCACCTGCACGCAGGGCTGGCACACGGCGACGATATGCGTCTCGGCGCCGAGCGTCTCGACGAAACGGATCAGCGTGTCGACATAATCGTCATAGCCGAAGGGCCCGGCCTCCAGCGGCACGTCGCGGGCGTTGTGCCAATCGGTGATGTAGACGTCGTGGTCGCGCAGCAGCGTCGCCACCGTGTTGCGCAGCAGGGTTGCGAAATGGCCCGACATCGGCGCCACCACCAGCACCTTTGCCTGCGGCGTTTCGCTGTCCTTGCGGAAGCGCAGCAGGCTGCCAAACGGCAGGGTCAGCACCACCTCCTCGGTCACCGGCACGTCGCGATTGCCCTCGCGCACGCTGTCGATCTCGTAGGGCGGCCGCTCATGGGTGAGGCCGGCCCGTGTCACCATCTCATAGGCGGCGGCTGTCGCGCGCCAGTCCATCGGCTGGCCGCTCATCGCCCGGGCGCCGATCGCAGCCAGGGCCGATTGCGCCAGCATGCGCGCGGGGTTCATGAAATCCGCCTGGGTCTGGTAGGCGAGATAGAGCATCGCGATGCGCCTTCGGATCAACAGCCTGGTGCCGCAGCCGGGCTTGGCCGGTGGCAGCCCGCGCCCTCGTCGATGTTGCACTGCAAAAGGTCGTTTCCGCAAGATTGTTCTAATCCGCATTCCGGAGTGGAATGCCTCTTGCTAGATCTCGGGCTGCCGCAGAGGATGCCTGCCATGACCGGCGCGACACTGACCATCAGCAGCAAGAACTACTCGTCCTGGTCGCTGCGCGGTTGGCTGCTCTGCATGATGGCGGGGCTCGAGGTGGAAGAGCACATGCTTTCCACCGACGATCCCTCGACGCGGGCCGAGCTGCTGCTGCTTTCGCCCTCCTTCCTCGTGCCCTGTCTGACGCATGACGGCATCAAGGTCTGGGACACGCTCGCCATCGCCGCCTATCTCGACGAGATCAGGCCCGGTGCCGGCCTCGTGCCGAAGGACGCCGCCGCCCGCGCGCATTGCCGCGCCATCTGCGGCGAGATGCATTCCGGCTTCGCCAATCTGCGCTCGGCCCTGCCGATGAACCTCAAGGCGCATTATCCGGGCTTCAAGGTCTGGGCCGGCGCCCAGGCCGATATCGACCGCGTCACGGAAATCTGGCGCGACAGCCTGCAGCGCTATGGCGGGCCCTACCTCTTCGGCAAGACGCTGACGATGGCGGACGCGATGTATGCGCCCGTCTGCCTGCGCTTCCTGACCTATGACGTCGCGCTCGACGCCGCCTGCCAGGCCTATTGCCGGACGATCTCGGCCTGGCCCGCTTTGCAGCGCTGGATCGAGGCCGCTAGGGCCGAGCCCGACGACGTGGAAGAGCTCGACGCCGAGTTCTGAACGCGGCCATCATGCATGGCGGGGCAGACCCAATGCACCGGCCGGCATTGGCCATCGCGCTCCAAAGCGGCTAAACCCCGGCGAACACAAAACGCCGTGGGAGGCCGCTGATGACCGAGATGTTCAAGAACCTGATTGCCGGCGAATGGGCTGGTGGCTCGCAAGTTTCGCGCAACATCAACCCTTCCAACACCAACGACGTCGTCGGCGAATACGCGCAGGGCTCCGTCGATCAGCTCAACGACGCGGTCGCGGCCGCCAAGGCGGCCTTCCCGGCCTGGAGCCGCTCCGGCCCGCAGGAGCGCTACGAGATCCTGAAGAAGGCCTCCGACGAGATCCTCGCCCGCAAGGAGGAACTCGGCCGCCTGCTCTCCCGCGAGGAGGGCAAGACCCTGGCCGAGGGCATCGGCGAGGCCGGCCGCGCCGGCCAGATCTTCGCCTTCTTCGCCGGCGAGTGCCTGCGCCTGTCGGGCGAGGCGCTGCCCTCCGTGCGTCCTGGTGTCGGCGTCGAGATCACGCGCGAGCCGGTCGGCATCGTCGGAATGATCACGCCCTGGAACTTCCCGATCGCGATCCCCGCCTGGAAGATCGCCCCGGCGCTCGCCTACGGCAACTGCGTCGTCATCAAGCCGGCCGATCTGGTGCCGGGTTCGGCCTGGGCGCTGGTCGACATCATCCAGCGCGCCGGCCTGCCCAAGGGCGTGCTCAACCTCGTCATGGGCCGAGGCTCGGTCGTCGGCCAGGCGCTGCTGCAGCACAAGGACGTCCACGCCATCTCCTTCACCGGCTCGGTCGCGACCGGCCGCAAGGTCGCCGAGGCCTGCATCGCCTCCTCGCCGATGAAGAAGGTCCAGCTCGAGATGGGCGGCAAGAACCCGCTCGTCGTGCTCGACGACGCCGACCTCAAGGTCGCGGTCGAAGCCGCCGTCACCGGCGCCTTCTTCTCCACCGGCCAGCGCTGCACGGCGTCCTCGCGCCTGATCGTCCAGGCCGGCATCCATGACCGCTTCGTCGAAGCCTGCGTCGAGCGGCTGAAGGGCGTCGTCGTCGACGACGCGCTCAAGGCCGGCACGCATATCGGCCCGGTCGTCGACCAGAGTCAGCTCGACCAGGATCTGAAATACATCCAGATCGCCAAGGACGAGGGCGGCAAGCTGGCCTGGGGCGGCGAGCTTCTGAACCGCGAGACCCCCGGCTTCTACCTCCAGCCGGCGCTCTTCACCGAGACGACGAACGCAATGCGGATCTCGCGCGAGGAGGTCTTCGGCCCCGTCGCCAACATCATCCGCGTCAAGGACTACGAGGAGGCGCTCGCCGTCGCCAACGATACCGAGTTCGGCCTGTCCTCGGGCATCTGCACGACCTCGCTGAAGCACGCGACGCATTTCCGGCGCAATGCCGAGGCCGGCATGGTGATGGTCAACCTCGCCACCGCGGGCGTCGACTACCACGTGCCCTTCGGCGGTCGGAAGGGATCGAGCTACGGCCCCCGCGAGCAGGGCGCCTACGCCAAGGAGTTCTACACCACGGTCAAGACCGCCTACACGCTGGCCTGAGGCGACACTGGACCGGGCGGCCGCCGCGCCGCCCGGTCCTCCGACATTGCGGCGGGGGCTGATCTGGTCTTTGCTTCCGGCTGTTCTCAACCGGAGGGACCCCGCCACGATGACCCTGCTTCGTCCGAACCGCCGCACCGCGCTCGCCCTGATCTCGTCCGCCTCCCTGCCGACTCTCGGGCGGGCTCAGGCTCCGAAGAAGGTTGCCGCGCTCTTCGCCGGGCGCATCGACGATCGCGGCTTCATGCAGGCGGGCTATGACGGGCTGAAGCTCGCCGAAGCGCGCCTCGGCGTCTCCGTCGCCTTCAAACAGGGCGTCCAGCCGAAGCCCGAGGATCTGAGCGCCGCCTTGCGCGAACTCGCAGCAGCCGGGCCCGATCTCGTCATCGCTCATGGCGGCCAGAACAACGCCGCCGCCAAGACGGTCGCTGCCGAATTCCCGGCCGTGCGCTTTGCCGTGACCCAGGGCAACGTGACGGGGACCAACCTCGCGAGCTATGAGGTGCTGCAGGAGCAGTCGGCGTTTCTCGCCGGCATGCTCGCCGCTTTGACGACCCGCACCGGCGTCGTCGGGCATATGTCCGGCATCCGGGTGACGCCGGGACTGAAGGGCCGCGCCGCCTATGCCGCCGGTGTCGCCCATGCCGATCCGAAGGTAATCCTGCTGACCAATTTCTCCGGCAACCAGGACGACAACGCCCTGTCGGAGAAGGTCGCCCGCGCCATGATCGCCAAGGATGCGCAGGTCATCTTCACGATGCTGAACGCCGGCCGTAACGGCGTCATCGCGGCCTGCCGCGAACTCGGCGTCAAGCAGATCGGCAATGTCGGCGACTGGACGGCGATCGCGCCGGACGTCTTCATCGCCTCCGCCTTCGCCGATTCCGGCCGGGCCCTGTTCGATGCGGTCGCGGATTTCGCCACCGGCAAGTTCGCCACCGGCGAGATCAAGCGTCTGGGGCTGGAGACACCGGAGGCGGTGCGGCTGATCATGGCCCCCTCCGTGCCGAGCGAGATCCGCGGCCGCATCGAGGCCGCGGCGAGGGCGATCACCGCCGGCACCCTCGACGTGCCCGTGGAATGGGCGGGCTCGGAATTTCCGACGCCCGCCTGAGGCTCAGAAGCCTTCGAGCACGATCTTGCCCTTCGCCTTGCCGCTTTCGAGCAGGGCATGGGCCCGCTTCAGGTTGGCGACGTCGATCCGGCCGAAGCTCTCGGTCAGGGTGGTCCGCAGCTCGCCCGCATCGACCAGCCGCGCGACCTCGGCCAGCAGATCGCCCTGCGCCTGCATGTCGGGCGTCTGGTGCAGCGAGCGGGTGAACATCAGCTCCCAGTGCAGCGACAGCGACTTGTTCTTGAGCGGCATCACGTCGAGCGTTGCGGGATCGTCGATGACGCCGAGCCGCCCCTGCGGCGCAACGAGCTTCAGCACCTCGGGCAGGTGCTGGGTGGTGTGGGTCGTGAAGAAGACGAAGCCGGGCGCGCCGAGGCCGAGCGCTGCGACCTCCTCAGCCAGCGGGCGGCTGTGATCGACGACATGATGCGCGCCGAGTTCGCTCGCCCAGGCCCGGGTCTCGGGCCGCGAAGCGGTTGCGATGACGGTGAGATCGGTCAGGCGTCGTGCGAGCTGGATCGCCGCCGAACCGACACCGCCCGCCCCACCCACGATCAGCAGGGCCGTGGCCGCGCCGGGTACGGGATCGCGGACCTTCACCCGGTCGAACAGCATCTCCCAGGCCGTGATCATCGTCAGGGGCAGGGCGGCGGCCTCGGCGAAGGACAGGCTCTTCGGCTTCGGGCCGACGATGCGTTCGTCGACGAGATGAAGCTCCATGTTGGCGCCGGGCCGGTTCAGCGCGCCCGCGTAGAACACCCCGTCGCCTGGTCGGAAGGCCGTGACCTCGGGACCGACCGCCTTGACGACGCCCGCGGCATCCCAGCCGAGGATGCGCGCCTCGCCCTCCGGCGGGCGGGCGTTGCGCCGAACCTTCGTATCGACCGGATTGACCGAGATCGCCTTCACCTCGACCAGAAGGTCGCGGCCGCTGGCCACCGGTTCGGGCAGATCAAGCGGGATCAGGCTGGTTTCGGCGCTGATCTCCTGGGCATCGCGATAGCCGATGGCGCGCATGGTCGAGGTCTCCTGCGTTGCAATGCCGGCGAGATGACCGCTATTCTCGCTTGTCGCAAGTACGCACAAATACCGCCCATAGTGTCGAAAAGGATACCGTGATGCCGCCCCGCTTCAAGGAGCCCTTTTGCGCCGAAGGCTGCCCGGTCGAGGCCGCGCTGGGGTTGATTGGCGGCAAATGGAAGGGGATCGTGCTGTATCACCTGATCGGCGGGACGTTGCGCTTCAATGAAATCCGCAAGCGCGTCCCCGGCGTGACCCAGCGCATGCTCACCACACAACTGCGTGAGCTGGAGGCGGACGGGCTGATCCTGCGCGTCGTCTATCCGCAGGTGCCGCCCCGCGTCGAATACTCGCTCTCGGCCAAGGGGCGCACGCTAGAGCCGGTCATTGCGGCGCTGAAGGAGTGGGGCGAACGTCACGCCACGCGGCAGGAGTCGCAGGCCGCCTGAGCACTTCCGTCAGTAGGGCAGCCCGACATAATTCTCCGCCAGCGCCGCCATCGCATGCTCGGAGGAGACGAGGTAGTCGAGCTCGGCCTGCTGCATGCGCTGCTCGAACGGGCTCTGCTCCGGGAAGAGGTGCATCAGCGAGGTCAGCCACCAGGAGAAGCGCTCCGCCTTCCAGACCCGGGCCAGCGCCTTCTGCGAATAGGCGTCGATGCCGGCCTCGGAGCGGTCGAGGAAGAGCTCGCGCAGCGCCTCGAACAGGTAATGCACGTCGCTGGCGGCGAGGTTGAGGCCCTTCGCGCCGGTGGGCGGCACGATATGGGCGGCGTCGCCTGCCAGGAACAGCCGGCCGAAGCGCATCGGCTCGGCCACGAAGGAGCGTAGCGGCGCGATCGACTTCTCGATCGAGGGACCCGTCGTCAGGCCTTCCGCCGTTTCGGGGTCGAGCCGGCGGCGCAACTCGTCCCAGAAGCGTTGATCCGACCAGGCATCGACGCGCTCGTCGGTGCCGCACTGGACATAGTAGCGGCTTCGGGTGGCCGAGCGCATCGAACAGAGCGCGAAGCCTCGCTGGCTGCGGGCATAGATCAGCTCGTCGGAAACCGGCGGCACATCGGCGAGGATGCCGAGCCAGCCGAAGGGATAGACGCGCTCGAAGACGCGCAACGCGCTCGCCGGGATGCTGGCGCGGGCGACGCCGTGATAGCCGTCGCAGCCGGCGATGACGTCGCAGTCGAGCCGCTTGGGAACGCCGCCTTCGAGATAGGTGACATAGGGGCTGGTGCCGTCGAAGCCGTGCAGCGTCACGTCGTCGGCCTCGAAGACCGTCTTGCCGCCCTGCGCGGCGCGCTGGTCCATAAGGTCGCGCGTCACCTCCGTCTGCCCGTAAACGGTGACGTGCCGCCCGCCGGTCAGTTCGCTCAGCGCGATGCGATGGCGCTGCTCGCCGAAGAGCAGGTCGAAGCCGTCATGCGGCAGGCCTTCAGCATGGAGCCGCCCGCTGGCACCGACTTTGTCGAGCAGGCCGACCGTGCCCTGTTCGAGCACGCCGGCGCGAATGCGCGCCAGCACATAGTCGCGGCTCTTGCGTTCGAGAATGACGCTGTCGATCCCCGCCTGGTGCAGCAACTGGCCGAGCAGCAGCCCCGACGGGCCGGCTCCGATGATGGCGACCTGAGTTCGCAAGACATCCTCCCTGCGCCTGCCTTGCCGGCGGCTGCGCGGGAAACAAGTTGCCATGGCAACCAATAAAAGAAAAGCGCCTCGCGCGGGTTCTGTGGCCGCAGCGGGTCAGCCGATGGGGATGACGTCGACGGCCACGCCGATCTTCTGCGAGCCGGGGCCGATGACGACGCCGTCGAGCGGGGAGACGTCGGCATAGTCGCGGCCGAAGGCGGTGACGATGTGGTCGTCGGCGACGATCAGATCGTTGGTCGGGTCGAGGCCGATCCAGCCGGTCTCCGGACCGCACCAGAGCATCACCCAGGCATGGCTGGCGTCAGCGCCCTCGAGCCGTTTCTGGCCCGGCGGCGGCACGGTGCGGATATAGCCGCTGACATAGGCGGCCGGCAGGCCGAGCCCACGCAGCCCCGCGATCATGACATGGGCGAAGTCCTGGCAGACGCCGTGGCGCTCGCGGAAGGCTTCCTCCAGCGGCGTCGAGACCTCGGTCGCTTCGGGATCATAGGTGAAGTCGGCCCGGATGCGCGCCATCAACTCGGTCGCCGCCTCGAGGACCGGCCGCTTCTGCGGGAAACTGTTGCGCGCATAGTCGGTGACGGCGGCGACGGGCGGCACGAGACGGCTGGGATAGAGATGATGTGCGGGCGAATCCGGCGCCAGGCTGGCCGAGGCGAGGGCCTGTTCGCCGACATCCTCCCAGCTCCGCGTCAGGCCGGGGAAGGGCGCCTGGGGCCGCCTGACCTCGACGCGCGCCCGCATCTCGACCTTCAGCTCGCGATGCGGCTTGGCGATGGTGATCGTCGTCATCCGGTTGCCGAAGAAGCAAACGCTGTCGTCGCGCTCGGCCGGGCGTGGAGTCACGCTCAGTTCGCTGCTCTGGACGCTCTGCCCGCCATCGTTGCGCGGCTGCAGCCGTAGGATGCAGCGCGCGAAGGGGACCGGCCGGCTATAGGCGTAGGTCGTGACGTGACGGAGGTCGTAGATCACGCGATGCCTGTCAGGCGCGAGGCTTCCGGACCGCTGCTCTGCAGGAAATAGCGGTCGGCGATGGCGCTCGAGACGCCCATCAGCAACTGCTCAAAGAGCAGTATGCTGGTGCGGTCGAGCCGCGAGGCTTCGGCCGTGCGGCATTCGGCGGCGAGCTTCAGGATCAGCCGGCGCGGCGCTTCCAGCATGCCGTCCTCGGTCAGCGACGGCAGATCCCGAATCTCGGTGTCGAGCCTGTCGATCTGGAAGGCCACGGAGCGCGGGTTGTAGGGGTCGAGCATCACGAGATCGAGCACCGGCTGCAGGCTGGCGCCGAGCAGATAGCGCGAGCGATAGGTGATCTGCGAATCCGTCAGGTCGAGCAGCGCGTCGAGCGCGTCGCCCGGTGCATTGGTCTCGGCGAAGTGGCGGGCAAAGCGGCAGGTGGCGATGCCGCGCTCAAGCCTTCGCCCGATATCGAGGAAACGCCAGCCGGGGCCGCGCACCATGTTCTCCTGGCTGAGGCCCGAGAAGGCGGCGAGCGACTTCAGCGCCCGGTCGGCGATCTCGTAGGCCTCGCCCTCGCTGGGCTCGCGCCCGGCTTCGAGGGTGAGCTGCTGCTGCATGTCGCCGAACAGGCGCCAGGCGTCGATCGAGAGCCGCTCGCGGATGACCGAGGCCGTGCGTCGGGCCTCGCGTGTCGTGGCGATCGCGGAGCCATACTGGTCCAGCGCGTGCAGCGCCGCCGAGGCCTGGCCCGCCGGGGTCTGGCCGCGCCCTCCCGGCGATGCCCCCCAGGCGACAAGCAGATTGGCGAGGCGTTTCAGCGTCTCGTTGCGGCCCTGCGTCGGGTCGGTGTCGATCAGCCGCCCGAGCAGCGCGCGCACCAGCCGCAGTGTCGCCTCCGTCCGCTCCAGATAGCGACCCAGCCAGAACAGGTTGTCGGCGGCGCGGCTCGGCAGCGTGCCGGTGATCCTGCGGATGGTGATGCGGTCGGGCGCCGGCAGCAGCGACACCTGGTCGACCGGCGCGTCGGACGTCACCCAGACGTCGCTGGAGCGCACGCCGCTGCGCATGCTCACCGCCCGCGCGTCGCGCTCGTCTGAAATGCGACAGAAACCCCCGGGCATCACCTTCCAGCCATCCGGCGTCACGGCGGCGAAGACGCGCAGCGTCATCGGGCGTGGCTGCAGCCGGCCGTTCTGGAACACCGGCGTGGTCGAGAGCCGCACCACCTCCTGGCCGACATAGTCCATGCCCCGCGCCTCGATGCGGCGGCGCAGCGCCTCCTTCTCGGCGGCCGGGAGATCGGCCACCACGACCGGCCCGCTGTCGAGCCCGCCGCCGGCGCTCCGGAAGGCCGGCGCGATGCTCATTTCGTCGAAACGCTCCAGCACCACCGCCCGTTCGCGCGGCTGGCCGCACCACCAGGTCGCGACATTGGGCAGGATCATCGCCTCGCCCAGCAGCCGCTCGCCCAGTGCCGGCAGGAACCCCATCAGCGCGCGGGCCTCGACGACGCCCGAACCCAACCCGTTGGCGACATGCACGCTGCCCTTGCGGACAGCCTGAACCAGCCCGGCGACGCCCAGCGCGGAGGAGGCGTTGAGCTCGAGCGGGTCGGCGAAATCCCCGTCGATGCGCCGCCAGATCACGTCCGCCCGCTTCAGCCCGGCGATCGTGCGCACATGCACGCGCCCCTCGCGCATGACGAGGTCGCCACCCTCGACGAGCAGGAAGCCGAGATAGCGCGCCAGATAGGTCTGCTCGAAATAGCTTTCGTTCAGCGGCCCCGGCGTCAGCAGGCCGATGCGTGGCTCGACGCGCTTGGAGCGGGCGACGAGCCCGGCACGGAAGGCCTGGAAGAAGGCCGCCAGCCGCTCGATGTTCATCGTCCGGAACATGTCGGGGAAGGCGCGCGACAGGGCGAGTCGGTTTTCCAGCGCGTAGCCGGTTCCCGATGGCGCCTGGGTGCGGTCCTGCAGGACCCACCAGCGCCCGTCGGGGCCGCGCCCGAGATCGACGGCGTAGAGCTGCAGCGTGCCCCCGCCGGGGGCGCCCTGCAGCGGTCGAAGGTAATCCGGGCTGCCCGTCACCACGGAGGCCGGCAGGAGCCCGTTCGCGATCATCTCGCCGGGGCCGTAGATGTCGTCGAGCAGCGTGCTGAGGAGCTGCGCCCGCTGCGCGACCCCGGCCGCGATCGTCTGCCACTCCGCCCCTGTGATCACCAGCGGCACATGGCTGAGCGGCCAGGCCCGCTCCCCCGCGGTCGGGTCACGCGGATCGATGTCGCCATGGACGCGGTAGGAGACGCCGGTGTCGTGGACGTGGCGGTCGGCGAGGCCGAAGCGCTGGTTGAGCTCGTCCGGCGAGAAGGCGCACCACTCCGTCAGGAAGGGCTCCCATTGCGGGCGCACCTGGCCGTCGGCGCCGAGGATCTCGTCATAGACGCCCGGCAGCGGGCGATAATCCGCCAGCAGAGCGTTGCGACGCTCCGTCCTCACGCGCACGGAGGGGGATCGACCCTGGGCTGCCATCGCTCGCGTCTACACTCCCGCAGGGCGCCTCAGATCCAGCGTCAGCGGGAATTCGGCGCTGCGCTCTTCCGGCGGAATCGCCAGCGCGCCGGGAGTATGGCCGATCGCTTCGAAGCGCGCGAGCCGCCGCGCCTCCGCCTCGTACGAATTCACAGGCGGCGTCTCGTAATTGCGCCCGCCCGGATGGGCGACATGGTAGACGCAGCCGCCCAGCGAGCGCCCGACCCAGGTATCGACGATGTCGAAGGTCAGGGGCGCGTGGACGGGAATGGTCGGGTGCAGACCGGACGCCGGCTGCCAGGCCTTGAAGCGCACAGCCGCGACGCTCTCGCCCGCCGTACCGGCCGGGGTCATCGGCAGGCGGCGGCCATTGCAGGTGACGAGGTGCCGCCCGGGCACCAGCCCCTTCGCCTTGACCTGAAGCCGCTCGACCGAGGAATCGACATAGCGCACCGTGCCGCCGATCGCGCCCTCCTCGCCCATGACGTGCCAGGGTTCCAGCGCCTGACGGATCTCGATCTCGACGCCGCCATGCTCGACCTTGCCGAAGAAGGGAAAGCGGAACTCGGCCTGTGCCTCGAACCACACCGGATCGAAGGCGTAGCCGGCGCGGCCGAGATCGGCGAGCACCTCGCGGAAATCCTGCCAGACCATCTCCGGCAGCATGAAGCGGTCGTGCAGCGCCGTGCCCCATCGCACGAGCCCGCCCGTCTGCGGCTCGCGCCAGAACCAGGCAATCAGAGCCCGCACCAGAAGCTGCTGCGCCAGGCTCATCCGCGCATCCGGCGGCATCTCGAAGCCGCGGAATTCGATCAGCCCGAGCCGCCCGGTCGGACCGTCCGGCGAATAGAGCTTGTCGATGCAGATCTCGCTGCGATGCGTGTTGCCGGAAACGTCGACCAGCAGGTTGCGCAGGTGCCGGTCGACCAGCCAGAGCGGGATCGCGGGCGCGCCGGTGCCTGGAATGTTCGCCAGCGCGATCTCGAGCTCGTAGAGCGCGTCGTGACGCGCCTCGTCGATGCGCGGCGCCTGGCTCGTCGGGCCGATGAACAGCCCCGAGAACAGGTAGGACAGCGATGGATGCCGGTTCCAGTAGAGCACGATGCTCTTCAGAAGGTCCGGCCGGCGCAGGAAGGGCGAATCCAGCGGCGTGACGCCGCCGAGCACGACATGGTTGCCGCCGCCGGTGCCGGTGTGGCGCCCGTCGACCATGAACTTCTCGGCGCAGAGCCGCGCCAGCCGCGCCTCCTCATAGACGCCCCGCGTGATCTCGACGGCCTCGCGCCAGTTGCGGGCCGGATGGATGTTGACCTCGATGACGCCGGGGTCGGGCGTGACCTTGACGACGTTCAGCCGCGGATCGTGCGGCGGCGCATAGCCCTCGATATGGACCGGCTGGTTGCGCTCGCGCGCCACCGCCTCGACGCTGGCGACGAGGTCGAGATAGTCCTCCAGCCGTTCCACCGGCGGCAGGAAGACGCACAGCACCTTGTCGCGGATTTCGAGGCTGATCGCGGTGCGGACATGCTCGCCACCGATCTCCTGCTCGGTGCGGTCCTGCGCAGCGGCGCCGCCGGCCTCGACCGTGCGCGACATCTGGTGTGGCGAAGCCTGCGGGGGTGGGGCCGGCTCTGGCTGGACGGGCGCCTGATGCGGCGGATCGACCGCGGGGCCGAAGCCGCCGGCCGCGCGCGGCAGGGGCGGGCGCGCCTCCATCGGGTCCCGCGGGTGGATATGCGGGTACTCCGCCTTCGGCACGACCGGCAGGGAGCCGAGCGGCAGGCGATATCCGACCGGGGAATCGCCCGGCACGAGGAACAGCTTGCCGCGCCGCAGCCGCCATTTCTCGGAGCGCCAGCGCTTGTCGCCGGACTGAGCCTGCCAGCGCTGGACGGGAATGACATAGCCGCGCGGCTTGCCCAGACCGAGCTGGAAGACCTGCTGCATCCGCGCCCGCTCCTCGGGATCGGCGAGCCGCGGATCGAGCGGGTCGACATTTTCGGGAAGCTGCGCCTCCTTCAGCAGCCAGAAACCGGTGTCCTCATAGGCCGGCAGCACATAGTCAGCGCCCAGCCCCAGCCGCTCGGAAAGGCCTTCGGCGAGGGCCTCCGCCTCGGCCATCGTCGCGCCGGTCTCGAGTTCGCGGTCGATGCCGGTCGGGGCGCCGGGCTCGCGGGCGATCAGCGCGGCATCGCGCCAGATCGGCTCGCCATCGGCGCGCCAGTAGAGCGCGAAGGCCCAGCGCGGCAGGCTCTCGCCCGGATACCATTTGCCCTGGCCGTAATGCAGCATGCCGCCCGGCGCGAAGCGCTCCCGCAGTCGCCGGATCAGTTCATCGGCGCGCTGCCGCTTAGTCGGCCCCACGGCGGCGATGTTCCATTCCTCGCCCGTCTGGTCGTCGACCGAGACGAAGGTCGGCTCGCCGCCCATCGTCAGCCGCACATCCTGCGCCTGCAGGTCCGCCTCCACGCGCTCGCCCAGCGCGTCGAGGCGCTGCCAGGATTCGTCCGAGAAGGGCAGGGTGATGCGCGGCACTTCATGGACGCGCGCCACGCTCATGTCGAAATCGAAACTCGTCTCGGCATAGCTCGCGAGACCCGAGACCGGCGCCGCCGAGCGATAATGCGGCGTCGCCGCCAGCGGCAGATGGCCCTCGCCCGTCAAGAGACCCGAAGTCGGGTCGAGCCCGATCCAGCCGGCACCGGGAATGTAGACCTCCGCCCAGGCGTGCAGGTCGGTGAAGTCCTTGTCCGTGCCGCGCGGACCTTCCAGCGGGTCGATATCCGCCTTCATCTGGATCAGGTAGCCGGAGACGAAGCGGGCGGCGAGGCCGAGATGCCGCAGGATCTGCACGAGCAGCCAGCTCGTGTCGCGGCAGGATCCGGACTTGATGCCGAGCGTATGCTCCGGCTCCTGGACGCCGGGCTCCATGCGGATGCCATAGGCGATGGCACCGGCGAGGCGGGCGTTCAGGTCGACGACAAAATTGACGGTGTTGGTGGGCTCCCGCGCCACCGTGGCGAGGAAGTCCGTCAGGAGCGGGCCGGCCGGCTCTGTCACCAGATAGGGGGCGAGTTCCGCCCGCAGTTCTTCCGGATAGGTGAAGGGGAAGACCTCGGCATCGGTTTCGACGAAGAAGTCGAACGGGTTGATGATCGACAGCTCGGTGACGAGATCGACCTCGATGCGGAACTCCCGAACCGGCTCCGGGAAGACGTAGCGAGCCAGCCAGTTGCCGCTGGGGTCCTGCTGCCAGTTCACGAAATGCTCGGCCGGGGAGACCTTCAGCGAATAGCTGTTGATCGCCGCCCGGCAATGCGGCGCGGGGCGCAGGCGGATGATCTGGGGCCCGAGCGTGACGGGCCGGTCGTAGCGATAATGCGTGACGTGGTGGAGCGCGGCGATGATGGCCAAGGGCTGTGCACCTGCTTGTCATGGGCCGGCGGTCGCCGGAGTCCCCCTCACGTTAGCGAGGCCGGGAGGGCGCGCAAAGCTGCAACTCGCGACGCATTGCCCGATCCTGTCAGCCCGATGCACAAGAACTGTGCAGCAACATCTGGACATGCGCCTCGTCCTGCTGGACAGAAGCCGCCGACTGGTTCCACATTCACGCCAATGGCCGACGGACCGCGGCCGACAATCCGAACCGATGGGGAATGCGATGCGTCACGTTGCGAAATTGATGGTGGCGTCGGCCTTCACAGCGTTGCTGGCGACGACCGCCCAGACCACCGTGGCCCTGGCCCAGACCCCGAAGGACACGGTGGTCATGGCCAAGCAGATCGACGACATCATCTCGCTCGATCCGGCCGAGGCCTTCGAATTCTCCGGCGTCGAGGTCGTCACCAACCTCTACGACAAGCTGATGGGCGTCGATCTCGCCAAGAACAACGAGCTCGTTCCCGAAATCGCCCAGAGCTGGAGCGTCACGCCCGACAACCTGACCTACACCTTCAAGCTGCGCCCCGGCGTCAAGTTCCACTCCGGCAATGCGCTGACGGCGGCCGACGTGGTCTATTCCTTCCAGCGCGCCGTGACGCTCAACAAGTCGCCCGGCTTCATCCTCGCCCAGTTCGGCTTCACCAAGGACAACGTCACCGAGAAGGTGAAGGCGACCGACGACTCCACCCTCGTCATCACCGTCTCCAAGCCCTTCGCGCCGACCTTCTTCCTCAACTGCCTGACCTCGGGCGTCGCCTCGATCGTCGACAGCAAGCTGGTCAAGGCCAATGAGAAGGACGGCGACTGGGGCAATGGCTGGCTGAAGCAGAACTCGGCCGGCTCCGGCGCCTACAAGGTCCGCGCCTACCGTCCCAACGAGCAGTACGCGCTCGACGCCAACGAGTCCTGGTATAAGGGCGCGCCAAAGAACAAGCGCATCATCGTGCGCCACGTCGCCGAGCCGGCGTCGCAGCGCCTGCTGCTCGAGAAGGGCGACATCGACATCGCCCGCAACCTCTCGAAGGACCAACTCTCCGCCGTCAAGTCCAACAAGGACGTCGAGCTCGTCCAGGGCGACAAGGGCTACATCCTCTATCTCGGCCTGAACACGAAGAACGCGAACTTCGCCAAGCCGGAAGTCCGCGAGGCCCTGAAGTACCTGGTCGACTACGCCTCGATCGAGCGCAACATCGTCGAGGGCACCTACAAGGCGCACCAGTCCTTCCTGCCCAAGGGCTTCCTCGGCGCCATCGACGACCAGCCCTACAAGTATGATCCGGCCAAGGCCAAGGAGCTGCTCGCCAAGGCGGGTCTGCCGAACGGCTTCACCGTAACGATGGACGTGCGCTCGGTGAACCCGATCACCGACATCGCCCAGGCGATCCAGTCGAGCTGGGCCCAGGCCGGCATCAAGCTCGAGCTGATCCCGGGCGACGGCAAGCAGACGCTGACCAAGTACCGCGCCCGCACCCACGACATCTATATCGGCCAGTGGGGCCCGGACTATCTCGATCCGCACACCAATGCTGAGACCTTCGCCATCAACGAGAACAACGGCGAGGACGCGAAGTCGAAGACCCTGGCCTGGCGCAACGCTTGGGACATCCCCGAGATGACCAAGACCACCCAGGCCAACGTGCTGGAGACCGACGCCGCCAAGCGCGCCACCGTCTACGGCTCCCTGCAGCGCGAGCATCAGAAGGTCTCGCCCTTCGTGATCATGTTCCAGCAGGTCGAGGTCTCGGCCGACCGCAAGGGCGTCAAGGGCTGGGTCATCGGCCCGAGCTCGGACACCAACTTCTACGCGCCGATCTCGAAGAACTGAGCATTTCGAACGACACGCCCCGCCTCGGCCGGACGGCCGCGGCGGGGCTTTTGCTTCCGGCCTGGGGCCATCCCGCCCCGCCGGAGCCGAACACGGAAGAATGACGATGACGAACGTGGCTGCCAGCCCGGTTCGAAAACGCCCCTGGGGCGAAACGGCGGGCCGCTGGGCGAGGATCGCCTCGCGCGAGCTCGTGACCGTAGCCATCACCATCTTTGGCCTGCTGCTGATCACCTTCTTCATCGCCAGGGTGATCCCGATCGACCCCGTACTTGCGGTCGTCGGCGACAACGCCCGGCCCGAGACCTATGAGGCCGCCCGCATCGAGCTCGGCCTCGACAAGCCGCTCTGGCAGCAATTCGCTGTTTATGTCGGCAAGGTCTTCAGCGGCGATCTCGGCCGCTCGGTTCTGACGTCGAACACGGTCGTCGACGACATCAAGCGCGTCTTCCCGGCGACGCTGGAACTGGCGACGCTCGGCACGCTGATCGGCTGTCTGCTCGGCATCCCGCTCGGGGTCGTTGCCGCGGTCTATCAGGGCCGCTGGCCCGATCAGGTCGCCCGCATCATCGGCCTGTTCGGCTATTCGATCCCCGTCTTCTGGCTCGGCCTGATGGGGCTCTTGCTGTTCTACGCCAAGCTCGGCTGGGTCGGCGGGCCCGGTCGCGCCGGCGTCGCCTTCCAGGACCTGATCACGCCGGTCACCGGCATTCTGATGATCGATGCCGCGCTCGAGGGCGACTGGGAGGCGGTTCGCGACGCCTGGTCCCATCTCGTCCTGCCCGCCTCGGTGCTCGGCATCCTCAGCGTCGCCTATATCAGCCGCATGACCCGCAGCTTTATGATCACCGAGCTCCAGCAGCAATACGTCATTGCCGCTCGGGTGAAGGGGCTGTCCGAGTTTCGCGTCGTCTGGCGCCACGCCATGCACAATGCCTTCGTGCCGTTGGTGACGGTGATCGCCGTCTCCTACATGCACCTGCTCGAAGGCTCGGTGCTGACCGAGACGATCTTCGCCTGGCCCGGGCTTGGCCGCTACCTCACCAATTCGCTCCTCAACGCCGACATGAACGCGGTGCTGGGCGGCACGCTGGTGATCGGGGCGGTCTTCATCGGCGTCAACCTGCTGTCCGACATCCTCGGCCGGCTGGTCGATCCGCGCACGCGCTGAGGCCGGCATGACCACCTGGACCGACTATCTCCTCACCGATTCCCCGTCCTCCCGCCGCCAGGCGCGGCTCGGGCAGATGTACCGGAAATGGCTCGCCTTCCGGCGCAACCGTCTCGCCATGGTTGGGCTCGGCATCATCATCGCGCTGCTTCTGGTCGCCGCCTTCGCGCCGCTGATCGCCACGGCCGATCCGCTGGCGCAGAATCTCGACCGGCGCCTGCTGCCGCCCTCGGGCACGAACTTCTTCGGCACCGACTCGCTCGGCCGCGACATCTTCAGCCGCATCGTCTACGGCACCCGCGTCACGCTGGTGATCGTGCTGCTCGTCGTTGTCTCCGTCGGGCCGATCGGCCTGCTGATCGGCGCCGCCTCGGGCTATCTCGGCGGCTGGGTCGACCGGGCGCTGATGCGCATGACCGACGTGTTCCTGGCCTTCCCGCGCCTCGTCCTCGCGCTGGCCTTCGTCGCGGCCCTCGGCCCCGGCTTGGAGAACGCGGTCATCGCCATCGCGATCACCGCCTGGCCTCCCTATGCCCGCGTCGCCCGCGCCGAGACGCTGATCATCCGCCAGCAGGATTACATCGCCGCGATCCGCCTGCAGGGCGCCTCGCAATGGCGCATCGTCTGGAAGCATGTCGTGCCGCTCTGCCTGCCCTCGCTGATCGTGCGCACCACGCTCGACATGGCGGGCGTCATCCTGATCGCCGCCGGCCTCGGCTTCCTTGGGCTGGGCGCCCAGCCGCCGATCCCCGAATGGGGCGCGATGATCTCGGCCGGCCGCGAGCAGATCTTCGACCAGTGGTGGGTCGCGACCTTCCCCGGCGTCGCCATCTGCATCGTCGCGCTCGGCTTCAACCTGCTCGGCGACGGCCTGCGCGACGTCATGGATGCGAGGTGAGCGAGATGGATGAGCCCCTCCTCGAACTCGACAATCTGCGCGTCGATTTCCACACCCCCACCGGCATCGTCCACGCCGTGCGCGGCCTGTCCTTCACGCTCGGCCGCGAGCGGCTCGGCATCGTCGGCGAATCCGGCTCCGGCAAGTCGATGACCGGCCGTGCCATCCTAGACCTGATCCCGCCGCCCGGCGTCGTCACGGCCGACCGCATGGTCTTCCGCGGGCAGGACCTCCTGACCATGGACAAGCGCGAGCGCCGCAAGCTGCGCGGCCGCCGCATCTCGATGGTGATGCAGGACCCGAAATTCTCGCTCAACCCGGTCCGCACCGTCGGCGACCAGATCGCCGAAGCCTATCGCGTGCATCACAAGTCCAGCGCCCGCGAGGCGAAGGAACGCTCGCTGGCCATGCTGGAGCAGGTGCAGATCCGCGAGCCGGCGCGCGTCTACGACCTCTACCCGCACGAGGTCTCGGGCGGCATGGGCCAGCGCGTGATGATCGCGATGATGCTGATCGCCGAGCCCGATATCCTGATCGCCGACGAGCCGACCTCGGCGCTCGACGTCACCGTCCAGCTGCAGATCCTGAAGATCCTCGACGATCTCGTCACACAGCGCGGCATGGGGCTGATCTTCATCAGCCACGACCTGCATCTGGTGCAGTCCTTCTGCGACCGCGTCATCGTCATGTATGGCGGCAAGGCCATGGAGACGCTGCCGGCGGCCGAACTCGCCGACGAATCTGCTCGCGCCCGGCGCCACCCCTACACGCTCGGCCTGCTCGGCTGCCTGCCGGACCTCGACCATCCGCGCGCGAAGCTGTCGACCCTCGAGCGCGACCCGGCATGGCTGGCATGATGGCTTTGCAATTGAGCTCTGTCCGTCATTGCGAGCGCAGCGAAGCAAGCCAGCTTCGTAGAGCCCGACGCCCCCTGGATTGCTTCGCTGCGCTCGCAATGACGACGAGGCATCTGTCATGACCACGCAACCCGCGATCCGCGTCGAAAAGCTCAACGTCTCCTTCGGCGACTCGCATGTCGTGAAGGACCTCTCCTTCTCGGTCGCCCCCGGCGAGAGCTACGGCATCGTCGGCGAATCCGGCTCCGGCAAGTCGACGGTGCTGCGCGTGCTTTCGGGGCTGAACCGGGACTGGAGCGGCACCGTCGAGATCACCGGGCAGACCCAGCCGAAGATCCGTGACAAGGCCTTCTATCGCGCCGTCCAGATGGTCTTCCAGGACCCCTACGGCTCGCTCCACCCCAAGAAGACCGTCGACGATACCCTGGCCGAGCCGCTCGCCATCCACGGCATCGGCGACGCCGAGAAGCGGATCGGGCGGGCGATGGGGGAGGTCGGGCTGCCCGCCTCCTTCCGCTTCCGCTATCCGCACCAGCTCTCCGGCGGCCAGCGCCAGCGCGTCGCCATCGCGCGCGCGCTCGTGCTCGAGCCCTCGATCCTGCTGCTCGACGAGCCGACCTCGGCGCTGGACGTCTCCATCCAGGCTGAGGTGCTGAACCTGCTGCAGGCGCTGCGCCACGAGCGCAAGCTGACCTATATCCTCGTCAGCCATGACCTCGCCGTCGTCGGCCATATGTGCGAGCGGCTGCTCGTCATGCAGTTCGGCCGCGGCGTCGAGGAGATGACGGCGAGCACACTCGCCGCCCGCAGCCCGCAGACGGACTATGCCCGGCAATTGCTGACCGCCAGCGAGGGCTTCCGCCGCGATTGACGGCCGGTCGCCCTGCGATCTGAGCGTTTGGCAATCGCTGCGCTTGGTCTCATTCTCGTCGCAAGCCCGCCGTCCAGATGGACGCCGCGCCGGATTCGCGGACGGGCACGGAGACGACTGACCGATGGACGATATTGCCGGCCGCATCCTGCGGCCCGAAACCATTCCCGAGCGCACGCCGGTGCCCGCCTTCGACCTGGTGATCTTCGGCGCGGGCGGCGATCTCGCCATGCGCAAGCTGTTCCCGGCTTTGGCGCAGCGCAGCCGCGAAGGCGTTCTCCCCGACGAGAGCCGGGTCCTCTGCATTGTCCGCAAGCAGGAGGATGTCGAAGGGCTGCCGAAGCAGATCGCCAAGCGGCTGAAGGAGGAGGGGCTCTCCCCCGACCATATCCACGCCTTCCAGCAGCGCCTCACCATCGTCCTGCTCGATGCGGTGAAGCCGGAGACCTACAAGGCGCTCAAGAAGGCGCTCGGCGACGATGGTCGCGTGCGCTCGTTCTATCTCTCGACGCCGCCCGACCTCTTCATCCCGATCTGCGAGAACCTCGCTGCCGCCGACATCCTGACGCCGACCTCGCGCGTCATCCTCGAGAAGCCGCTGGGGCGCGATCTCGCCTCGGCGCGCGAGATCAACGATGCCGTCGCGCGCATCCTGCCGGAGGATCGGACCTACCGGATCGACCATTATCTCGGCAAGGAAACGGTCCAGAACCTGCTGGTGCTGCGCTTCGCCAACACGCTGTTCGAGCGCTCCTGGACCGGCCGCGACATCGACCATGTCCAGATCACCGTCGCCGAGACGGTGGGGCTCGAAAGCCGGGCCGGCTATTACGACAAGGCCGGGCAGATGCGCGACATGGTGCAGAACCATCTCATGCAGCTGCTCACCCTCTTTGCCATCGAGCCGCCCAATCTGCTCGAGGCCGGCGCCGTGCGCGACGAGAAGATCAAGGTGCTGAAGGCGCTGCGCCCGATCGTCGGGCCCGATGTCGAGCGCTACACGGTGCGCGGCCAGTACGGCGCGGGCCAGATCGACGGCCAGCGTGTGCGCGGCTATGCCGACGAGCTCGGCCATCTCAGCAACACAGAGACCTTCGTCTCGATCCGCTGCGAACTCGACAACTGGCGCTGGGCCGGCGTGCCGATCTATCTGCGCACCGGCAAGCGCATGGCGCAGCGCTATTCGGAGATCGTCGTCACCTTCAAGCCGGTTCCGCATTCGATCTTCGGCGGCGGCTCCTGCGACAAGCTCTATGCCAACCGCCTGCTGATCCGCCTGCAGCCCAATGACGGCGTCCAACTGCAGCTGATGATGAAGGTGCCGGGCTCGGGCCGGCTCAAGATCGTGCCGCGCCAGCTCGACCTGCGCTATTCCACCGCCTTCGACGAGCGCACGCCCGACGCCTATGAGCGCCTGCTGACGGACGTCATCCGCGGCGACCAGACGCTGTTCATGCATCGCGACGAGGTCGAGCAGGCCTGGCGCTGGGTCGATCCGATCATCGCCGGCTGGCAGGAATACGCCCCCCATCCCCATCGCTACGCCGCCGGCTCCTGGGGGCCGTCGCAGGCGATCGGGCTGATCGAGCGCGAAGGCCGCTCCTGGGCCGATCCGGACTTCGAATGATGCAGCCGCAAGGTCCCGTCGCCTGGCATCGCTTCGCGACCCTCGCCGACGCCTCCGAAGCACTGGCGGAGGCCGTCGCCATCCGCCTGCAGACCCTGCTGACGGAGCAGGGCCGGGCCTCGCTCGCCGTGCCCGGCGGCACGACGCCGGCCCGCTTCCTCGCAGCGCTCGGCACCCGCGATCTGGCCTGGGAGAAGGTGACGCTGCTGCCGACCGACGAGCGCTTCGTTGCCGCCGACGACGCGGCCTCGAACGAGCGCATGATCCGTGCGCAATTCGCGCCGCTTCGCGAGGGGCGGGTCCGCTTCCTGTCCTTCCATGGCCGTGGCAGTGATATCGAGGCGGCGGCGACCGCGCTTTCCTCCGAACTCGCGAGCCTGCCGCCGCTGGATCTGGTCGTGAGCGGCATGGGCACCGACGGCCATATCGCCTCGCTGTTTCCCGGCGAGGAGGCGCGCTTTGAAGGGCGGCCCGACAGCGGCATCTGCATCGCTACGCCGCCCGGCCTGCCGCCGCGTCTCTCCCTGTCTCCGGCGCGTCTTGCAGGCGCCGGCTGGACGAGCCTGCTGGTCTCGGGCACGCAGAAGGAGGCCGTGCTGAAGGCAGCCTCGAACCGCCCCGCGTCGCTGCCCGTCGATCTCCTCCTCGGCCGGCCGCAGGGCCTCGACGTCTACTGGGCGAAAGAGTAGACCGCGCGCAGCCGTTCAAACGATTGAAAGACGCCGACGATGGACGAGACTGCCGCGATTGCCCGCCTCGAAGCCTGTGGCGTGATTCCGGTCGTGGTGATCGAGGACGCCTCGCGCGCCATCGACCTGGCGCATGCCCTCGTCGCCGGCGGTATCGACGTCGTCGAGGTCACGCTGCGCCGCCCGGCCGGGCTAGCTGCGCTGGAAGCCATCGCCAGATCGGTGCCGGGGGCGCTGCCGGTTGCCGGCACGGTCGTTACGCCGGCGCAGGTCCAGCAGGTCAAGGATGCCGGTGCCAAAGCCGTCGTCAGCCCCGGCTTCAGCGAGGCCGTCGACGAGGCGCTGAAGGCCGCCGGGCTGCCCTGGCTGCCGGGCGTCGCCACCGCGTCGGACTGCATGCGCGCGGTCGCCGCCGGCCGCACCGTCGCGAAGTTCTTCCCCGCCGAGACGGCAGGTGGGCCGCCTGCGCTGAAGGCGCTGTCGGGCCCGTTCCCGCAGATGCGCTTCTGCCCGACCGGCGGCGTTGGCCTGAACAACCTCGCCAGCTATCTCGCCTTGCCGCAGGTCATCTGCGTCGGCGGCTCCTGGCTGGTCCCGGCGGACGCCATCGCATCCGGCGACTGGAAGCGCGTGACGCAGCTGGCGAAAGAGGCCAGCGAGGCGTTCAGGGCGCTGCGGCGCTAACCGCTCGCGTCATTCTCGGGCGGAGCAAAGCGCAGACCCGAGAATCTCTCGCAGAATGGAACGCGGGTACGGAGGCCTCATCGGCCTGAGATGCTCGGGTTTTCGCCCGAGCATGACGTCCGCTATGCCGCAAGCCGCTCCACCACCATCTCCGCGATCGCCAGCGAACTGGTCAGCCCCGGGCTCTCGATGCCCAAAAGGTTGACCAGCCCGTCCACGCCATGGACTTGCGCGCCGTCGATGCGGAAATCCGGCATCGGCTCGGTCGGGCCGTGCAGCTTGGGGCGGATGCCGGCATAGTCGGCGACGAGCGCGCCGTCGGGCAGGGCCGGCCAATAGGTCCGGATCGCGGCGTAGAACTTCTCGGCCCGCTGCGGATCGACAACGAGGTCCTGATCGTGCTGGACCCATTCGACATCGGGGCCGAACTTGACCCGCCCGCCCATGTCGATCGTCGCGTGGATGCCTAAGCCCGCCGCCTCGGGCACCGGGTAGACCAGATGCGAGAAGGGCTGCTTGCCGAGCAGCGCGAAATAATTGCCCTTGGCGTAGTGCTGCACCGGCACATGCTCGGGCGGGAACCCCTCCAGCGTGCCGAGAAGCTTCGGCGCGCCATGGCCGGCCGAATTCACGATCGTCCTGACGGTATAGGTCGCAGGCTCCTCGCCGCCGAAATCGACGCTGAAGCCGTCGGCCTCGCGGCGCCATCCGGCGATCGGCGTGTTGAGCGCCAGCGATCCGCCGGCCGCCTCGCATTCGCCGAGCAGCGAGAGCATGAAGGCGTGGCTGTCGACCACGCCGGTGTCGGGCGAGAGCAGCGCGATCTCGCAACGGACTTCCGGCTCTCTCGCCTGGGCCTCCGCGGCATCGAGCCAGCGCAGGCTGTCGACGCCCGAGGCCTGGGCACGGGCCATGATCGTCTCCAGCGCCGGCTTCTGCGCGGCGCTGGTGGCGACGATCAGCTTGCCGCAGGCCTTGTGAGGCAATCCGCGCTCACCGAGATAGGCATAGAGGCGCTGGCGCCCCTCGACGCAGACCTTCGCCTTCAGCGAGCCCGGCGGATAATAGATCCCCGCATGGATGACCTCGCTGTTGCGCGCCGACGTCTGTGTGCCGATGCCGTCCGCGGCTTCCGCGATCACGACCTCGCGCCCGGCCAGCGCCAGCGCCCGCGCCGTCGCGAGGCCGACAACGCCGGCCCCGATCACCAGGCAATCGATGTCGTGCATGAGGCGGGCGCCCTTCAGACCTTGGCCGGCATCGCGGTCTCGACGAGATTCGCCCAGTAGGTCACGCCGACCGGGATGACCTCGTCGTTGAACTCATAGGCCGGGTGATGCAGGCCGGCCGACTCGCCATTGCCGATGTTGATGAAGGCGCCGGGGCGCTCCTCGAGCATGTAGGAGAAATCCTCCGAGCCCATCGTCGGCGGCACGGTGGTGTCGACCTTGCCCTCGCCGAAGGCCGCCTCGATCGTGCCGACCACGAACTCGGCCTGCTCCGCATGGTTGAAGGTCACCGGGTAGCCATGGAGATAGTCGCAGACGACGCTCATCCCGAAGGCGCCCATGATGCCGGCGGTGACCTCCTTGATGCGCTTCTCGGCGAGCTCGCGCATCTGCGGCGTCAGCGTCCGCACCGAGCCCTTGAGCTCGACGGTCTGCGGGATGACGTTGAAGGCCTCGCCGGCATTGATCGCGGTGACGGACACCACGATGGAATCCAGCGGGTCGGCATTGCGCGACGAGATCGTCTGCAGTGCGGTCACCAGCTGGCAGGCGGCGACGATCGGGTCGTTGACCCGGTGGGGAGCCGCGGCATGGCCGCCCTTGCCCTCGATCTTGATGTGGATGCGGTCGGCAGCGGCCATCGTCGGGCCCTTGCGCACGTCGAACTGGCCGACGGCCAGGCCCGGCTTGTTGTGCATGCCGTAGACCTCCTGGATGCCGAAGCGGGTCATCAGCCCGTCATCGATCATCGCCTTGGCGCCGGCGCCGCCTTCCTCCGCGGGCTGGAAGATCACCACCGCGGTTCCGTCGAAATCGCGCGTCTCGGCGAGGTACTTGGCGGCGCCCAGCAGCATGGCGGTGTGCCCGTCATGGCCGCAGGCGTGCATCTTGCCCGGCACGGTCGAGCGGTGCTCCAGGTTTGTTTCCTCGTGGATCGGCAGCGCGTCCATGTCGGCGCGCATCGCGATCACCTTGCCCGAGCCCTGGTTGCGGCCCTTGATCACGCCGACGACGCCGGTCTGGCCGATGCCGGTCACGACCTCGTCCACGCCCCAGGCCTTCAGCTTCTCGGCGACGACGCCGGCCGTGCGATGCACGTCGTACATCAGTTCGGGATGGCGATGCAGGTCGCGGCGGATGGCCGTGAGCTCGGGATGGATGGCGGCGATGAGGGAGGCGTTGGGCATGGTCGATCCTCGGAGAGGGCAGCGATGGCCCGCGGGGCGGGCCGGGGGGTAAAGAGCGCCGGGTTAGGCGTCGGCGGGGACGTAGCGGCGGGATAACTCGTTGCGGTCGTCATAGGAGGCTTCGAAGATCGCCGCCGCCAGCGTCGCGCGCACATGCAGTACGCCGGTGCCGATGTTCTTGAAGCCATGGCGGGCGCCTGCGGGCACCAGCACGGACTGGTTGGCGGTGACGACCATCGTCTCGTCGCGCAGATAGATCTCGGCGGTGCCGGCCATGATCTCGAGCACCTCCTCGACTGCATGCAGATGCATCGGTGCGCCGAGGCCCGGATCGCAGAACTGCTCGAAGATGCAGAGCTGCCGGCTCTGCACCAGCGCAGAAACCCGCATCTGCGTCATCACGCCGTCGCGCCATTTGTCCTGCGGCTGCGTCTCGTGGTCGAGGATCGTCATCGCGCATTCCTAGCCGGTGGAGCCCTTCCGCGATGGCGGCAGGGCGCGCCCTGCTTCTCCAGAAACCCGAACGCGCGGCAGCGTCAAGGCTCTGATCTGCGACCCAGCCGCGCGTCGGCGTCAGGCCTCCCGCAGTTCCTCGCGCCCGCCTCAGACTCCGAACTGTGTCCGCCAGGCGGCGATGTCGTCGAGCGCGACATTCGAGCCGCAGAGCACGAGGCCGACGCGCTCGCCGGGCTTGAACATCTCCTTGCACGCCAGCGCCGCGGCGACGACGCAGGAGGCCGCCGGCTCCAGCAGCACGCGCCCGTTCTGCAGCACCCAGCCGATCTCGCGCACCGCCTCCGCGTCGGGCACGATCACGATGTCCTCGATGAACTGGCGCGCGGCCGCCATGGTCCGCTCGGTCGCAAAGGGCGCGCCGAGCGTGCGCGCGATCGAGGTCGGCCTGATCGGCACGGGCTTGCCAGCCTCGAGCGCCTGCGTCATGGCGGTCGCGCCTTCCGTCTCGACGCCATGGATGCGCAGCACCGGGTCGAGCCCCTTCATCGCCGCGCCGACGCCGGCCGCGAAGCCGCCGCCGCCGATCGAGATGAAGACATGGTCCAGCCGCCCGCCGGCATCGTTGTTCATCTCCAGCCCGAGCGAGCCATGGCCGGCGATGATCGCCGGATCGTCATAGGAGTGGACATGGGTCATGCCCTGGGCGGCGTAGTCCTCGGCCCTGGCGAAGGCCTCGATCGAGTCGGCACAGAGCTCGATCTCAGCCCCCAGCGAGCGGGCCATCTCGACATTGAAAGTGGCGGCGTTCTGCGGCATCAGCACCAGCGCGCGGCAGCCCATCGACTTGGCTACCAGCGCCACCGCGATGGCGTGGTTGCCGCCGGACACCGTGACGACCCCGCGCGCCAGCTCCCGGTCGCTCAGCCCCATCAGCTTGTTGAAGCAGCCGCGCACCTTGAACGAGCCGCCGAGCTGCAGGCTCTCGACCTTGACAACCGTCTCGACGCCGAGCCGCGCCGAGAGCCCCGCGCTGTAATAGGTTGGGGTCCGCCGGATCTTGCCGGCGATGCGCGCCGCGGCGGCCTGGATGTCGGGCAGTGTCACGTCGAAGTTCATGAAGGCGCCTCTTGCTTCGTCGCACCCTTATAGGGGCGCTTTGCGGCTCACGGAAACGCGGCGTTGGCAGGCGGGGCGAGGAGCCTTACACAATATATCAGGACAGCCGAATGATGCGCCGCGGCACGAAACCTGCCTCGGGCCGCTTTTCTGGAGAACCGCCCGTGACCATGACGCCCGCACCGTTCACGCCCAAGGAGATGCTCGCGAAGCTGGTGTCGTTCAACACGGAGTCGCAGCGCAGCAATCTCGAGCTGATTCATTTCTGCCGCGACTATCTCGCCGGCCTGGGCGTCGAGAGCACGCTGGCGTTCAATGCCGAGGGCGACAAGGCCAACCTCTACGCCACGATCGGCCCGAAGCGGGAGGGCGGCGTCGTTCTGTCCGGCCATACCGACGTCGTACCGGTGGCGGGGCAGGACTGGAGTTCCGATCCGTGGACGCTGACCGAGCGCGACGGCAAGCTCTTCGGCCGCGGCACCTGTGACATGAAGGGCTTCGATGCCATCGCGCTGGCGCTCGTCCCGGAGATGCTGGCCGTCCCGTTGCAGCGGCCGA
Organism: Bosea sp. OAE506; assembly: GCF_040546595.1. Lineage (NCBI taxonomy): Bacteria > Pseudomonadati > Pseudomonadota > Alphaproteobacteria > Hyphomicrobiales > Alloboseaceae > Allobosea > Allobosea sp. OAE506. Next base: position 4,836,621 of record NZ_JBEPOB010000001.1, on the reverse strand, counting down.
TCCACATCGCCCTGTCCTATGACGAGGAGGTCGGCTGCCAGGGCGCGCGCGTCCTCATCAAGGCGATGGTGGAGGATGGCTTGAAGCCCGCCGCCGTCGTCGTCGGCGAGCCCTCGATGATGCAGGTCGTCACCGGTCATAAGGGCGGTCTGCGCATGAAGACGACCGTGCGCGGTCACGCCGTCCATTCCAGCCGCGTCGATGTCGGCGTTCCCGCGGTGATGATCGCCGGGCGCCTGATCGACTGGCACAACCAGGTGATGGCCGAGAACAAGGCCCGCACCACGCCGGGCAACGGGTTCGAGCCGCCCTATACGACCCTGCATGTCGGCGTCGTTCAGGGTGGGACGGCGGTCAACATCACGGCCGAGCACTGCATGTTCACCCATGAGGTCCGCTGCATCCCGGGTGAAACCTTCGAGACCTACGAGCAGCGCTATCGCGCCGAGGTCGCGGCACTGGAAGCGCAGATGCAGGCGATCGCGCCCGAGACCGGCATCGACTTCGTCATCACCTCCGACACTCCCGCGATGGGCCCGGAGGAGAGCGGTGCGGCCGAGGAACTCTGCCGCCGGCTGACCGGCGACAATGGCCGCCATGTCGTCGCCTATGGCACGGAGGGTGGCCTGTTCCAGCGCGCCGGCTGGTCGACCGTGGTCTGCGGCCCCGGCGACATCGCCCAGGCCCACCAGCCCGACGAGTTCATCACTCTGGCGCAGCTCGACGCCGGCACGCAGTTCGTGCGCAAGCTGATCGCGGATCTCTCGCGCTAGCAGTCCCGGCGCGGCAGATGACGGAAAATTGTGCAGGCTCTGCCCTGCGCCATGCGTCCGCCGCGCAGGAGACCCGTGACTCGCGCGCGGCCTGCCTCTAGCATCCCTGTCTTTCGGGCGCCGCGGGGCGCCTGCATGGGAGGGTGACTTGATGAAGGCGCGTGTGTTCGGCCTTGCGGCCGCATTGCTCGGGGTTTCGCTGCTGGCGCTGGGCGCGGCCGAGGCCCGCCCCCTGAAATGGGCCGCCGCCGGCGACGCCCTGACGATCGATCCCCATGGCCAGAACGAGGGGCCGACCACCTCGCTCAACCAGCACATCTATGAAAGCCTGACCGAGCGGGACCATGCCGGCAAGCTGCTGCCGCTGCTGGCCTCGTCCTGGCGGGTCCTGCCCGACGACCCGACGACCTGGGAATTCAAGCTGGAATCGGGCGTCAAGTTCCATGACGGCGCGCCCTTCACCGCCGACGACGTGGTGTTCTCCTATGAGCGCGCCATGCAGCCGACCTCGGACTTCAAGGGCTATCTCACCTCGGTCGAGAAGGTCTCGAAGGTCGACGACCTGACGGTGCGCATCAAGACCAAGGGACCGAACCCGCTCCTGGTCAACAACACCTCCTCGATCCGCATCATGAGCAAGGCCTGGGCGGAGAAGAACAACGCCGTCAAGGCGCAGGATTTCAAGAACAAGGAAGAGAACTTCGCCGTCCGCAACGCCAACGGCACCGGCCCCTTCACCCTCGTCTCGCGCGAGGCCGACGTGAAGACGGTGCTGAAGCGCAACGACGCGTACTGGAACAAGGCCAAGGTCCCGCTCGAGATCACCGAGCTGACGCTGGTTCCGATCAAGCAGGACGCGACCCGCGTCGCGGCGCTGCTCTCGGGCGAGGTCGACTTCGTCCAGGACGTGCCGGTGCAGGACATCGCGCGCCTCAAGAACCAGCAGAACCTGCGCGTGAACTCCGGCGCCGAGAACCGCACCATTTTCTTCGGCATGGACGTCGCTTCCGCCGACCTCAAGGGCGACGATGTCCAGGGCAAGAACCCCTTCGCCGACAAGAAGGTGCGCCAGGCCCTGAACATGGCAATCAACCGGCCGGCGATCCAGCGCGTCGTCATGCGCGGCGAGTCGGTGCCGACGGGCGTGATCATGCCGCCCTTCGTCAATGGCTGGACCAAGGAGCTGGACTCCTTCCCGGCGGTCGACAACGCCAAGGCCAAGGCCCTGCTGGCGGAAGCGGGCTATCCCAACGGCTTCTCGGTGACGCTGCACTGCCCCAATGACCGCTACGTCAATGACGAGGGCATCTGCCAGGCGGCGGTGGGCATGTTCGGCCAGATCGGCGTGAAGGTGAACCTCGTCTCGCAGTCCAAGTCGATCCACTTCAACCTGATCCAGAAGAACCCGCCGGAGACCGAGTTCTACCTCGTCGGCTGGGGCGTCCCAACCTATGATTCCGACTACATCTTCTCCTACATGTACCACTCGCGCACGGGCTCGCAGGGCTCCTGGAACGCCACCGGCTTCAAGAACGCCGAGGTCGACACCATGATCCAGTCGCTCTCGCAGGAGGTCGATATCCCCAAGCGCGACGCGACCATCGCCAAGCTCTGGGCGCGGCTGAAGGACGAGACGATCTACCTGCCGATCCATCACCAGTCGCTCAGCTACGCGATGAAGACCTCGCTCGATATCCCGGTCGATGTCGGCAACAACCCGAAGCTGAAGATGGTGAGCTTCAAGGGCTCGTAGTCCCTTTCACGTCCTGGCTTCGTGAACCTTGCCGTCATCCCGGACAAGCCGCGTCAGCGGCGCTGCTCCGGGATCCATCATAGAGCACCGGCCAGCCCTATGATGGATCCCGGAGCTCCGCTGCGCTGCGTCCGGGATGACGCCGAGGGTGGGAATGACGTGACGACCGCCTTCGGAGGGTAGCCTCGCAATGCTCGCCTACATCCTGCGCTCGCTGATGCAGGGCATCGTCGTGATGCTGGCGGTCGCCTTCATCGCCTTCTCGATGTTCCGCTTCGTCGGCGACCCCGTCGTGAACATGCTCGGCCAGGAGGCGACGCTGCAGGACCGCGCCGAGCTGACCGAGCGGCTCGGCCTCAACGATCCCGTGCCGCTGCAGTTCGCCCGCTTCGTCGCGGATGCGGCGCAGGGTGATTTCGGCATCTCCTATCGCCAGGGCCGCAAGGTCTCGACGCTGATCCTGGAGCGGCTGCCGGCGACGGTCGAACTCGCTGTGCTCTCGGCGATCTTCGCCTTCGTCGCCGGCATCGCGCTCGGGGTCTATGCCGCCATCCGGCGCGACGGCTGGCTGGCCAATGTCGTGATGTCGCTCTCCCTGATCGGCGTCAGCCTGCCGACCTTCCTGATCGGCATCGGCCTGATCTACATCTTTGCCGTCGAATTGCGCTGGCTGCCCTCCTTCGGCCGCGGCGACACGGTCGCGATCGGCTGGTGGACGACCGGTTTGCTGACGACCAGCGGGCTGAAATCGCTGGTGCTGCCCGTACTGACCCTCGGCTTCCTGCAGCTCACCCTGATCATGCGGCTCGTCCGCTCCGAGATGCTGGAGGTGATGCGGGCCGACTTCATCCGCTTCGCCCGGGCGCGCGGCATTCCCGAACGGCGCATCGAGTTCCGCCATGCGCTGCGCAACACGCTGATCCCGGTCATCACCATTGCCGGCGTCCAGCTCGGCGGCGTCATCGCCTTCGCTATCGTCACCGAGACGGTGTTCCAGTGGCCGGGGTTGGGGGCGCTCTTCGTCAACGCGGTCCAGTTCGTCGATGTGCCGGTGATGTCGGCCTATCTCCTCTTCGTCGCCTTCGTCTTCGTGCTGACCTCGCTCCTGGTCGATCTCGTCTATGTCGCGCTCGATCCGCGCCTGCGGACGGGCAATCCGGCAATGGCGAAGTGACAGCGAGGTTCACGTCATGACCAGCATGCCAGCTTCCCCTAAGCCGCCCGGACGTCTCGCGAGGCTCTGGGATTCCGACATCGCCTACTCCTTCCGCTCCTCGCCGGTGACGGTCGTGGCGACGCTTCTGGCGCTGCTGCTCGTGCTGGCGGCGGTCGCGGCGCCGCTGATCGCGCCTTACGACCCGTTCGACCCCGCCTCGCTCGACCTGTCGGACGGCTTCTCGCAGCCGATGGTGCCCAATGAGATTACCGGCAAGGTCTTCTGGCTGGGCTCGGATTCGCAGGGTCGGGACATCTTCTCCGCCATTCTCTACGGCTCGCGCGTCTCCCTGCTGGTGGGCGCGGCCTCCGTGCTGTTCTCGCTCGTCATCGGCGTGGGCCTGGGCCTCGTCGCCGGCTATGTCGGCGGCCGCACCGAGGCGCTGATCATGCGCGTCGCCGACGTGCAACTCTCCTTTCCGGCGATCCTGGTTGCGCTTCTGGTCTTCGGCGTGGCCCGCGGCCTGATTCCGCCGGCGCTGCAGGAGCAGATGACGCTGCTCGTCCTCGTCGTCGCCATCGGCCTGTCGAACTGGGCGCAATATGCCCGCACCGTGCGCGGCTCGACGCTGGTCGAGAAGAACAAGGTCTATGTCGATGCGGCCCGGCTGATCGGGCTCAAGGCTTGGCCGGTGATGCTCAAGCACGTCCTGCCCAATGTCGCCGGGCCCGTGCTGGTGATCGCCACGATCAATCTGGCGCTCGCCGTCATCGAGGAGGCGACGCTCTCCTTCCTCGGCGTCGGTATGCCGCCGACCCAGCCCTCGCTCGGCACGCTGATCCGCTTCGGCCAGCAATATCTATTCTCTGGCGAGTGGTGGATCCTGCTGTTTCCCTCGCTGGTGCTGGTCCTGCTCGCTCTGTCGATCAACCTGTTCGGCGACTGGCTGCGCGACGCGCTCAACCCGAAGCTGAGATGAGCGCGATGCCGCCTGAAGACGCCGCCCCCATCCTCTCCGTCCGTGACCTCACGGTCGAGTTCGTCACCCGCCGCGGCACGCTGCGCGCGCTCGACCGCATCTCCTTCGACGTCGCGCGCGGCGAGGTGCTGGGCGTCGTCGGCGAATCCGGGGCCGGCAAATCCGTCACCGGCTCGGCCATCATCGGCCTGATCGACCCGCCAGGCCGTATCGCCGGCGGCGAGGTTCGGCTGTCGGGCGAGCGCATCGACAACCTGCCCGATGAGGCGATGCGCAAGGTCCGCGGCAAGCGCATCGGCATGATCTTCCAGGATCCGCTAACCAGCTTGAACCCGCTCTACCGGATCAGCGAGCAGCTGATCGAGACGATCCGCGTCCACACCGACCTCGATGCCGCCCAGGCCCGCGCCCGCGCCATCGCTCTGCTCGACGAGGTCGGCATCCCCGCCCCCGAAAAGCGCATCGACAGCTACCCGCACGAATTCTCCGGCGGCATGCGTCAGCGTGTCGTCATCGCACTCGCGCTCTGCGCCGAGCCCGAGTTCATCATCGCCGACGAGCCGACCACCGCGCTCGACGTCTCCGTGCAGGCGCAGATCATCGCGTTGATCAAGGCGCTCTGCCGGGAGCGCGGCACCTCGGTCATGCTCGTCACCCACGACATGGGCGTCATCGCCGAGACGGCCGATCGCGTCGCGGTGATGTATGCCGGGCGCATCGCCGAGATCGGCCCCGTGCGCGACGTTGTGAAGGAGCCGCTCCACCCCTATGCGAAGGGGTTGATGGGGGCGATCCCTTCGCTCGAGGGCGAGACCACGCGGCTCGTGCAGATCCCTGGCTCTATGCCGCGGCTCTCGGCCATCCCGCCCGGCTGCGCCTTCAACCCGCGCTGTGCCCAGGCCTTCGACCGTTGCCGGACCGAGCGGCCGGAACTGATTGCGGTCGGCAGCCGCAAGGTCGCCTGCCATCTCTACGACACGCCCACCGAAAGCGAGGTCGCCGCATGACCGCCGATCCCGCCGCGCTGGTCGAGGTCCGCGACCTGAAGCGCGTCTTCGACGTCTCGAAGCCCTGGCTCAACCGCGTCATCGAGCGCGCGCCGCGCCAGTTCCTGAAGGCGGTCGACGGCGTTTCCTTCGACATCCGCAAGGGCGAGACCTTCGCGCTCGTCGGCGAATCCGGCTCGGGCAAATCGACCGTGGCTCGCATGGTCGTCGGCCTGCTGCCTCCCTCGGCCGGCACGGTCACGATCGACGGCGTCTCGATGAGCGATGCGGCCGCGGCCGATGAGCGCCAGCGTCTGCGCCGGCGCATCCAGATGATCTTCCAGGATCCCTACGCCTCGCTCAATCCGCGCTGGCGCGTCGGGCGCATCATCGCCGAGCCGATCCGCGCCTTCAGCCTGATCGAGGGCGAGGCCGCGATCACCGACCGCGTCGGCGAATTGCTGACGCTGGTCGGCCTGCACCCCGACGACCGCACGAAATTCCCGCACGAGTTTTCAGGCGGCCAGCGCCAGCGCATCGCGATCGCCCGCGCGCTCGCCTCGGACGCCGAGTTCATCGTCTGCGACGAGCCGACCTCGGCGCTCGACGTCTCGGTCCAGGCCCAGATCCTGAACCTGATGCGCGACCTGCAGGAGCGGCTGGGGCTGACCTATCTTTTCATCTCGCACAACCTCGCCGTGGTCCGGCACATGGCAAGCCGCATCGGCGTGATGTATCTCGGCCGCCTCGTCGAGGTGTCGGAAGGGCGGCAGCTCTTCGCCGCGCCGCGCCACCCTTATACGCGCATGCTGCTGGACGCGGTGCCCGACGTGGCGATGGTCGGCAAGGTCCGCCAATCGGTGAAGGGCGAGATCCCGAACCCGATCGCGCCGCCTTCGGGCTGCACCTTCCACCCACGCTGCCCGCTCGTCTTCGATCGTTGCCGGGTGGAGAACCCGCCCGTGATCGACGGCGTGGCCTGCCATGCCGTGCAGGCCGCGCGCGAGGCGGCAGCCTGATCGCGATCAGGCGGACGTGCCGGCCTTCGGGCGCGTCGTGCCGGCGGGCTTGAGCAGCGGCGCGACGGGCCGGTCCGTGCGGTACTGGCCGCGCGCGATGGCACCGAACATCAGCACGACCGCGGTCAGCGTCATCAGCCACCAGGGCTGCAGTGTCGCAAAGCCGAGTGCCGAAAGAGCGAACGCCGTGGTGAAGGCCGCGACACCGCCGGCCGCGAGCGCGCTCGGCATCCGCCCTGCGGCCCGGATCGCGACATAGAGGCAGAAGGCGGCGGCGCCCGCGCCGACGAGGCCGAGCTCGTACCAGGTCTCGAAGAGCAGCGTCGTCGGGGTCGCGGGCGGCAGTGCGCCGGTCAGGCGCCCGCGCAGCACGGTGTCGAGTCCATGGCCGGTGACGAGCTGGATCGGTGCGCCGCTGACGACATCGGCCCAGGTCGCGAGCGACTGGACGATCCCGCTCTCCGGCAGCCGCGCGGCGATCGGAATCAGCAGGAAGGGCAGGATCGGCGCCAGCAGCATCAGCCCGGCGATCGCTGCCGCGATCAGGGCCGAGGCCTTCTCGCGGCTGGCGCTGACCGCGCCGAAGGCGACGGCGCCGCAGATCATCGCGACGGCCTCGCCATCCTCGAAACGGGTCAGCGAGAGCAGCCCGACCACGACCGCTAGCCCGACCGCGCTCAGGCCCCGCTCGCGCGACAGGAGCCAGGCCAGGGCGGGCCAGGCCATGATCAGGATCACGCTGATGCCGCGCTCGACGCTGCCCGCTTCCGCCTCGGCATGGCGCAGCGCGGCCACGACGATCAGCGCCAGAGCGAAGGCGCCGGCCACGCCCGCGCCCAGCGGGGCCAGGTTCAGGTTCGAGGCACGCATCCGCTCGGGCAGGGCCGCATTGCCGAGGAAGCCGAGCAGGACGGCCAGCACGAGATTGGCCGCCTTCTCGGTCGCCGAGACCGTGTAGGGGCTCCAGACCAGCGAGAGCACGGCCCAGCCGACGAGGCCGACCAGCATCAACGCCGGCAGGCTCAGCAGCGAGCGGCGGAACATCGTCGCGAACGCACGCGGGTCCTCGATCAGCGCCGCGATCACCAGCAGCACCACGCCGATCGGCGCCAGCACGACCGCGGCGCGGCGCGAGACCAGCGAGGCGATCGGCAGCAGCAACGCGAGCGTGCCGAAGGCGATGCGGCGCAGCAGCAGCGCGGCGTCGGCAGCCGGGTCGAGCGGGGGTGGGGCGAGGTGACGGGGCATGGAACGCGAACCGAGGGAGAGCCTCTGCCGGAGAGCGCCGGGAGGATGTGCCTCAACCGTAGCCGTCCCCAGCGGGCGAGACTGTAGGGCCGGCGCAACACTGGGTCCGCTTCTCGCCGCGAGGCGTCCGCTTCCCCTGCGGCGAATGTCCACTGGTGGCAGCCCCCTTTTCATGGGAAGAGGTCCTGATGCTGATGGCCGTCATTCCCTATTCGTCGGGTTTCCCCATCGATCGGTTCATGGCCGACACCGCCCAGCGGCTGAAGGCGCGGGGCTTACGTCTCGGCGGCGTCGTCCAGCACAATGACGGCGCCTGCGACAGCGGCTGCCTCTCGATGGAGCTCGAGGATCTCGCCAGCGGCGCGCGTTTCCCGATCAGCGAGAACCGTGGCGCCGGCGCGACCGGCTGTCGGCTCGACGCAGGCGGGCTCGCGGCCGCCGGCGGTGCGCTGGGCGCGGCGCTGGCGGGCGAGACCGATCTCGTCATCGTCAACAAGTTCGGCCGGCAGGAGGTGCTGGGCCAGGGGTTGCGGCAGGAAATCGCCGCGGCGCTGCTCGCGGGCCTGCCTGTCCTGATCGCTGTCCGGCGCGACATGCTGCCCGCATTCCGCGACTTTGCGGGAGAGGACTGGTCGGAGCTGCCGGCTCAGGCCGAGGCGGTCGAGGCCTGGGGGCTCGGCGTCGCGCGCGTGGCCGCCTGAGCGGAGGGGCGGGATGCCACAGGATATGAGCTTCCTCGACGATTACCTCGTGAGGCCCGACCCTCAGGCGTCCCGCCTCGGCGCCACCGTCTCCGGCATCGACCAGACCGGCGCGACCGTCGAGACCCGCGTCGTCACCGAGCGCGCGCTGACGCTCTATCTCAACGCCCAGGAGATCGTCACGATGATGACGATCGGCGACCATCCCGACGCGCTGGCGCTGGGCTATCTCCTGAACCAGAACATGCTCAAGCGCGGCGATGTGGTCGATGCCGTCGATTATGACGAGGAGCTCGAGGTCGTGGTCGTCCGCACGCCGGAGCGCACCAATTTCGAGGAGAAGCTGAAGAAGAAGACGCTGACCTCGGGCTGCGCCCAGGGCACCGCCTTCGGCGACCTGATGGAAGCGATCGACGAGATCGAACTGCCCAAGGCGGAACTTCGCACCAGCTGGCTCTATGCGCTGACGAAGAAGATCAACACCACGCCCTCGCTCTATCTCGAGGCCGGCGCCATCCATGGCTGCGTGCTCTGCGAAGGCGACAGGCCCTTGGTCTATATGGAGGATGTCGGCCGCCACAACGCCGTCGACAAGGTCGCCGGCTGGATGTTCCGGCACAATGTCGATCCTGCGAAGATGATCTTTTACACCACTGGCCGCCTGACCTCCGAGATGGTGATCAAGACCGTTCGCATGGGCATCCCCGTTCTGGTCTCGCGCTCGGGCTTCACCGAATGGGGCGTCGAACTGGCGCGCAAGGCAGGCCTCACCCTGATCGGCCGGGCTCGCGGCAAGCGCTTCGTCGCGCTCGCCGGCGAGCAGAACATCGTCTTCGACCAGGACCCGGACACGGTCGAGGAAGAGGGCGGGAAAAGCCGCCGCAAGGGGGCGGGGGGCGACGATTGAACCGCCTTGCGCCCCGAGCGGATTTGCCGTGTCCCACGCATTTGCTTGATCCCGGCGAGCAGGCAATCTGGTGGGGTCGGCCTGATCCTTGGCGCTACGGTCAGAGACAGGCGTGGGTGGCGCTGCTGGTTGGCTCAGGGGGGATTGTTGTTGCGGGGCTTATTGCAGCTCAATCCTTTCGGGAAGGACGCTGGAGTGGCGTCGGCATGGTCGTTCCGGTGTTCTGCGCGTTCCTCGCAGCGTGCGGTGTGCTTGCTATGAGCTGGCCGGCAGTTCGATTTCGGCGCGCGAGGGAGCTGACGTACCTCCTGACCGACCGCCGAGCGATCATCGTGGAAGGAAGCGCAGTGACAGATGCTCGTCTCGCTGCGATCCGCTCGGTCGAGGTTGAAAACAGCGGTAAGCCGATTGGAAGCGTCATTTTTCTGGATCGACCGGCGCCTCCCAGTGACAGCGGTCCTGACATGATCAGGGACCGCTTCATCGGCATCGCCGATGCCGAGGCTGTCGCCCAGGAAATGCGTCGCCTGCAGGGAATTGCGTCGTGATGCCCCCCACCCTCGGCCTCCTCCTCGCCGGCGGCCTCGCGCGCCGCATGGGCGGCGGTGACAAGCCGCTGCGGACCATCGCGGGCCGCAGCATTCTCGCCCATGTCATCGAGCGCCTGGCGCCCCAATGCGATCGCCTGCTGGTCAACGCCAATGGCGATCCCGCCCGCTTCGCGGATTACGGCCTGCCGGTGGTCGCCGACAGCGTGCCCGATTTCGCCGGGCCGCTCGCCGGCATCCTCGCCGGGCTCGACTGGATGGCGGCCCATCGGCCCGAGACCGAATGGCTCCTGAGCGTCGCCGCTGACACGCCCTTCATCCCGCGTGATCTCGTCGCCCGCCTCCATGCGGCGCGGGAGGCGGAGAACGTCCCGCTCGCCTGCGCGGCGTCCGGCGGCTGGACGCATCCGGTGATCGGGCTCTGGCCAGTGTCGTTGCGCGCGGATTTGCGTCACGCGCTGACGGTCGAGGACGAGCGCAAGATCGACCGCTGGACCGCCCGCCATGGCTGCGCCAGCGCGGAGTGGCCGGTCGATCCGGTCGATCCCTTCTTCAACGCCAACAGGCCCGAGGATCTGGACGAGGCCGAGCGGCTTTTCGCCACCCTGCCACCGGCTTGAACCCCCCGCTGTCCTTCGCTATCTGTCCAGTATAAGAGCGGCTTATCGCTGCCGTGTCGCCTTTCGGGGGAAGATCATGAAGTCGTTCGTCGCCGCCATCGCCGTCTCCGCCATCCTCGCCTTCGGCGCGAGCCTTGTGCTGAACGACTACTTCCAGAAGCCCGTCGACGTCGCCTTCACGACCGGCGGCGTCCGGCTCTGAGCGGCTGAAGTGGCGCCCGAACCAGGCCGACATGCTCGGGCTTGACCCGAGCATCTCGTGCCGCGGCAGGCCTGGCGCTTTACCGTCCTGAAATTCTCGGGTGCGCGCTTCGCTGCGCCCGAGAATGGCGTCGAGGTGGCCCCTAAAGGGCCCCTCCCTCACTCGATGACGATCCGTGGCGCGGCCTTGGCGGCGCCTCCGGCCATCGACGCCATCACCTGCCGCGCGATCGCGAGATAGGCCTTTGCATGGGCTGAATCCGGATCGCTCGCGACGATCGGCCGGCCTGAGTCGGACGTTTCGCGGATCGGCATGGCCAGCGGCACCTCGCCGAGGAAAGGCACGCCGAGGCGTTCCGCTTCATGCCGCGCCCCGCCATGAGCGAAGATGTCCGAGCGCGTGCCGCATTCCGGGCAGATGAAATAGCTCATGTTCTCGACGATGCCGAGGATCGGCACCTCGACCTTCTTGAACATCGCGACGCCGCGGCGCGCATCGAGCAGCGCCAGATCCTGCGGCGTCGAGACGATGACGGCGCCGGCCAGCGGCGTCTGCTGCGCCATGGTCAGCTGCGCGTCGCCGGTGCCGGGCGGCATGTCGACGACGAGCACGTCGAGCTCGCCCCAGGCGACCTCGCGCAGCATCTGGGTGATGGCCGAGATCACCATCGGGCCGCGCCAGATCATCGGCGTTTCCTCGTCGATCAGGAAGCCGATCGACATGATCTTCAGCCCATAGGCCTCCATCGGCGCCAGCGTCCGCCCGGAGACCAGCCGCGGCTTGCCGGTGATGCCGAAGATCTTCGGCACCGAGGGGCCGTAGATGTCGGCATCGAGCACGCCGACCTTGAGGCCGAGCGTCGCCAGGGCCACCGACAGGTTCGCGGTGGTGGTCGACTTGCCGACACCGCCCTTGCCCGAGGCGACCGCGATGATCTGCTTCACGCCCGGCACGCCGGCCGCCTTCGGCGTCGGGCCACCAGGCCCCGCACCGGGAGTGGGACGCTGCGCCTGCTGGCGCGCCTGCGCGGCGGCCGAGCTGGGCGCCTTATCAGCGGTCAGCCCAACCAGGACCTGGCTCACGCCGGGCAGGCCCGACACCGCGCTTTCGGCCGCCTTGCGCACCGGCTCCATGGCTGCGGCTTCGGTCGGGTCGATGCCGATGGCGAAGATCACCTTGCCGCCGTCGATCAGGATGTCGGCGACGCGGCCCGAGGCGGAGAGCGACTGGCCGCTGGCCGGCAGCTTCACCAGTTCGAGCGCGCGCAGGATATCGGCTTGGGTGAGGGCCAAGGGCTGAACTCCTATCGGCGCGGTTCAGGCCGGCGCCTTGCGGATGTGGAAGACGAGCAGGTCGCCGTCGCTGCGGCTCTCCTCGATCGCATCCCCGGTTTCGCGCATCAGGTTGGGAATGTCGATGGCCGCCATCGGATCGGTGCATTCGACCAGGAACAGCGTACCGGGCACGGCCCCCTTCAGCGCCTTGCGGACCCGCAGCGCCGGCAGGGGGCATTTCAGGCCGCGGAGATTGAGAGGCGTGGCGGTCATGGCGGGACCCGGTTGCAGGGGCGCAGCTTCATAGGATGGGCGGTCGCACCGGGGCAACTGGCCGCTTTGTCACGGCGCCCGGGAGCCGGCATGATGGGTGGATGCGATCTGTCCTGAAGCCTCTCTTCGTCCTTCTTTGCCTTGCCGATCCAGCTGCTGCCCAGGAACTGCGCGGCCATGGCGGGCCGGTGCGCGCCATCGCGGTCGCACCCGATGGCGCGAGCGCCATGACCGGCTCCTTCGACCAGTCGGCCATCCTATGGAGCCTGTCGGGTGGCACGGCGGAGGCCGTGCTGCGCTTCCATGAGGGCGCGGTGAACGCGGTCGCGGCCGTGCCGGGCCTCGGCTTCGCCACCGGCGCCGAGGATGGGCGCATCGCGCTCTGGCGCGGGGCGGCGGCCGAACCGGCCGAGGTCATCGAAGGCCATAAGGGGCCCGTGGCCGCGCTGGCGGTCTCGGCCGACGGGCGCCGCATCGCCTCCGCCTCCTGGGACGGGACGGCGCGGGTTACGACGCGCGAAGGCGGCGCCGCGCTCGCTTTCGAGGGCCATCAGGGGCCGGTCAACGGCGTCGCATTCCTGCCCGGCGGCGGCCTCGTCACAGCCGGCTATGACGCGACGCTGCGGATCTGGCCGGCCGACGCCGGCGCACCCCGGATCGTCACGCTGCCCGCGCCGCTCAACGGGGTCGTCGTCGCCGCCGATGGCGAGATCGCCGTCGCGGCGGCGGATGGGCGGCTGCGTCTGTTCGCACCGGATGGCGAGGCGCGCGGGGAGGTGGCCGTGGGCGAGACGCCGCTGATCGCGCTGGCGCTCTCGGCCGACGGCACGACCCTCGCAACGGGTGGCCTGCGCGGCCAGGTCGCGCTGGTCGACCGGGCCGCACGCCGGATCCGCGCGACGCTGGTCGGGCCGGGGCTGCCGGTCTGGTCGCTCGCCTTCCTGCCGGATGGCCGCCAGATCCTGTCGGGCGGCGCCGACCGTCTCGTGCGCCGCTGGAACGCCGTCACCGGCGAGCATATCGGCACGGTCGTGCCGCGCGCCGGGGCCGATGTACTCGCCGCCTTCAACGGCGAGCGTGGCGCGCAGGTCTTCCGCGCCTGCGCCGCCTGTCACACGCTAACGCCGTCCGACGGCAACCGCGCCGGGCCGACGCTGCACGGCATCTTCGGCCGCCGCATCGCCAGCGCGCCGGGCTACGCCTACTCCGAGGCCTTCAGGACGATGGACATCGTCTGGACCAAGGAGACGGTGGCGAAGCTCTTCGAGATCGGCCCCAACGCCTACACGCCCGGCACCAAGATGCCCGAGCAGACAATCGGCAGCGCTGAGGACCGCCAGGCGCTGGTCGACTGGCTGGAGAAGGTAACGAAATAGGCGTCATTCTCGGGCTTGACCCGAGAATCTAATTGCTGGTGTCAGAGATGCTCGGGTCAAGCCCGAGCATGACGTGACCTACTGCAGCGGATCTTCCCCGCGCTCGGCCCGCTCGCGCAGGTAATCCTCCGTCGTGCGAACCGGCGGGCGCTGCGGCGAGAGATGCGGGTCGAAGCTTTCGTTGACGACGACCTCGACGCGGCAATCCTCGCACATCTTCAGGACCGAGATGCGCTTGGCCGCGTCGCCCGAGAACATCCAGTGCTTGTTCTCCAGCTTGGCGGTGATCTTCTCGATCGTGCTGCGGACGCCGAAGGGCTTGGCGCAGCTGATGCAGTGGAACGGCTCCTCCTGCTTGATCACGCGCTTTCCGCCCTTCCAGGCATCGAAATCGATGCGCGGCTCCAGCGTGATGACCTTCTCAGGGCAGGTCGCGGCGCAAAGCCCGCACTGCACGCAGAGATCCTCCTGGAAGGCGAGCGTCGGCCGCTCGGGATCATCAGACAGCGCCTGCACCGGGCAGGCGGAGACGCAGGCGAGGCAGAGCGTGCAGCCATCCGTGTCGACATGCACGGTGCCGAAAGGCGCGCGCGGCGGCAGGGCGACCGTGGCCACCGGCATCGGTGCCGCGGCGTGCAGCTCGCCGATCGTCTGGCGCAGCAGCGGCCGGCCTTCGCCCATCGGGCGGAAGCGCGCCGGCCTGGGGGAGACCGTGCCCGGAGCGACCCGCACCAGCGCCGCCGCCAGCTGCTCGGGGTCGTCGGTCTCGATCAGCCCGGCGCTGCCGGCGCCATAGCCGAGCGCGCTGGCGAGCGTCTCGGCATAGGCGAGGTTGCGCTGCAGGCCGGAGAGATCGTGCTTCGGGCGGGCACGGCTGAGCACCTGCACGGACGCCGCGCCAAAGGAGAGCGCCGCGGCGAAGGCATCGAGCCCCATCTGGGTGATCTCGTTGACCCGCAGCGGCAGCACGCGGGCCGGCAGCCCCTCGCCGAAGCGGGCGAGCGCATCGATCAGCGGCTCGCCATGGTCCTCGTCATGCAGCAGCACGACCGGCTCGCGCCCGCCTGCCTCGGCATAGGTCGCCAGCAGCGTGCGCAGGCGGCGCAGCAGCGCATCCGCCGGCGGCAGCGCATAGGTCACCGCCCCGGTCGGGCAGACGGCGGCGCAGGCGCCGCAGCCGGCGCAGATCTCGGCAGAGATCGCGACATGGTCGCCATTGGGGGTGATCGCGCCGGTCGGGCAGAGCTCGAGGCAGCGCGTGCAACCCGTCTTTTTCGAGCGCGAATGGGCGCAGAGGTCCTCGTTCAGTTTGACATAGGTCGGCTTGTCGAACTCGCCGACGAGATGGCCGGCCTCCGCGATCAGCTTTTCGATGGCCGCCGGGCTCGCCGGGTCGGCGCGCAGATAGCCCGCCCGCAGCTCGCCGGCCGGAAACAGCGGCATGCCGCCGGAGACGTCGATAACGATGTCGCATTGCGAGGTCGCGCCGTTGCGCGGTTCGCCGAAGACGAGCCGGGCGCGGGAGGAGGGGGCCGGCGCGGCATAATCGTCGATGCGCAGCTCGAAGGCGCCGAGCCAGCCGGTCGCCGACACGATGGTGCCCTTCAGCACCGGCGTCTCGACCACGCGCGGCGGCGTGATCTCGCCGGGCCTGCTGATCAGGATGGTGACGTCGAGATGCTCGGCCAGCCGCTGCCCCACCGAGAGCGCCGTCTCGTCGCGGCCATAGACCAGCGCGACGCCCTTGCTGGTCAGGGTCGTGAAGGAGATCGGCGGCATCGGCTCGGCGGCGGCCGCCAGCAGCGCCGCCATCTTCGGCCCGGCCGCCTTGGCTTCGCGCGACCAGCCGCCCGTCTCGCGGATATTGGTAAAGACGAGATCGCCCGCATAATCGAGATCGGCCGCGATCTCCTCGAACAGCGGCGCCTCCTGCGTGCAGGCGACGGTGACAGCCGCGCTCTCGCCGAGCGCACGCGTGAACAGCTCGGTCTGCGTCCGGCAGAGATGGCGCGCGGTGCGTATATCGGCGCCTTTGCAGCCGCGTGCGATGGCCGCCGAATCGAGCGGCATGGTGTCCTCGCACGAGCACACCATCAGCGTGCGGGTGGCGTCTTGCATGGTGGGCTTGTCCTCGGGCCGGCGGCGTTGTGTCGCCTCTCTTGCGATAATCCGTGCTTATATGGAATTGGAGCGGTTCAAAAGAAACGAAGCCTGCGTGTTTCGTCGCACTCCCGGAGGAAGCCCGATCATGGCAGCCAGTGCCCTGCGCCCCGACGATCTGCGTCGCGAGCCGGTCCTGCCGCCGGGGTTCTCGCTGGTCGCACTGCGGGAATCGGGCGACGCCTTCGCCCATGCCTGCACGATCGCACCTGAGGCGGGCGCGGCGACGCTGGTCTGGACCCGGCGCTTCGACGTCATCGAATTCGCCGTCGTGCTGGAGCCGGACAACCCGCTGCGCGAGGCGCGGCTGGCGCATTACCTCGCCATGACGGCGCTGGCGGATGCGCTTGCCGTCTACAGCCCGCCCGAGCGGCCGATCCTGTTTCGCTGGCCCGATGCCCTGATCTACGACCTCGGGCTGATCGGCGGCGGCCGGCTGGCCTGGCCGGAAGACTGCGCCGAAGATTCAGTGCCGGAATGGCTCGTCTTCGGTGCCATGCTGCGCGCCACGACGATGACGCCCTTCGCCGTCGGCCAGGTCGGCGTCGGCATGGCCGAGGAGGGCTTCGAGGAAATCGACGCCGTCGATCTGATCGAGGCTTTCGCCCGCCACCTCATGCTCGCGGTCACGCGCTGGCAGAGCGCGGGGCCGAAGGCCGCCGCGCTGCGCTGGCTCGACCGGCTCGACAAGGTTGTCGGCACGCGCCACGGCATCGAGCCGAACGGCGATCTCGTGGCGACGACCCAGGCCGGCACCGAGCGTCGCAGCCTTGTCGAGGCGCTTGCGCGGGTCGACTGGCTGGACCGCGAGAGCGGCGGGCCGAAGCTGTGACCGGTCTGAAGCTGCCCCGCGCCATCCGGCTCGACCCGTCCGACACCTTCGTCTTCCGCCGGGCCGCCGAGCCGGGCGACTGGCTCGTGACCGGCTCCTTCCTGTTTGGCGGCACAGATCCCTCGGCGCTCGATGCCAAGGGCAAGGCTGCCTTCCGCTCCGGCTTCCTCGGTGTCGCAAGCTTCGGCTGGAGCACGCTCGCCGTGGTGACGGAGGCGACCGAGGCCGAGCGCGAGGCGGCGGTCGAAAGCCTAGCCGGCCATCTCGTCGACAAGCTTGGCGCGCCCGATCTCGCCACCGCGCGCGCCGCGGCTGCCGAGGAGGTCGCGTTTGCCGCCTCCCTCTGCGATCATCCGCCCCAGACCCTGCTCGCGCTGCACCGGGCGCTGGAGGACGGCGAGATCCGCGAGCGCTTCCGCACCCTGACGCCTCGCGACGCCAGCCAGAGCGAAGGCTTCCGCGCCTTTGAGTTCCTCGAGGTGGCGGGCGATGAGGACGGGCCGGTCGAGCATGTCGATCTCCTCAATCTCGAAAAGACCAGGCTGACATGACGCATTTCTGGGCCAGTTCCGGCCATCTCCTGCTGGATCGCGAACCCGGCGGCGGGCTGCGCGTTACCGACGATTTCCTCAAGGCGTATCTCGCCCGGCCGGAGCTGCTGCCGCCGGAAGAGGCCTGCGAGGCCGAGCGCGCGCTCCACGCCCGGCTGATGGAGACGCCGCAGGCGGAGATTCCGGCCGCCGCGATCGAGGCCATCGCCGATGAGGATGCCCGCGAGAACTGGCGCTTCATGCTCGGCTGGCGCGACAGGCTGCTGGCGGCGCCGACGCTGGAGGCGGCCTATGCCGGCATCATCCGCGAGGGCGTGAGCGCGATCCCGCCGCTCTTCCTCGACCAGCTGGTCCACGTCATCATGCGCGCGGCGCTAGACGAGGCCGACGACCCCTTCGTCACCCGGGCCGCCGAATGCCTGTTCCGCCCGCAGCGCGTCACCTTCCACGAGAACACGATCCTGCTCGCCGATGCCGAGATGATCGAGGGGCACGAGGCCGATCGCCATGCCTCGCCGCTGCTCGCCATGCTGGGCGGACCGGCGGCGACCGAGCTCGACATTCTCAAGCCGGCCAATGCCGATCATTACTGGCAGCGCTCGGACGGGTTCGACATGGTGCTCGACCTCGGCGGCTCCCCCTCGGGCCGGGCGGCGCTCGGCCAGGCCTTGCGCCACTGGATCCGCCAGATCCATGGTTTTGACGTCGCCATCGAACCGCTGGAGACGGTGACGGATGCGGACTGGCGCTGGTTCGTCGGTCTCGACGCCGAGGCCACCGCGATCGGCAATGCGCTCTGGCAGGGGAAGACGGTCGCCGCAGCCGACATGGCGCGCGTGCTCGCCCTGTTTACGCTGACGCTGCCCGCCGACGTTCCGGTCCTGCCCGCGGCCAAGGGCAAGCCGGTCTATCTGATCATGGCCATGTCGGCCGACAATCTGCTGCGGCTGAAGCCGCAGAACCTCGTCGCAGGCCTGCCGCTCGCCCGGCGCGAGATGGCGAACTGAGGAGGCAGTCATGACGCAGCAGCACATCGAGGTGGGCATCGTCGCCGAACGGCGTTCCATCGACTCGCCCTGGGCCGATCACGCCTGGACGCCGCTGGCCGTGCTGCCGGAGCCGCCGGCGCTCGCGCCATGGACCGAGCTGCCGGGCGAGCCAGGCCGGCGCCAGTTCTATCTCGGTCCCGCGACGCTGACGCTGCATTCGGTCGATACCGCCCATTTCCGCGAGAACTTCCAGGCCGGTCGCGCCAAGCTCTGGGTCGCGATCCGCCCGACCGGGATCGATCCCGAGATCGAGTTCGTCGGCGTCACGGCCGATCCGTTCGAGGGCGAGGTCTATTGCGAGAATGTCGGCGACATCGTCGAGGCGTTGCCGATGCCGATGGCGATCGCCGAGACAGTGCTCGCCTTCTTCGAGACGCATCATGTCGAGCGCGAGTTCATCAAGCGCAAGCGCACCGAGCATGATCCGCGCAAGGGGTCGGCTCCGCGCCCCGAGCCCGGCCAGCGCCGCCGCGAGAGCGGGCCAGGAGGGGCGCCATGAGCACCCGCACGCCGTCCGATGAAGGCTTCCTGACACGCTGGTCCCGCCGCAAGCGCGAGGTGGAGGGCGAGGAACTGCCGGCGCCGCCTCCCGCCCCCGCGACGGACACCGCCGCGCCGGCCACCCCCGAGGTGGCCGAGCCCGAGGCCGAACTGGTCGAGCCGCCCTCGCTCGATCTGATCGACAAGGACTTCGACCTCGCCTCCTGGCTGAAGCAGAACGTGCCGGAGGCGTGGAAGCTCGCCGCCATGCGGCGCGCCTGGGAGAACGACCCGGCCATCGCCGGCTTCGAAAATCCGGCCCGCGATTACGCACTGGACTGGAACACGCCCGGCGGCGCTCCGGGCTATGGCCCGCTGACGGAATCGGACGACATCGCCGAGATGGTCCGCGGAATCTTCGGGGACCAGCCCGCCCCTGCGGCAGCCTCACTGACCACGGAAGAGGCAACCGGCGACGGCATGTCGCATCCCCTTTCGTCTAAGGACGGGGAGGGCGATTCCGATGCTGCGGCGCGAGAAGAGGCGCCCGCCGAGGCCGAGCCGGTTGCGCTCCGTCTGAGCGAAAGCCCCGCAGACCCCTCGAATCGCCATCAGGATTGGCCCTCGGCGCAGCTCGAACCCGATGCTGCGGCGCAGCAAAACGAGGTTCGCGAGCCTGTTTCCGTGCGCGTGCGCAAGCGCGGCGGTGGCGCCATTCCAATCTGAATAGAGATTGGAATCGTTTTATTTTTGGGCAATAAGCAGGCGTTATCACGACTCCCGGGCGGCCCATTTTCGAGCCGCTCAGCCTTAAGGACATTGACCTGAGTCAAATGCGCGACCCGGCATTGGAAAAAGCGATCGGCAGCGTCGGTGGCGTCCGGGCGCTCGCGCGCAGTCTCGGGATTTCGCAGCCTGCGATCTCGAGCTGGAAGCGCGTTCCCGCCGACCGGGTCCTGTCCGTCGAGGCGACCACCGGCATCTCCCGCACTGAGCTGCGCCCCGATCTCTATCCGCGTCCCGATCCGGCCGCGGCTATCCAGTCCGAGATTGCGCTGACGCAGCCCATCGACGAGATCGATGCCGCGCGGGCGCAGGAATGTGAGCTGATCGGCGCGCTGCTCTGGCGGGCTCCGACGGCCGAGACGCTGGAGGTCCTCCGCGGCCTGCAGGGCGACGCCTCGCCCTTCGGCATGGCCCATCTCGCTCTGGCCGAGGCGGCCGACGAGGCGACGCCCGAAAGCCTGCGCGACGAGTTCTTCGAGCTCTTCATCGGCGTCGGCCGCGGCGAGCTGCTGCCCTACGCCTCCTACTATCTCACCGGCTTCCTCCATGAGCGCCCGCTGGCGCTGGTGCGCGAGGATATGGGCGCGCTCGGGCTGGCCCGCGATGCGCGCGCCGGCGAGCCGGAGGACCACATCGCCGTGCTGCTCGACATCATGGCGAAGCTGCTGCGCGGCGAGGTCGCCGCCGATGGCCTCGACGCGGACCGGTTCTTCGCCCGGCACATCCAGCCCTGGGGCGAGCGCTTCTTCGCCGATCTCGAGGTCGCGAAGGGTGCGAAATTCTACAAGGCGGTGGGCCGGCTCGGAAGCCTGTTCCTGTCGATCGAAACGCAGGCTGCGGGGCTGCCCGCATGACCGGCTCCACACACAACATAAAACCCGACGCTTGGGAGACGACGATGTCGAAAAGCAAAGAAACCGGCAAACCGGCCGTCGATCGCCGCAGCTTTTTCAAGGCGCTGGGCGCGGGTGCCACGCTGGCGGCGACGCCGGCGATGGTGACGCCGGCCGCAGCCGTCGATCCCGGCAAGGAAGAGACCAAGGCGCGCTACCGCGAGTCGGAGCACGTCAAGGACTTCTACCGCGTCAACCGTTACTGAGAGGCGCCGCATCATGCTGATCAAGCGTAAATCCGCCGACGTCCAGCGCGGCCGGCTCCAGTCGGCGATCGCCGGCCTGTCTTCCGGTGTCATGGATCGTCGCGCCTTCCTGCGTCGTTCGGGGCTCGTCGCGGGCGGCGTCGCCGCTGCCGGCGCCCTGCAGATCGGTTCGGTCCGCAAGGCCGAAGCCGCAGGCCTCGGCCCGGCGACCGGCACCAAGATCGTCAAGAACATCTGCACCCACTGCTCGGTGGGTTGCACGGTCAAGGCCGAGGTCGCCAACGGCGTCTGGGTCGGCCAGGAGCCGGCCTGGGAGAGCCCGATCAACCGCGGCTCGCACTGCGCCAAGGGCGCCTCGGTGCGCGAGCTGGTCCATGGCGACCGCCGCATCAAGTATCCGATGAAGCTGGTCGACGGCCAGTGGCAGCGCATCTCCTGGGACGTCGCGATCAACGAGATCGGCGACAAGATGATGGAGATTCGGGCCAAGTCCGGCGCCGATTCCGTCTATCTGCTCGGCTCAGCCAAGTTCTCCAACGAGGGCGCCTATCTGTTCCGCAAGTTCGCCGCCTTCTGGGGCACGAACAACGTCGACCACCAGGCGCGCATCTGTCACTCCACCACGGTCGCGGGTGTTGCCAACACCTGGGGCTACGGCGCGATGACGAACTCCTACAACGACATCCGCAACTCCAAGACGATCATGTTCATGGGGTCGAACGCGGCCGAGGCCCATCCGGTCTCGATGCAGCACATCCTCGTCGGCAAGGAGCAGAACCGCGCCAACGTCATCGTCTTCGATCCGCGCCTGACCCGCACCGCGGCCCATGCGACGGACTATATCCGCATCCGCTCGGGCACCGACATCGCGGTGATCTGGGGCATGATGTGGCACATCTTCAAGAATGGCTGGGAGGACAAGGCCTTCCTCGCCGCCCGCGTGCACGGCATGGATGACGTCCGCAAGGAGGTCGAGAAATACGACCCCAAGACGGTCGAGGACATCACCGGCGTTCCCGAGGCGCAGCTCAAGCGCGCCGCCGAGACCTTCGCCAAGGTCAAGCCCGCGACGTTCATCTGGTGCATGGGCGTGACACAGCACTCCGTCGGCACCGCCAACGTCCGCGCCATTTGCAACCTGCTTCTCGCCACCGGAAATGTCGGCGGTATGGGCAACGGCGCCAACATCTTCCGCGGCCACTGCAACGTGCAGGGCGCGACCGATTTCGGCCTCGATATCTCGAACCTGCCTTGCTACTACGGCCTGGTCGAGGGCGCCTGGCGCCATTGGGCCCGCGTCTGGGACGTGCCTTACGACTACTTCGTCACCCGCTTCGACGAGGTGCCGGCCAAGGGCGGCCGTCCGGCGCGCACGGCCAAGGCCAATATGGAGACCTCGGGTCACACCTCGACCCGCTGGTTCGACGCGGCCAACCTGCCGGCCGAACAGGTCGACCAGAAGGACAACCTCAAGGCCATGTTCGTCATGGGCCATGGCGGCAACACCATCCCGCGCATGCCCGATGCCGTGAAGGGCCTCGAGAAGCTCGAGCTTCTCGTCGTCGCCGATCCGCATCCGACGAACTTCGTCTCGCTCGGCCAGCGCAAGAACGGCACCTATCTGCTGCCGATCGGCACGCAGTTCGAGTGCTCGGGCTCGCGCACCTGCTCCAACCGCTCGGTGCAGTGGGGCGAGAAGGTCGTCGAGCCGATCTTCGAGGCGGCCAGCGACTATTTCGTCATCTACAAGCTGGCGCAGAAGCTCGGTTTCGCGGAGCCGATGCACAAGAACTTCCAGATGGTGCAGGGCAAGTACGGCCCCGAGCCGTCCGCCGAGTCGATCCTGCGCGAGATCAACAAGGGTGGCTGGTCGACCGGCTACACCGGCCAGTCGCCGGAGCGTCTGAAGCTCCACATGGAGCATCAGGACAAGTTCGATCTGGTGTCCTTGCGCGGTGCCGTCGGCTCGCCGGTCGAGAACGACTTCTACGGCCTGCCCTGGCCATGCTGGGGCACGCCGGAGCTCAAGCACCCCGGCACGCACATCCTCTACAACACCTCGCTCGAGGCCAAGAACGGCGGCGGCACCTTCCGTCCGCGCTTCGGCCTCACCCGTGAGCGTACGCTCGCCGACGGCAGCAAGGTCAACGACACGCTGCTGGCGGAGAACGGCTCCTACTCGCTGAACTCGGATATCAAGGACGGCTATCCCGAGTTCACCATGGGCGTGCTCAAGAAGCTCGGCTGGGATGCCGACCTGACGCCCAAGGAACTCGAGACGATCACCTGGGTCGGCGGCAACAACATCGACGCGGTGAACTGGGCAAACGACATCTCCGGCGGCATCCAGCGCGTCGCGCTCGCCCATGGCTGCGTGCCCTATGGCAACGGCAAGGCCCGCGCCAATGCCTGGAACCTGCCCGACCCGGTGCCGACGCATCGCGAGCCGATCTACTCGCCGCGCGTTGATCTCGTGGCGAAGTGGCCGGCCCGTCCCGACGAGCGCACCCTGCGCATCCCGAACCTCCACACCTCGGTCCAGAAGGCCGCCGTCGAGAAGGGTATCGCGAAGTCCTTCCCGATCGTCCTCACATCGGGTCGTCTCGTGGAATACGAGGGCGGCGGCGAGGAGACGCGCTCGAACCGCTGGCTGGCCGAACTGCAGCAGGACATGTTCGTCGAGATCAACCCGGCTGACGCCACCGCGCGTGGCATCAAGGACGGCAGCTTCGTCTGGGTCTCGGGTCCGGAGAACAACTCGAAGGCCCGCGTCAAGGCGCTGGTCACCGAGCGTGTCGGCAAGGGCGTGGCATTCATGCCCTTCCACTTCGGCGGCTTCTATCAGGGTCAGGACCAGCGCGGGAATTACCCGAAGGGAACCGATCCGATCGTGCTCGGCGAGTCGGTCAACATCGTCACCACCTACGGCTACGACCCGGTGACGGCGATGCACGAAGGCAAGGTCACGCTCTGCCAGATCGCAGCGGCGTAAGGGGGAACTGAACCATGGCCCGGATGAAATTCCTCTGCGACGCGGATCGCTGCATCGAGTGCAACGCCTGCGTCACCGCCTGCAAGAACGAGAACGAGGTGCCCTGGGGCATCAACCGTCGGCGCGTCGTCACCATCAATGACGGCAAGCCCGGCGAGCGCTCGGTCTCGATGGCCTGCATGCACTGCACCGACGCGCCCTGCGCGGCGGTCTGCCCGGTCGACTGCTTCTACACCACGGCGGACGCCGTCGTGCTGCACAGCAAGGATCTCTGCATCGGCTGCGGCTACTGCTTCTACGCCTGCCCCTTCGGCGCGCCGCAGTATCCGAAGGTCGGCAACTTCGGTTCGCGCGGCAAGATGGACAAGTGTACCTTCTGCTCAGGCGGCCCGGAGGCCGATCTCTCGCCGGTCGAGTTCCAGAAGTATGGCTCGAACCGCCTGGCCGAGGGCAAGCTGCCGCTCTGCGCCGAGATGTGCTCGACCAAGTCGCTGCTGGCCGGCGACGGCGAGATCATCGCCCAGATCTACAAGGAGCGGGTGGTGAAGCGCGGCTACGGCTCGGGCGCCTGGGGCTGGCAGACGGCCTACAAGGAAACCATCGCCATCTGACGTCCTGTCTGGAGACGGACGAAGGCCCTCATCGAGACGGGCCACGACAGGCGCTCCGAACGGAAACCGGCCAGGCCGGTCCCTTCGCCGGGGCGCCCTTTTCAGACAGATCGGCCTCTCGCGACGAGGGCCGGAGCAAGGGAACAGAGCCATGCGTTTCGGCGCCCATATCCGCCTGCTGGTGACCGGCCTGCTGCTGACCTTCGCGGTCGCGCTTGCCGTTCCCGCCGGCGCCCAGCAGGTCAACCCGACGGCCGATGCCGTCCGCGAGCGGCAGTTCCTCGACGCGCTCAAGGGCAATCCCCAGGCCGAGCTTCAGGGCCGCATCACCATTCCCGACCAGAAGGCCGCCACGCTGGAACGTCCGGCCGGCCGCGACTGGCGCGCCTTCCACCAGGGCACGATGCTGCGCACGGCGGTGATCGCGGTGCTCGGCACGCTTCTGGTGCTGACGGCCTTCTTCCTGATCCGCGGCCGCATCCTCATGGAGGCCGGTCCGGCGGGGCAGACGATCACGCGCTTCAACGCCTTCGAGCGCTTCGTGCACTGGCTCACCGCCGGCTGCTTCATCATCCTGGCGCTGTCGGGCCTGAACGTCACCTTCGGCAAGCTCGTCCTGCTGCCGCTGATCGGACCGCAGGCCTTCACCAACCTGTCGATCGCCGCCAAGTGGTCGCACAACTTCCTGGCCTGGCCCTTCATGCTCGGCATCGCGCTGATGTTCGTCATCTGGATCAAGGACAACATCCCGACCCTGATGGACCTGCGCTGGTTCGCCGCCGGCGGCGGCATCATCGGCAAGGGTCACCCGGAAGCGCGCCGCTTCAACGCCGGCCAGAAGGTCGTGTTCTGGAGCGTCGTTCTGGGTGGAGCGGCCCTCTCGGTTTCGGGCTTCTACCTGCTCTTCCCGTTCTCGGCTGGCGG
Source organism: Bosea sp. OAE506 (assembly GCF_040546595.1). NCBI lineage: Bacteria > Pseudomonadati > Pseudomonadota > Alphaproteobacteria > Hyphomicrobiales > Alloboseaceae > Allobosea > Allobosea sp. OAE506. Next base: position 4,811,322 of record NZ_JBEPOB010000001.1, on the reverse strand, counting down.
CGTGCTCAATCTCCAGTTCTGGAACGTCGTGCACGGCATCGTCTCGGTGCTGATGGTCGCGCTCATCCTCGGCCACATCTACATCGGCTCGATCGGCATGGAGGGCGCCTTCGACGCCATGGGCTCCGGCGAGGTCGATCTCAACTGGGCCAAGGCGCATCACTCGCTCTGGGTCGAGGAAGAGATGCAGAAGGCCCGCGCGGGCGCCGACAACCGGCTGCAGCCGGCTGAATGATCCGCTTGACCCGCAGGGGTCGGCTGACGGATGACGACCGGGCGCTTCGGCGCCCGGTTTTCGTTTGGGGCCGTGGTTTTCGTTTGGGTGAAGGACGGCGATGCGTGTGATCGGCCTGGCGGGATGGAGCGGTGCGGGCAAGACCACCCTGCTGACCCGGCTGATCCCGGAGCTCGGCCGGCGCGGCGTCTCGGTCTCGACGCTCAAGCATGCGCATCACGCTTTCGATCTCGACACGCCGGGCAAGGATTCCCATGCCCATCGCGAGGCGGGCGCCCGTGAGGTGCTGATCTCCTCCGAGCGCCGCTGGGCCCTGATGCGCGAGTTGCGCGGGGAGGCCGAGGCCGAGCTGCCGGACCTGCTGGCTCGGCTGTCTCCCGTCGATATCGTCGTGGTCGAAGGCTTCAAGCGCCAGTGCCACGCCAAGATCGAAATCCACCGCGCCGGCAACGGCAAGCCGCCGCTCCATCCGGGTGACGACAGCATCGTCGCGGTGGCCAGCGACGTCGCCTTTCCCGACGCCGGCCGTCCGGTCGTCCCGCTCGACGACATCGCTGCCGTCGCGGAGATCGTCCTGGCGCAGGCCCTGCCGCTGGCCGAGACGCTGGCGCGCTGCGGCAGGAAGGACTGACGGCGCCATGGCCCAGCTCAGCCGCGACGACGAGGCCTTTGGCGCCCTGATGACACTCGAACAGGCGGGCGAGCGCGTCGCCGCGCTGGTCGCCCCGGTGAGCGGCACGGAGACGGTCTCTCTGGCCGCCGCCGACGGGCGCGTGCTGGCGGACGCGATCCTCTCCCCCCTCGATCTGCCGCCCTTCGCCAATTCGGCGGTCGACGGCTATGCCGTCCACTCCGCGGATCTCGCATCGTCGGGGCCGACGCGCCTGCCCCTCGGCGGCCGCGTCGCGGCGGGCGCCGATGCTGCAGGCCTCAGCGTGCGGGGCCGTGCGGTGCGGGTCTTCACCGGCGCGCCGATGCCGGATGGCGCCGACACCGTCTTCATGCAGGAGGATGTCACGCTCGAGGGCGAGGCCGTGCTCCTGCCGCCGGGGCTCGCCCGGGGCGCCAATGCGCGTCCGGCGGGTGAGGATATTGCGCGCGGCGCGCTTGCCGCGGCTGCGGGTCAACGCCTGCGGCCTCAGGATCTCGCCTTGCTCTCGGCGCTCGGCGTCACGCAGGTGGCGGTGCGCCGCCGGCCATGCGTCGCGATCTTCTCCACCGGCGACGAACTCACCGAACCCGGACAGCCGCTGCGCCCGGCCGCGATCTACGACGCCAATCGAGCCTTGCTGCGGGCCATGGTGGCGCGCGCCGGCGCGGAGGTCGTCGATCTCGGCATCCTGCGCGACGAGCGCGCCGGGCTGGCGAAGCGCCTTGCCGAGGCGGCACGCGATTGCGACCTCGTCCTGACCTCGGGCGGTGTCTCGACCGGCGAGGAGGACCACGTCAAGGCGGCGCTGGAGCAGGTCGGCGAGCTCGCCTTTTGGCGCATCGGCATCAAGCCCGGCCGGCCCGTGGCGCTGGGGCGCATCGGCACGGTGCCGTTCATCGGCCTGCCCGGCAATCCGGTCGCGGTCTTCGTCACCTTCGCCTTTGTCGCCCGCGTCCTGATTGCGCGGCTCGCCGGCACGGCGCCGGTCGCTCCTCTGTCGCTTCCGGTGCGCCTCGGCTTCGCCTACCGCAAGAAGGAGGGCCGCAGGGAATATGTCCGCGTCTCGCTCGAGCCCGGCCCCGACGGCGTGCAGGTCGCGCGCAAGCACCCGCAGGACGGGGCCGGCGTGCTGACTTCGCTGACGCGCACCGACGGTCTGGTCGAACTCGCCGAGGACATGACGCGGATCGAGGAGGGCACGCTGGTGCCCTTCCTCGGCTATTCGCTCCTGATCGGCTGAGCCGCGCTCAGTCTCGCCGGAAGACGACGCTGGCGAGCCAGCCCAGCAGCAGCGCCATCAGCACGGTGACGAGCCCGTAGACCAGCGGAAGCTCATGGGCCCCCGCTGCCAGGCGCTGCTCCATGCCGCTCTTCACCACCTCGAAATTGGTGGTCTGGCGGGCGAGTGGAACGCCGCCGGCATAGAGCACGATTTCGATCTCGTAGGATCCGGTCGGCGCGGTGGCGGGCACCTCGATCGGGGCGCTGAACACCGTGCTGGAGAGGAAGGTCACCCCCCGCTCCTCGGCCGAATAGAGCCCCTTCTCCGAGAGGATGCGCAGCAGCCCGTCCGAGAAACGGGCGGTGGTGGTGTCGAGGTCGAGCGCGGCGTCGCGGGTCTTGTGAGCGTTCTCCAGCCCCACGCGTTCGCGCCGCGCCGTCTCCGGGCTCACGATCTCGCTCAGCGGCCGGTTGCTCGCGACTGTCAGGAACAGCGAGCTGTCAGGGAAACGCCGCTGCGTGCGGTTGATCCAGATCGGCCCCAGCCGCTCCTTCTCGCGCACCAGCAGCATCCGCCGCGGCCCGCGTGCCGTGACGACGATGTCGTAGGGGTCGCCGCGTGCGACCGTCCGCCCGTCGCGCTCGACCACGCCGAAGACGGTGAGCTGGCTTCCGGTGTAGTTGGAGGTGATCAGGATCTGGTGGCTCGACATCGCCGCGATCAGCGTCTCCGCGCGCGCGACGCCGGCGCCGGCTGCGAGCAGCACGAGGAGAGCTGCGAGGCGCGCAAACAGGCTCACCGCGCCCCCTCCGAGATCACGACGGAGAACGGCTCGCTCGGCGGGATGAACAGCTCGATCGCAAAGCGCAGCCCGACCGAGAGGATCAGCAGAGCGAGCAGCAGCCGGAAGGATTCGACATTGAGGTTGCGGGCCGCCCGCCCGCCGAACTGCGCGCCGATCACGCCGCCCAGCAGCAGCAGGATCGCCAGCACCAGATCGACGGATTGGTTGGTCAGCGCGTGCAGCAGCGTCGCGCCCGTCATCGTCATCAGGATCTGGAACAGCGAAGTGCCGACCACGATGGCGGTCGGAATCCGGAAGAAATAGATCAGCGCCGGGACCAGGATGAAGCCGCCGCCGACGCCCAGCACCGCGCCGATGAAGCCGATGACGATGGCAAGCGTCGCGATGGGGATGACGCTGCAATAGAGCTGCGAATCGGGGAAGCGCATCCGCAGCGGCAGCCCCATCCACCACGGATGGGTGCCGGCCCGCCGCTTCAGCCGTGCCGGCTTGCCCGCGCGCACCCGCAGCATCGCGCGCAGGGCGTCATAGAGCATAAGCCCGCCGATGATCGTGAACAGCGTGACATAGGACAGGGTGATGACGAGCTCGAGCTGGCCCAGGCGCCGCATCGAGTTGAAGAACAGCACGCCGAGCAGGGTGCCGAGGATACCGCCCGCGACGAGGATGGTGCCGAGCTTGAGATCGAGCGCGCGGCGGCGCCAGTAGGTCAGCACGCCCGTCGTCGAGGAGCCGGCGACCTGGGCCGCGACGGTCGCCACCGCGACGGCGGGCGGGATGTCCAGGAAGATCAGCAGGGGCGTCAGCAGAAAGCCGCCGCCAACCCCGAACAGGCCTGACACGAAACCGACCGCGCCGCTGAGTCCCAGCACCGTGAGGATGCTGATCGGCAGCTCGGCAATCGGTAGGTAGATCTGCACCTCGGCTCCTCACGCGACGCGGGCGTCGGCTGGCGGGCTCTCTCGCCCGGTCTCACTCTGCACCGATCCGGTTAAGGGGAGTTTCCGATGCGGAGAGGCCGAAGCGGGCGGATGCCCGACTTCGACCTGATGGCGCGCCAACGCGTCGAAACCATGACGGTTCCAGCGCGCGAGGCCTCGGTCCGGCCGGCGCGGGGCTCAGATCCGGGCGGGCTTGGCCGGCTTCGGCGCCGTCGCGGTCGGCGAGGCCTCCCAGCCCCGTGCGGGCGGGGTCACCTCGTTGGCGGCGGCGCTGGCCTGGCGCGGCTTCCAGGTGGCGGCCTCGGCCTTGGCAGCGGCGAGATCGGTCGGGCTCAGGCGCTGGGAGACTTCGTCGCGCTTGCGCGCGGCGTCGTCGTCGCCCTGGCCGGCGGCCACGGCGAACCAGAGATAGGACTGGGCGAGGTCGGTCGGCGCGCCGAGGCCGCGACCGAGCAGGACGGCCAGATTGTACTGGCTGTCGCGCACGCCATGCTCGGCGGCACGCCGGAACCAGTCGGTGGCCGAGGCATAATCCGGCTTGCCCGAGACACCCTCGGCATGGAGGACGGCGAGGTTGTGCATGGCCTTGGCGTTGCCGCGCTCGGCGGCTCGCGTGTACCAGACCCGGGCCAGCGACAGGTCGCGGGCCGTGCCGATGCCCTTTTCGAACATATTGCCGAGGCGGAACTGGGCCGGGGCGAGCCCGGCGACGGCCGCGCGCTCGAACAGGCGCATGGCGAGCTTCGGATCGCGGGTGGCGGCCGGGCCGTCGGCGGCGCGGCTGGCAAGCTCGTAGACGGCGCGCGCGTCGCCATCGAGGGCGGCCTTGCGCAGCCCCGGGCCGCCGAGCCCGGCGGGCAGCTCGCCCAGGCCAGTCACGGGCTGAACCGTCTCGGCCGTTCCGGGGGTCGGGGTGGCAACCGGCGCCGCGGCGGGCGGGGCCGGAGGCTGGGTGGTCGAGCCGGTGATCTCGGCGGCGGCAGGAGCGCTGGCCGGAACGGCGGCCAGCGTGGTCGCCTGCGGGGCGACGGTGCCGGGCTGCAGAGCCGAGGACTGGTCCTTGGCAGGCGGGGAGGTGGGGGCCTCCTCGCGCGGCGCGATCGGGCTCTGCACGGCTTCGCCGGTCGTGGCCGTGCGCGGGCCTTTCAGCGCGCCGCTGACAAGGTGGGCCGTGCCGAGCGCCAGCACCAGCGCGGCGAGGCCGAGCAGGAGCGGGCGCTTGCGCTTCTCCAGCATCTCCTTGAGGCGGTTGCCGCCCTTGGGCGTCTCGGACGAGGCCGCCGGCGCCGTCGCGGCGGCTTCCGTGGCCGCCTTGGCGGAGCGACGCGCGGCGGCGATCAGGTTCTGGCGGATCGACTGCGGATCCGGCACGCCGCTCGCGGCAGTCTCGGCCCGCGGCCGCCCGGAGCCGGGCTCCAGCGGCACGTCGAGCGCGGCATTGAGCTGGGCCGCCGCCGTGGTGGCGACCGGCTCCGCCTTCGCAGCGGGCGCACGCTCGGGAGCGGCGATACGGTCCTCCATCGCCAGGCTGATGCCGGCGGGCGCGGCCGGCGGCTTGGCGGCGGCGCGCTCGGCGGCAGCCACGCGTGGCGGCATCGGCGTGCGCGGCGCTGCGGCGGCCTGCCGGTCAGACACCAGCTCGGCTTCCAGGCTGGAGAGCCGCGAGATGATGGTTTCGAGCGTCTGGTGGACGGCGCCGATGGCGTCCTGCGTCTCGCGCCCGGTCGAGGCCTGGGTTTCGTGCAGGCCCGACAGCAGCGTGCTGAGCTCCGACAGGCCGCTGGCCTGGGGCGCCTTGTCGAGATGGTCCGACATCGCGGCGCGGGCGGCGCGCTCGGCGGCCTCGGTGGTCTCTTCGCGCAGCGAGCGCAGATGCAGCACGAGGTCCTGCAGCGTGCGCTCCATGCCGGTCTCGGCGGAGCGGGTCGCTGCGGCGGCGTCGAGACGCTGGGCGAGGCCCGAGATCTGCCGCTCCAAGGCATCGAAGGCGCCGGTATCGGCGCCCGGGCGCCCGGCCTCGTCGATCTTCTCGGCGAGATTGCGCAGCATCTCCTCGACCGGGCGCAGATCGACCTGCGCGACCTGAATCGGCTGGCCGTCGCTGACCAGATGGGCGAGGCTGCTGGAGGCGGCGAGGTTCTCGATGCGCCCGGCGAGCGCCTCGATCTGGCGCGTGACCCCCGTGGGCCCCTTTTCCGCGAGCTGCTCGATGCGGGCCTGCAGCGCGTCGATGCGGTCCTCGATCTGGCGGTCGGGACGCGTCTCGATCTTGCCGGCGAGCGTCTGGATCTGCCGGGAAAGGGCCTCCAGCGGCTCGAGATCCTGCAGGCGCGACTGGCTGCGATCCGACAGGATGGCGTCGCGAACATCGTCGATCGCCGACGTCAGGCCTTGAAGCTCGCGCCCGTCAGGGCGGCTGTCGCGCATCCGCCCGATCTCGAGCGACAGCGCGCCGACCTGCTGAGACAGCTCGCCCAGCCGGGCTTCGTTGCCGCTGCTGGCGAGGATGTCGCGCAGCTCGGCGATGTCGCGCTGGACCGGCGCCAGCATCGTGCGGTCGCTGCCGCGCGCGGTGAGCGCGTCGACCTTGGCGGCGAGATGAGCGATCTCGAGTTCGAAGCGTTGGAAGCTCTCGCCCGAGCGGTCCTGAGCGAGGCGCGAAACCTCGGATTCGATCCGCGCCAGCGGCTTTAGGATGGGGTCGAGGCGGTCGCGCGTGTCGAGCCGGTCGAGCTTGGTGCCGAGATCGGCGATGCGGCTCTCGATCTGGTCGATTTGCGGGTCGCGCACAGGGGGCGCCGCACGGACGGGCGCCAGCGGACGCTCGGCGCGGGCGGCGGCCGGCGCGATGCGAGCGCTGAGGTCGCGCAGGTCCTGGCGCAGCGCGGAGATGCGGCTCTCGGCGGCGGCGGTCGGGGCGCGCGGGGCGGCTGTCTCTTCGTCGTCCAGCATGCGCTGGCGCGTGCGGATGTCGGTGACGGCGGCGGCCAGCCCGTCGCGGCTGAAGGCGAGGCGGGGCGCCGGCTCGCTGCGGGCAGGCGCACGCGCGGCCTCGCTCGTGCGGCGTTCGATCTCGACGAGCCGCTCGCCCATCGTTTTGATCGCATCGGCGATGACGCTGGTCGCGCGGTCCTGGCGCTCGGCGGCGGCGCGCTCGCCCGAGCTCATGCGCTGCTCGGCGGTCTCGATCCAGCGGGCGATCGAATCGAGCGCGCCGGCGGTCTTGGCGCTCGACTCCCGGGTCAGCTTCTCGATCTGCGCCGCCTGGGCGAGAACGGCATCGATCTCATGGCGGGCTGTTCCGTCCCGAGGCAGCGGGGGCGCGGGCTGCGGGGCGGTATCCATCTGGCCCTGGGAGAGCCGGGCGAGACGCTCCGACAGGGCCGCGATGTCGAGCTGCTCCGGGGGCGACGACAGCTCGGGCGCGGCTTCCTCGCGGAGCTTGTGGTCCAGCCACTCGCCGAGCGTCATCCCGGCGCGCCGAGCGGCGGCCTTGGCGGCATCGCGCGTGCGGGGATCGACGCCCTTGACGCTCCAGGGCAGGCTGGTGGCCATGTTGACGCTCGCCTTCGGGGCTTCCTGACCAGATCGGAAGAACGCAGGCCCCTGAATGCCGCGGCTTCCTGCGGATCGCCGACACCTGAAGATTACGTTGCCGCAGGCAGGACGCCGATCCGCAGGCGGGAGCTTTTGGCCGACGTGGTAAACAGCGGGTTAAGATTCGCGACCCCAACCGTTAATTTTGTCCCAACGCCGCCTTGACGCGGCGCGCCGAGGCGCTCATTCCACCCCCGGCTAACGGTAACTTACCTCAGGTAAGGGCGATATTACCTGACGCTAGGAGAGCGACCCGTATAGAAGGTCGTCATCCCCCAAGATCGCCGCGATTCAAGCCGGCGACATGTTCCCGTATTCAAGGATTGAACCCGATGTCACGCCAAAGCTCCGCTCTGGCGGCCGCCTCGATTGATACCGGCCGTGCCGACCCCGCCCTGAACGACGCCGATTCCTCGGGCGGTTTCACCATCAGCGATCTCGCCCGCGACTTCGGCGTGACGCTCCGCACGCTGCGCTTCTACGAATCGCGCGGTCTGATCGCGCCGGCTCGTTCGGGCATGACGCGCATCTATTCCAGCCGCGACCGCGCCCGCCTGGCTCTCATCCTGAAGGGTAAGCAGCTCGGGTTCACGCTGGTGGAGATCCGCGCCATGCTCGCCAATGAGGACAAGAAGGGCGCCGACACCGGCGCCGCGTCCGTGGGTGGCCTGCAGCTCAGCCGCGAGCAGGTTCTCGAGCAACTCGACCTGCTGCGCGCCCAGCGCTCGGAGATCGACGACGCCATCGCCGAGCTCGAAGCCTCTGCCGCCCGCTTCGCCAAGTCCTGAGCAGGCGAGGCGCGGGAACGGCGGATAGCCTCCGCCTGACCACGTCTTCCATGCATGTCATCGACGCCCCGGCATCCGCCGGGGCGTTTGTCGTTAGGGCCTCCTCACAACGCACGAACTCGCGAGCTTCCTTGCCAAAGCCGTCGAGATAGTTTAGATATGAACTATCACGATGCGTCGCGGTCGACGGCGCTCGAAGCGATGCGAGGGAGGCACGCCATGCCGGTTTACAAGGCACCCGTCGAAGACACCCTGTTTCTGCTGAACGACGTCTTCAACATCGAACGCTACAACAACCTGCCGGGCTTCGCCGATGCGACGCCGGACGTGGTCGAGGCCGTTCTCGGCGAGGGCGCCAAGCTCTGCGAGGAGGTGCTCCAGCCGCTGAATCATTCCGGCGATCAGGAGGGCTGCACCCGCCACGCCGATGGCCGCGTCACCACGCCGAAAGGCTTCAAGGCGGCTCATGAGGCCTATGCCCAGGGCGGCTGGATCGGGCTGGCCATGGATCCGGAGTATGGCGGCCAGGGTCTGCCCTACACACTCGGCGCCGTCATGAACGAGTTCGCCTCCTCGGCGAACATGGCCTTTGCCATGTATCCCGGCCTGACCATGGGCGCGATCGCTGCGCTGAACGTCCACGGCTCGGACGAGCAGAAGCGCACCTATCTGCCCAAGATGATCGAGGGCATTTGGTCGGGCACCATGAACCTGACCGAGCCGCATTGCGGCACCGATCTCGGGCTGATCAAGACCAAGGCGGTCCCCAACGGCGACGGCTCGTATTCCATCACCGGCACCAAGATCTTCATCTCGGCCGGCGAGCAGGACATCACCGAGAACATCATCCACCTCGTGCTCGCCCGCATCGAGGGCGCGCCGGCCGGCGTCAAGGGCATCTCGCTCTTCGTCGTGCCGCGCAATGCGATCGGTGAAGACGGCTCAGTGGGCGAGAACAACCACGTCTCCTGCGGCTCGATCGAGCACAAGATGGGCATTCACGGCAACGCCACCTGCGTCATGAACTATGACGGGGCGAAGGGCTGGCTCATCGGCACGGAAAACAAGGGCCTCAACGCCATGTTCGTGATGATGAACGAGGCCAGGCTCGGCGTCGCCATTCAGGGGCTGGCCCAGTCCGAGGTCGCCTACCAGAACGCCGTCGTCTATGCGAAGGACCGCGTCCAGGGCCGCTCGCTGACCGGCGCCAAGAGCCCCGACAAGGCCGCCGACCCGATCATCGTCCATCCCGACGTCCGCCGCACCCTGATGTCGATCAAGGCCTTCAACGAGGCGGCGCGCGCCTTCGTGCTCTGGAACGCGCTGAAGTCGGACATCGCCCATCGTTCGGGCGACGAAGCCGAGCGCCAGGCAGCCGACGACCAGCTCGGCCTGATGACGCCGGTGCTGAAGGGCGTGCTCACCGATGTCGGCTTCGACAACGCGGTGAAGGCCCAGCAGATGTTCGGCGGCCATGGCTACATCGCCGAATGGGGCATGGAGCAGTTCGTGCGCGATGCCCGCATCGCCATGATCTACGAGGGCGCCAACGGCGTGCAGGCGATGGACCTCGTCGGCCGAAAGCTCGGCCGCGACGGTGGCCGCGCCATCATGGCCTTCTTCAACGAGGTCGGCACGTTCCTGAAGGAGAACGGCGAGGACGAGGCGCTGAAGCCTCTTCTGGCGCCGCTGGCCGCCTCGCTCGGCCATCTCCAGCAGGCGACGATGTGGTTCATGAACAACGCGCTCGCCAAGCCCGATAATGCCGGCGCCGGCGCGACCGACTACATGCACCTGCTCGGCCTCGTCTCGCTCGGCTATATGTGGGCCAAGATGGCCAGGGTCGCGCAGGACAAGCTCAAGGCCGGCGCCAATGGCGCGACCGAGCGCATGAACACCAAGCTCGTCACGGCCCGCTTTTTCATGGAGCGCAGCCTGCCCGAGACGGCGGCGCATCTGGCACGGATCACCAGCGGCTCGGATTCGACGATGGCGCTGAGCGCCGAGCAGTTCTGACGATCGCGCCTCATGGTCGGGCTTGACCCGACCATCTCTGGCAGACCTTGCCGAAACCGCTGGATGACGAGATGGTCGGGTCAAGCCCGACCATGACGTCCGGCACGAAAACGAGCCGCCTCGCAGCGGCCAGCCCGGGAGGCCCCTGATGGCAGACGCATTCATCTACGACCATGTCCGCACGCCGCGCGGCAAGGGCAAGGCCGACGGCTCGCTGCACGAGGTCACCGCGATCGAGCTCGGCACGACGACGCTGCGCGCGATCCGGGACCGCAACGACCTCGACACCAAGCTCGTCGAGGACGTCGTCTTCGGCTGCGTCGATCCGGTCGGCGAGGCCGGTGCCGACATCGCCCGCACGGTCGCCCTCAAGGCCGGCTACGGCAAGGAGGTGCCGGGCATCCAGATCAACCGCTTCTGCGCCTCGGGGCTGGATGCGGTGAACCTCGCCGCCGCGCAGGTGATGTCGGGCCAGAAGGAGATGGCGATCGGCGGCGGCGTCGAGAGCATGAGCCGCGTCGGCATGGGCGCCTCGGGCTTCGGCATCGCGCTCGACCCCTCCGTCGCCATCGACACGTATTTCATGCCGCAGGGCATCTCGGCCGATCTGATCGCGACGAAATACGGTTTCTCGCGTGACGATGTCGACGCCTATGCCGTGCGCTCGCACAAGCGCGCCCATGCCGCCTGGGAGGCGGGACGCTTCAAGAATTCGGTCATCCCGGTCACCGACGTCAACGGCCTGACCATCCTTGCCCGCGACGAGACGATCCGGCCGGGCACCGACATGCAGGCGCTCGCTGCGCTGAAGGCCTCCTTCGTCCAGATGGGCGAGATGGGCGGGTTCGACGCGGTCGCGACGGCGGCGCATCCCGATGTCGAGTTCGTCAATCACGTGCACCATGCCGGCAACTCCTCGGGCATCGTCGATGGCGCGGCGGCCGTTCTCGTCGGTTCCAAGAAGGGCGGCAAGGCGGCGGGGCTGAAGCCGCGCGCCCGCATCCGCGCCTTCGCCACCGTTGGCTCGGATCTCGCGCTGATGCTGACCGGCCCGGTCGACGTCACCGAGCTGGTGCTGCGCAAGGCCGGCATGACCACCAAGGACATCGACCTGTTCGAGCTGAACGAGGCGTTTTCCTCTGTCGTGCTGCGCTTCCAGCAGGCCTTCGACATCGACGACGACATCCTGAACGTGAATGGCGGCGCGATCGCCATGGGCCACCCGCTCGGCGCCACCGGCGCGATGATCCTGGGCACCGTGCTCGACGAGCTGGAGCGGACGGACAAGAACACCGCCCTGGTGACGCTCTGCGTCGCCGCCGGCATGGGCGTCGCCACCATCATCGAACGGGTTTGAGGAAAGCCATCATGAACCTCACCAATTTCCGCTTCGAGACCGATTCCGACGGCATCGCGACCGCGACCTGGGACATGCCGGGCCGCTCGATGAACGTCATCACGCCCGAGCTGATGGCCGAGATCGACCAGATCATCGACACGGTCGCCTCGACCGAGGCGATCAAGGGCTGCGTGATCACCTCCGGCAAGGAGGCCTTCTCCGGTGGCGCCGACCTGACCATGCTGCAGGGCCTGCGCGACCTCTTCGTCAAGCTGTCGAAGGAGAAGGGCGAGCCCGTCGCGATGCAGAGCTTCTTCGACGAGAGCCGCAAGCTTTCGCTGCTCTACCGCAAGCTCGAAACCTGCGGGAAACCCTTCGCCGCTGCCATCCACGGCGTCTGCCTCGGCGGCGCTTTCGAACTCGCGCTCGCCTGCCAGTACCGCGTCGTCTCCGACGATGCCTCGACCCGCGTCGGCCTGCCCGAGATCAAGGTTGGGCTCTTCCCCGGCGCCGGCGGCACCCAGCGCGTCGCACGGCTGATGCAGACCGGCGACGCCCTCCAGATGATGTTCAAGGGCGAGCAGGTGAAGGCGCTGCCCGCGCGTAACACCGGCCTCGTTCATGCCGTCGTCCCACGCGATCAGCTCGTGGCCAACGCCAAGGAGTGGCTCAAGGCCAACCCGACTGCGACCGCTCCCTGGGACCAGAAGGGCTTCAAGCTGCCCTCCAACAAGGTCTATTCGCCGGCCGGCATGCAGATCTGGCCGCCCGCCAACGCGATCTATCGCCGCGAGACCAACGACAACTACCCGGCGGCCCGCGCCATCCTCTCGGCCGTCTACGAGGGCCTGCAGCTCCCGATCGACCTCGGTCTCAAGGTCGAGAGCCGCTACTTCGCCAAGATCCTGCGGACGAAGGAGGCGGCCTCGATGATCCGCTCGCTCTTCGTCTCGATGCAGGAGCTCAACAAGGGCGCGCGCCGCCCCGCCGATGTGCCGCCGAGCAAGCTGAAGAGGGTCGGCGTCGTCGGCGCAGGCTTCATGGGCGCCGGCATCGCCTATGTCACGGCCCAGGCCGGGCTCGAGGTCGTGCTGGTCGACCGCGACCAGGAGGCCGCCGACAATGGCAAGGCCTATTCGCACAAGCTCGTCTCCGACCAGATCATGAAGGGCCGCGCCAAGACCGCCGACCGCGACGCGCTGCTCGGGCGCATCACCGCCACGGCCGACTATGCCGCGCTCAAGGGCTGCGACCTCGTCGTCGAGGCCGTCTTCGAGGATCCCAAGGTCAAGGCCGAGGTCATCGCGAAGGTCGAGGTGGCTGTCGGCCCCAAGACCGTCTTCGGCTCCAACACCTCGACGCTGCCGATCACCGGGCTCGCCACCACGAGCCAGCGGCCGCAGAACTTCATCGGCATCCATTTCTTCTCGCCAGTCGAGAAGATGCTGCTGGTCGAGGTCATCATGGCCAAGAAGACCGGCAAGAAGGCGCTCGCCATGGCGCTCGACTTCGTCCGCGCCATCAAGAAGACGCCGATCGTCGTCAACGATACGCGCGGCTTCTACGCCAATCGCTGCGTCGGCAATTATCTGCGCGAAGGCCATCTTATGCTGATGGAGGGCGTGCCGCCGGCGATGATAGAGCAGGCCGGCAAGCAGGCCGGCATGCCGGTCGGTCCGCTCTCGCTCAATGACGAGGTCGCGGTCGATCTCGCATTCAAGGTGCTGAAGGCCACCAAGGCCCAGCTCGGCGAGGGTGCCGTCGATCCCGCGCAGGAGAAGCTGCTCTCCGACATGGTCGAGAAGAACGGACGTCTCGGCCGCAAGAACCGCAAGGGCTTCTACGACTATCCGGAATCCGGGCCCAAGCGCCTCTGGCCGGGGCTGGCCGATCTCGTCGGCAAGCGTCTGGCGCCGGAACAGGTCGATATGGAGGAGCTGCAGCACCGCCTTCTGGTGACGCAGGCGCTGGAGGCGGCGCGCACCTATGAGGAAGGCGTCGTCACCGATCCGCGCGAGGCCGATGTCGGCTCGATCATCGGCTTCGGCTTCGCGCCCTATTCGGGCGGCACGCTGTCCTTCATCGACAATATGGGCGCGGCCGCCTTCGTGAAGCTCTGCGAGGGGCTCGCCAAGAAGCATGGCGAGCGCTTCAAGCCCAACCGCCAGCTCAAGCGCATGGCCAAGACCGGCGAGAGCTATTACGGCGCCGCCGCCGCGAAGGCCGCAGCCAAGGCAGCCTGAGGCAGCCTTGGCAATCCTGCCGATCCTCCGGTTCCCCGATCCGCGCCTGCGCGCGGTCGCGGAGCCGGTCGAACGCTTCGATGCGGATCTGCGCCAGCTCGCCGCCGATCTGCTGGAGACGATGCGTGCCGCGCCCGGCGTCGGCATCACCGCGCCCCATGTCGGCGTGCCCCTGCGCCTCGTCGTGCTGGAGCTGACGCCCGGCGAGGTCCGCACTTATGTCAACCCGCAGATCCTCTGGGCCTCGCCGGAAACCGCCCGTACAACCGAAGGCAGCGTCTTGATGCCCGGCGTCACCGAGGAGGTCGAGAGGCCGGCGAAAATCCGCGTGAGCTGGCGCGATCTCGACGGCACCGCCCATGAGGCGGAGGCCGAAGGCTTCCTCGCCACCTGCCACCAGCACGAAATCGACCAGCTCGACGGAATCTTCTGGCTCCAGTGCCTTTCGCGGCTGAAGCGAGAGCGGGTGATCGCGCGGTATGGGAAGCTGGGGCGTGCTTAGCGGCTCACTTTCCGAAGGCCTTCTGTAGGATTGCGAGCAGTTCCGTTCCAGATGCGCGATCAAACTGCAGTGTCTGACTAAGTTTCCCCGGAACATCGCGGTCGTGCGATCCGAACGTGTCGATCTGCACGACCGGGCCTCGCGCGCCTTCACCAAACGTTTTGATGCGCGCGTGCACTTCGGTTGGATGGGCACGGCCCTTGGTGGGGCCGACCTCGATGCGTGTCACGCGCGCCATCACTTTACCCCGCCACGGCCCGGATCACCCGGCGCGTCTTCTCGACGATCTCGCCGATCTGGTCTTCGGTCACGATCAGCGGCGGGGTCAGCGCGATCGTGTCACCGGTGACGCGGATCATCAGGCCCTCCTCGTGGAAGGCGTGCTCCATCGCGGCATAGGCGCGCTTGCCGACGCCTTCGGGCCGCGAGGACAGGTCGATGCCGGCGACGAGCCCGAGCGTGCGGATGTCGAGCACGTTGGGCTCCTCCTTCAGCTCCATGATCGCATCGGCCCAGAGCGGCTCCAGTGTCTTCGCCCGCTCGAACAGGCCCTCGTCGCGATAGATGTCGAGCGTCGCCAGCGAAGCCGCCGCCGCCAGCGGATGGCCGGAATAGGTGTAGCCGTGGAACAGCTCGATCGCATTCTCCGGGCCGTTCATGAAGGCATCGTAGATGTGCTTGCGCACGATCACGCCGCCCATCGGCACGGTGCCCGAGGTCACGCCCTTGGCGAAGGTGATCATGTCGGGGATGACGCCGTAGCGCTCGGCCGCGAAGGCGAAGCCCAGCCGCCCGAAGCCCGAGATGACCTCGTCGAAGATCAGCAGGATGCCGTGCTTGGTGCAGATCTCGCGCAGGCGCTGGAGATAGCCCTTGGGCGGCGGCAGCACGCCGGTCGAGCCCGCCATCGGCTCCACCATCACGGCGGCGATGGTCGAGGCGTCGTGCAGGGTGACTATCCGCTCGAGCTCGTCGGCGAAATGCGCGCCGTACTCCGGCTCGCCCTTGGTGAAGCGCTGCTTCTCGCGGTCATAGGTCGCGGGCATGTGATCGGAGCCCGCCAGCAGCGAGCCGAAGAACTTGCGGTTGGAGACGATGCCGCCGACCGAGATGCCGCCGAAGCCGACGCCGTGATAGCCGCGCTCGCGCCCGATCAGCCGGGTCTTCGAGCCCTTGCCGGTGACGTTCCAGTAGGCGATCGCGATCTTCAGCGCCGTGTCGGCGGCCTCAGAGCCGGAGCCGGCGAAGAACACATGATCGAGATCGCCCGGCGCCAGCGCCGCGATTCGGGCGGCGGCCGCGAAGACCTTGGGATGGCCGAACTGGAAATTCGGGGCGAAATCGAGCTCCTCGGCCTGGGCCTGGATCGCCTCGATGATCGGCCGGCGCTTGTGCCCGGCATTGCAGCACCACAGGCCCGCCGTGCCGTCCATCACCGGCTTGCCCTCGGGGGTGTAGTAGTACATCCCCTCCGCCCGGGAGATCATGCGGGGGCGCTGCTTGAAGGCCCGGTTCGCCGTGAACGGCATCCAGAAGGCCTCGAGATCGTTAGGGCTCGCGATCGGGGAGGAGGCTGCGGTCATCGGGCGGATCCTGTGATTAACAATAACTCAACCTAACAGCACGATCCGGGCTGTAAATCGCATGCGGGACGGGGCATCCCTGCGTGGCCGTGACAGCGGGGGCGTGTTGGCGCAGTGGGGTGACCCAGCGTCGCTTTTGCTGTAATCCGAAAAAGGGGTGTAAACTGAACCGGACCCCCATGGACGCATTTGGCGCAGGCTCGGAACCGCTCGAAAACGAACCTGTCGCGGAGATCCGCGCGGGGCTCGCGCGCATCCTCGCGTCGGATGCCTTCCGCGCGGCGCCGCAGCTTTCCGCCTTCCTCGCCTTCATCGTCGAACGCGCCATCGCCGGCCGCGGCGGCGAGCTGAAGGGCTACACCATCGCGGTCGAGGCTTTCGGCCGTTCTCCCGATTTCGATCCGCAGTCGGACCCGATCGTCCGCGTCGAGGCCGGCCGCCTGCGCCGGGCGCTGGCGCAGTACTATGCCGGCGAGGGCACGGCCGATCCGCTGCGAATCACCATCCCCGTCGGCGCCTATGTCCCGGCCTTCGAGCGCGTCGAGCGTATGGCGGCCGAAGTCGAGGGGCCGGCGCGCAGCGTCCTCGACCCGTCCTTCCCGCCGTCTGGACCGCGCCATCCGATGCCGGCCGGCGAGCGGCCGCTCGAGCGCCGCCTCGCGAAGCGCTGGCCGCTGGCGGCGGGTCTGTCGCTGGGCCTGGCACTGCTCTCGCTCGCGGCCTGGTATGGCGGCCTGCTGGGGGCGCGCACGGACAACCGCGTCGCCTCGATGCGGGAGGCCGGCGCGGCGATGGCGAGCACGGGCCAGGAGATGCCCCTTGCCAGCCCCGGCAAGCCTGTCGCGGAACCGCTGGAGACGACCGTCCTCGTCATCTCGGTGCCGGACCTGCCCGATGCCGAGCTCGCCGCAGCCTCCCGCCGCTTCACGAATTTCCTGGTCGATGCGCTCTCCCGTTTCGACGACCTCCTGACCGTCAAGGTGCCGGCACCCGGGCAGCCGCTGCCGCCGGAAGCGGACTATGTGCTGGAGATGTCGGCCCACAGCGTCGCCGGCAGCACGGAAGGCTTCGGCCGGCTGAAGGCGGTCCCGGACGGGCGCATCATCTGGTCGGCCTCCTCGACGCGCGTCCTGACCGCGAATGACGAGGACCTTCCCGAAAATGCGAGGCGGCTGGCGACGCGGCTGGCGGAGCCCTTCGGCATCATCCACGCCGACATCCGTCAGAACCGGCCCGCAGGCCCGATGCGCTGCATCTATGAGGCGATCGACGTGCGCCGGACGATGGCGGCGCAGGACCATCTCGCCGCCCGCAGCTGCCTGCTGGATCTGGTCCGGCGTGATCCGACCTTTTACCCCGCCTGGATCCAGCTCGCCCAGTTGACGGTCTTCGAGCAGAGCTTCGGCTTCAACCCGCTGCCGGACCCGCCGCTGGAGCGCGCCCTGACGGCGGCGCTGACGGCGGTTCGGCTCGCGCCCTCCAGCGCCCGCGCGCAGCAGGCGCTGATGACGACGCTGTTCAAGCGCGGCGCCATCGACGAAGGGCTGGCCGCCGGGCGGATCGCCATGGCCCGCAACCCCTATGATCCCGACATCATGGCGATGCTCGGCGCCCGCTACATCCAGCTCAACCGGCCGGCCGAGGGGCTGCCGATGCTGGAGAAGGCGATCGCGCTGAGCGCCGGGCGCCCGGCCTCCTATGATTTCTATGCCCTGCTGGGCGCCCATCTCCTCGGTGCGCGGCAGGTGTCGCGCGGGCATGGCGAATTCCTCGGCGGCGGCAACCATCCCTTCTCGCTGCTCGGGCGCGCGATCCGTGCTGTGCAGACCGGCGACACCGACGAGCGCGCCCGCGCGCTGAGCGAACTTTGCGAGCAGTTCCCGGCCTTCCACAGCGAGCCACGGACCTGGCTGCTGCGTCGCGGCTTCGGGGTTGAGGTCACCGATCGCCTGCTCGCGGAGCTGGGCGTCGGCCGCCACTGACGGCGGCGCCCGCCCTTGCCGGGGGAGAACTGGCCTTTCGACGGGTGAAAACGGGCTAAAGCTCGCCTCCGCGCGGGTCTGCGGCTAGTGTTGTTGCAGTGGTGTGATTCGCCGTTTCTCCCGATCAACCCCTCGCGCGATCGCTGCCTTGGCCCCTCTCCGACCGAATGCCCTGCATCCTCTCGCCAGCGCCGTCACCGGCCTGTCGGCGGGCGCGGTCCTGACGCTGCTCTGGCCGACGCCTCTGGGTGCCGCGCTCGGCCTGTTGCTGGCCGGCGCGGGCTGGCTCGGCTCGATGTGGCTGACCGACCGGAGGTCGCAAGCGCAGCGCGAGCAGGTCCTCGCCGCCGTTGGCGAGGTCAAGGTTCGGCTGGCGACCAACGCGATCCGTATCGATGCCCTCTCCAAGCGCGTCGAGCAGATGCCGATGCGCGATGCCGATGCCGCTCCCGCGCGAGCCGCCATCAACGAACTCACGGCCGAGGTCGGTCTTCTCGGCGATCTGATCCACCAGGTCGCCACCACACTGGCCGATCACGACGCCGCCCTGGCCGCGGTTCAGTCGCGCGCCGCCGCCCCGGAGCCGGAAGTACGATCCCCGGCCATGGCTTTGGCCGCTGCCAAGGCTGCGCCGCTGGTCGTCGTCGATCCGGAAGCCGCGCGGCAGGAGCGCCTGAAGGCACAGGCGGCCGAGCGTGCGGAAGCCGCCCGCCAGGCGGAGGAGCGCGCGGCCTCGGAGCGCGCCGCCGTCATCGGGGCCGCCCTGTCGGACGGTCGCGTCGAGGTTCATCTGCAGCCGATCGTACAGCTGCCGCAGCGCCGCACGCGCGGCTATGAGGCGCTGGTGCGGCTGCGGCTCGATGAGCACACGCTGCTGCTGCCGCACGAGTTCATCCCCGTCATCGAGGAGCGCGGCTTCGGCCCGACGCTCGATGCGCTCGTGCTGACCCGGGCCTTGGCCATCGCCCGCCATCTCGGCTCCAAGCCCGGCGAACTCTTCGTCTCCTGCAATTTTAGCAGCGCGACCTGGAGTTCCTCGAAGGCGCTGGCAACGCTGTCGCGCATCCTCGAAAAGTATCGCGAGCACACCGGCCACCTCATCATCGAGATGCCGCAGCGCGTGTTCCGCGGGTTGGACCCGGCCAGCCTCGGCTTGCTCGGCGCCATGTCTGCCAATGGCGTGCGCTTCGCGCTCGACGAACTGGCCGATCTCAGGCTCGACCCCGTGTCGCTGTTCGATCGCGGCATCCGCTTCGTCAAGGCGCCCGCCGCCCTGCTGATGGAGCAGGTCGACAACCAGACGGCCGACATCGCGCCGGCCGATCTCACGGCGCTGCTGGCGCGTGCCTCGATCGTCCTGATCGCCGACCAAGTCGGCGACGACCCGACCGTCGCGGATATGATCGATCTCGGCGTCGCGATGGGGCAGGGGGCGGTCTTCTCGCCACCGCGACCGGTCAAGCCAGACGTCTTCGCCGAGCCGGCCGAACCCGCCGCGGCCGAGCAGCCGGCGCCGCCCGCCCCCGCGCCGGAGCAGCGCCTGGCCGAGGTCGTGGACTATCCCGCCCAGCCGGCGGCCGCCCGCGAGGCTCCGCCGGAGCGGCAGTCCTTCCGCTCGGTCCTGCGCCGCGCCACGGCCTGACCGCCGCCGCCCGGCCTTTCGCAGGTGCGAGGCGCGGCGTGATCCTGTAAAGCCGGCGGCATCGAGTCAGGGAGCCACCCGCCGTGCCGTCATCCGCCACCCCGCCGACCCTGCCGCTGTCGGGCTTCTCCGAGATCGCCGGCCGTTTCGACCTCTGCCTCTGCGATGTCTGGGGCGTGGTCCATAACGGCGTTGCCGCGTTCCGCGAGGCCGTCGCGGCCCTTGTCGCGATGCGCGAGCGCGGAATCACCGTCATCCTCGTGACCAACGCCCCGCGGCCCGCCGCGGTGATCGAGCAGCAGTTGGACGGTTTCGGCGTGCCGCGCTCGGCCTGGGACGCGATCGTCACCTCCGGCGATGTCTGCCGCGGCCTGATCGCGGCGCGGGCCGGCCGGCCGATGTTCAGGCTCGGGCCGGAGCGGGACCGGCCCCTCGTCGCAGGCCTCGACGCGCCCGAGGTTGCGCCCGAGGCTGCGGATTACGTCCTCTGCACCGGCCTAATGGATGACGAGACCGATACGGCCGAGACCTATGCCGGGCTGCTCGCCGGCTTCGCCGCGCGCGGGCTCGAGATGATCTGCGCCAATCCCGACCTCGTCGTCGAACGCGGCGGCAAGATCGTGCCCTGCGCCGGCTCGGTCGCGCTGGCCTATGAGGAGATCGGCGGGCGGGCGATCTATGCCGGCAAGCCGCATGCCCCGATCTACGAGGCGGCGCTGGCAGAAGCCGAGCGGCGGCGCGGCGCGCCGATCCCGCGCGAGCGGGTCTGCGGTATCGGCGACGCCATCCGCACTGACATCGCCGGCGCGGACGCCTTCGGCATCACGGGCATCATGGTGCTGGCGGGCATCCATGCGCAGGATCTGATGGAGGCGTCCTGGGACGAGCGCCACGGCTGGTTCGGCCGGCAGAGCCACCGCCCCGCCTATGCGCTGCCGCATCTCGTCTGGTGAGGCGCGGCAGGCGCGGGCTGGCGCCTCGCGCGGGGATCAGCCCGTGCAGACGGATTCGATCTTCGAGCGCAGGGTCTGCGCGTTGAACGGCTTCACGATGTAGTTGTTCACGCCGGCCTTCTTGGCGGCGATGACGTTTTCGGTGCGCGATTCCGCCGTC
This sequence comes from Bosea sp. OAE506, assembly GCF_040546595.1. Taxonomy (NCBI): domain Bacteria; kingdom Pseudomonadati; phylum Pseudomonadota; class Alphaproteobacteria; order Hyphomicrobiales; family Alloboseaceae; genus Allobosea; species Allobosea sp. OAE506. The sequence goes on along the minus strand of NZ_JBEPOB010000001.1, from coordinate 4,790,662 downwards.
ACCATGATGAAGGGCGTCGAGGCCAGCGCGTCTTCCTCGCGCACCCTCTGCAGCAGCTCGAAGCCGGTCATCGGCTCCATGTTCCAGTCGGAGATCACCAGGCCGTACTGCTTGTCCCGCATCTTGGCGATGGCCGCCTGTCCGTCCGAAGCATCGTCGACATTCTCGAAACCCAGCTGTTTCAGCAGGTTGCGGATGATCCGGACCATCGTCTGGTAATCATCGACCACCAGAATGGGCATGGACGGGTCGAGAGCCATTGCGGTGCTCCAAGCAAACGGTGACGGCGCGGATCAAGCCGCGCCGGGCCGCTGCAAGCGCGGCGGCAGTCAGTGGACCCAGCGTTACCGCGGCCTTGTTTCAAAGCCGTTAATCCAATGCCGCAGTGACGATGGGTTACGGGCTTTTGCCCGCCAGCCACGAAAGTCCAATGGCCGGCTTTTTGCCGCTGTGAGAGGTTGCGACGCAGCAAAGATCGATCCAGCCGCGCCCCCACGCCGTGGTCGAACCGAGGCATCCGCACCGATGACCAGCGCCCTTTATACCGTCCACGCCTTCGAGGACCTGACGATCGGCATGAGCCAGAGCCTCATGCGGACGGTGATGGAGCGCGACGTTTCGCTCTTTGCGGACCTCTCCGGCGACGCCAACCCGATCCATCTCTGCGACCGCTACGCCGCCAATACCAAGTTCGGCCAGCGCATCGCCCATGGCATGCTGACCGCGAGCCTGGTCTCGGCTCTGCTCGGCACGCGGCTGCCGGGCCCCGGCGCGGTCTATCTGTCGCAGACCCTGACCTTCCTCGCGCCCGTCAAGATCGGCGACGTGGTGACGGCGCGCGTCGAGGTGATGGAACTGGTGGCGGAGCGCCGCCGCGCCCGGCTGTTCTGCGAATGCCTGGTCGACGGCAAGGCCGTGCTCGAGGGCGAGGCCTGGGTCGCCCTGCCGCCGGCCCGGCCGCGCGGCTGACGCTGCCGACGGCCATCGGGCGACGGCCCGGCTTGACGCTTCGCCGCCGCTGGCCAATGAGGGGCCGGTCCGGCGCATGCCGGATGTCCGGATCGCCCGCACCGATGACCTCTTCCGCCGACGCATCCTCCAGCTTCGTTCTCGACCTCGACAAGCCCGTGCCGGCGGCGCTGCGCGGCTGCGTCGTCGCGCTCGGCAATTTCGACGGGGTGCATCGCGGCCATGCCGAGCTGGCGCGCGAGGCCGTCGATCTGGCCGGAACACTCGGGCGGCAGGCGGCGGCGCTGACCTTCGAGCCCCATCCACGCAGTGTCTTCAAGCCCGAGGAGCCGGTCTTTCGCCTGACGCCGCCCGCCGTGAAGACGGAGCTGCTCGGCGGGCTCGGCCTGCCGCTCACCTTCGTCCTACCCTTCGACCGGGCCGTCGCCGCGATCCAGGCGGAAGCCTTCGTCGACGATCTTCTGCTCGGCCGCCTCGGTGCCGCCGGTCTCGTCTGCGGTTACGATTTCCACTTCGGCCAGGGCCGGGCGGGCTCGCCGGAGATGCTGCAGGAGCGCTGCGCGGGGCAGGGCGTCCCCGTCGTCGTCGTGCCGCCCTTCGCCTGGGAGGGCGAGCCCGTCTCCTCGACCCTGATCCGCACGGCCCTCGAGCACGGCGACGTCGCCCGCGCGGCGGGCCTGATCGGCCGGCCCTGGTTCGTGCGCGGCGTCGTGGCCCATGGCGACAAGCGCGGCCGCGAGCTCGGCTACCCCACCGCCAACCTGCATCTGCCCCGCGACTGCCGGCTGAAATACGGCATCTATGCCGTGCGCATGAAGATCGACGGCATCTGGCATGACGGCGTCGCCAGCTTCGGCAGCCGCCCGACCTTCGACGACGGCGCGCCGCGGCTGGAAACCTTCGTCTTCGACTTCGCCGGCGACCTCTATGGCCAGCAGGTGGACGTCGCGCTCGTCGCCTGGCTGCGCGGCGAGGCGAAGTTCGACTCGCTGGAAGCCCTGATTACCCAGATGGACGCCGACAGCGCCCGCGCCCGCGAGATCCTGAGCACCACGCCGCCCTTCCTTCCGTAAGGGGGCTTTGCTAGAGCAACCTCGCGTTAGAAAAGCGCGCCGTCATCCCGGGCGACCGCAGGGAGACCCGGGATCCATTCCTGAGCCTTTCCGGATGACCGTAGTGGTTCCTGCGCTGAGATTTTTGCTCTAGAAGCCGATCATGATCATGTTGCGCATCTTCCGCTTCATCAGGCTCCGGCGAATTACGGGCCCGGCTGCCGCCCTGCGCTAGAAGCGCGGGCGTGCGCGCAGGCCGGGTGACCGTCGCAATTCTTCCTGTTTTCCAGCGGACAGCGCCACGCCAGACGATGATGGCAGGCCAGCCCGCCTTGCCCGAGCCGGACCATGACCGACAAGACCGCCGATACATCCGCCGCCGTCGATTATTCCCAGACGCTGTTCCTGCCCCAGACCGAGTTCCCGATGCGGGCCGGGCTGCCGCAGCGCGAGCCGGAACTGCTCGCCCGCTGGGCGAAGATGGACCTCTACCGCAAGCTGCGCGAGGCCGGCAAAGGCCGCGACCGCTTCGTCCTGCATGACGGCCCGCCCTACGCCAACGGCAACATCCATATCGGCCATGCGCTCAACAAGGTCCTGAAGGATCTCGTCACGCGCTCGCAGCAGATGCTGGGCTTCGATTCCAACTATGTGCCGGGCTGGGACTGCCACGGCCTGCCGATCGAGTGGAAGATCGAGGAGCAGTACCGCGCCAAGGGGCTGAACAAGGACGACGTCGATGTCGTTGAGTTCCGCAAGGAATGCCGCACCTTCGCCGAGCACTGGGTCTCGATCCAGCGCGAAGAGTTCAAGCGGCTCGGCGTCGAGGGCGACTGGGACGACCCCTACCTGACCATGGCCTTTCCCGCAGAGGCGCAGATCGCCCGCGAGATCATGAAATTCGCCGAGACCGGCCAGCTCTATCGCGGCTCCAAGCCGGTGATGTGGTCGGTCGTCGAGAAGACCGCGCTGGCCGAGGCCGAGGTCGAGTACGAGGAGCACACGAGCGACACGGTGTTCGTGGCGTTTCCGGTCGAACTCGCGACCGAACGAGAAGACCAAAATCTCTACTGCAATGCGTCGGTCGTCATTTGGACGACGACGCCTTGGACAATTCCCGGCAACCGCGCGATCTCATTCAACCACAAGATCGCCTACGGTCTTTATCGCGTCACTGCCGCGCCTGAGAATAACTGGGCGAAGGTCGGTGCGACCTACATCCTCGCGAAAAATCTGGCCGAAGGCGTATTCAAAGCTGCGAAGGTCGAAGCTTTTGAACTAGTCCAAGAAATTGACGCGACGGATGTCGCCGGCCTGACCTGCGCCCACCCCCTGCGTGGCCGCGGTTACGACTTCGACGTGCCCCTGCTCGACGGCGACCATGTCACCGACGATGCCGGCACCGGCTTCGTCCACACCGCGCCGGGCCATGGCCGCGAGGACTTCGATGTCTGGATGAGCAATGGCCGCCAGCTCTCCGAGCGCGGTATCGAGACCCGCATCCCCTACACCGTCGATGCCGATGGCCGCTTCACCACCGACGCGCCGGGCTTCGAGGGCGCGCAGGTCATCACCGACAAGGGCGAGAAGGGCAACGCCAACGAGGTCGTCATCAAAGCGCTCGCGGCGTCCGGCAACCTCGTCGCGCGCGGGCGGCTCAAGCACCAGTATCCCCATAGCTGGCGCTCGAAGAAGCCGGTGATCTTCCGCAACACGCCGCAATGGTTCATCGCCATGGACAAGGGCGTCGACACGCTGGGCAACCGCACCCTACGCGAGGTCGCGCTCGGCGCGATCAAGGACACCCAATGGGTCCCCGCAGCGGGTGAGAACCGCATCAACGGCATGATCGCCAACCGCCCCGACTGGGTGGTTTCGCGCCAGCGCGCCTGGGGCGTGCCGATCACCGTCTTCGTCGCGAAGGAGAGCAAGGAGATCCTCGTCGATGCGAAGGTGAACGCCGCCATCGCCGAGGCCTTCGAGGCGGAAGGCGCCGACGCCTGGTTCACCGACACCGACGGTGCGCGCTTCCTGAAGCCCTTCGGCTATGACCCGGCGAGTTACGAGCGCGTCACCGACGTGCTCGACGTCTGGTTCGATTCAGGCTCGACCCACGCCTTCACACTGGAGAAGCGGGCCGATCTGCGCGCAAGGCGCCGCGGCGACGGCGGCAATGACCGGGTGATGTATCTCGAGGGCTCGGACCAGCATCGCGGCTGGTTCCACTCCTCGCTGCTCGAAAGCTGCGGCACGCGCGGCCGCGCGCCCTACGACATCGTGCTGACGCACGGCTTCTGCCTCGACGAGAAGGGCGAGAAGATGTCGAAGTCCAAGGGCAACGTCACCGCGCCCCAGGACATCATCAAGGACTCGGGCGCCGACATCCTGCGCCTCTGGGTCGCGGCGGCCGACTATTCCGACGATCTGCGCATCGGCAAGGAGATCCTGAAGACCTTCGTCGAGACCTACCGCAAGCTGCGCAACACGATGCGCTGGATGCTCGGCACGCTCGCCCATTTCAGCGAGGACATCCGCGTCGCCGACGTCCAGACCATGCCGGAGCTGGAGCGGCTGATGCTGCACCGGCTGGCCGAGATCGGCCCGCAGGTCGAGGAGGCCTACCGGACCTACGACTACAAGAAGGTCGTGACGCTGCTGTCGCAGTTCATGAACACCGAGCTCTCGGCCTTCTATTTCGATGTCCGCAAGGACGCGCTCTATTGCGATCCGCTCTCGAGCCATGTCCGCAAGAGCGCGCTCACCGTCGTCGACCATCTCTTCCGCTGCCTGACGACCTGGCTTGCGCCGATCCTGGTCTTCACCGCCGAGGAAGCCTGGCTGGAGCGTTATCCCGAGCAGAAGACGCTCGACGGCTCGGTCCATCTCGAACTCTTCGCCAGCGTGCCCGATGCCTGGCTCGATGCCGAACTGGCCGAGCGCTGGAGCAAGATCCGCAAGGTCCGCCGCGTCGTCACCGGCGCACTCGAGCTGGAGCGCGCGGCCAAGCGTTTGGGCTCCTCGCTCGAAGCCGCCCCGCAGGTCTTCGTCTCCGATCCCGATCTGCTCGCGGCACTGTCGGGAGCCGATCTCGCCGAGATCAGCATCACCTCCGCCATCCGCGTCGAGAGCGGGGAGGGCCCGGCCGATGCGGTCCGCCTGCCCGAGGTGCCGGGCGTGGCGGTCGTCCCCCACCGCGCCGACGGCGTCAAATGCGCGCGCTCCTGGCGGTATTTCGATCCCGCTACGGCCGACCCGGCCTATCCCGCCGTGACGCCGCGTGACGCGAAGGCGCTGCGCGAACTGGGCCGGGGCGCCGCGTGAGCCCCGCCCGCCGCCTCGGCCTTGCCATCGTCCTGGTCGTCTTCCTCGTCGACCAGGCGCTGAAGCTCTGGCTGCTCTTCGGGCTGCGCCTGGCGGAGACGGGACCCTTCGCGGTCACACCCTTCATGGACATCGTGCTCGCCTGGAACCGCGGCATTTCCTACGGCCTGTTCCAGCAGCACAGCGACATCGGCCGCTGGGGCCTCGTCGTGATCTCGATCGCGGCCGCGATCTGGCTCGGCCGCTGGATGTGGCGCGAGCAGCGGCCGCTGACGGTGGCGAGCCTCGCCCTCATCGTCGGCGGCGCGCTCGGCAACGGGCTCGACCGCGCCGTCTATGGCGCGGTCGTGGACTTCGTTCACCTGCATTGGGGCAGCTTCAGCTGGTACATCTTCAACATCGCCGACGCCGCCATCGTTGTCGGGGTGGTCGGGCTGCTGTATGAGTCCTTCCGGCCGGCGGCCGAAAACGCGGCCTGAAACCGGCTTCGCCATCGTTTTGCCGTTCGTCTGCGGTTAGAGACGGGGAAGCAATATCCCCGAGGGAGGTTTGACATGGCGCATCGCATCCGCGTGACGCATCTGCTGCTGGCCGGCGGCCTCGCCTTGGCGGCGCAGCCCGCGCTCGCCCAGGAAGGCATGCTCTTCAAGAACCTGATGGAAGGCGTCGTCGGCGGCCGTCCGGGTGACGACATCGAGTATCGCCAGCGCCCGCCGCTGGTCGTGCCGCCGAACTCGACCCTGCCGCGTCCGCAGGACCCCGCCAGCGCCCGCAATGCCGCCTGGCCGAATGATCCCGACGTCGCCGCCCGCCGCGCCGATGCCGCTGCCGCCCGCGCGCCTGCCGGCTCCAACCCCAACTGGCGCAACAACCCGATGCTGAGCCAGGAAGAGCTGCGCCGCGGCCGCACCACCCGCGACACCGGCCGGCCCGAAGTCACCGAGGAACACAACAACTACAACAACCAGATCGCGCCGATCCGCGTCGGCCGCGAGCTGGCGACCCGCCAGAACCAGGTGGCGCTCGATCAGCTGAACTACGGCTCCGAGCCGCCGCGCCGCACGCTCTCCGAGCCGCCGGTCGGCTATCGTCGTCCCGCCGGCTCCGCCCCGGTGGGCCCCGGTCAGGGCGGCCCGGTCGAGGACAAGCAGGCCGTCGGCCAGCGCGAGTTCCTCACCGGCCAGGTGCCGATGCAGTAAGCCGCAAGGCCGCGGTGTCCCTTATGGGGCGCTGCGGCGTCGCGGCTCTGGGCCGGCCACTGGCGTTTCGCGCCGGCAACACATAAGTGCCCAACGAGGCGGTGCGTCGTTCCGATGCGCCGCCTCGCTGACATCGGTACGCGGCGCCGGCGTGCCCGATCATGGAGACGGCCCAGGTGAACATGCACGCGCAGCCGACCGCGGCCGCCCAGCCGGTCGAATCCTTTCGCCTCGCAAACGGTCTCGACGTCGTGGTGGTGCCGGACCGGCGCGCCCCCGTCGTCACCCACATGGTCTGGTATCGCAACGGCTCGGCCGATGATCCGGCCGGCAAGTCCGGCATCGCCCATTTCCTCGAGCACCTGATGTTCAAGGGCACGGCGAAGTGGCCGGCGGGCGAGTTCTCCAAGATCGTCGCCGGCCTCGGCGGCCAGGAGAACGCCTTCACCTCCTTCGACTACACCGCCTATTTCCAGCGCGTGCCGAAAGAGCACCTGCGCGCGATGATGGATTACGAGGCCGACCGGATGACCGGGCTGGCCTTCGACGAGAGCGTCGTCGGGCCCGAGCGCGACGTGGTGCTGGAAGAGCGCAAGATGCGCGTCGATGCCGACCCCGCCGCCCAGCTCGGCGAGGAATTCTCGGCCGCGCTCTTTGTCCACCACCCCTATGGCACGCCGATCATCGGCTGGGAGCATGAGATCGAGGGGCTGAACCGCGACGACGCCTTCGCCTATTACCAGCGCTTCTATACGCCGGAGAACGCGATCCTGGTCGTGGCCGGCGACACCGACGCCGACACGGTCCGCCGCCTTGCGGAGGAAACCTATGGCGCCATTCCCGCCCGCGGCGAGGCCCCGGTCCGCAAGCGCCCGGCCGAGCCCGATCCGCGCGCCGCGCGCCGGGTCTCGCTCAGCGACCCGCGCGTGCGCCAGCCTTCGCTGCGGCGCGGCTGGCTGACGCCGACCTATCTCAGCGGCGATGCCGGCGAGGTCTTCGCGCTTGAGCTCCTGGCCGAGATCCTCGGCGGCGGGACCACCTCGCGGCTTTACCGCCGCCTCTGCGTCGAGGCCGATCTGGCCTCCGGCGCCAGCGCCTATTTCATGGGCTCGATGGTCGACCGTGCCGCCTTCCAGCTCTCGGTCAGCCCCCGCCCCGGCGTCGAGATGGCGGCGCTGGAAGCGGGGCTCGATGCCGCGCTCGCCGCCTTCCTCAGCGAGGGGCCGAGCGAACTCGAACTCGCCCGCGCCCGCACCCGCCTCGTCGCCGAGACGATCTTCGCCCGCGACAGCCAGTCCTCGCTCGCCCGCATCTTCGGGGCGTCGCTGGCGGTCGGTGAGACGGTCGAGGACGTGCTGGCCTGGCCGGCTCGCATCGAGGCCGTCTCGCGCGACGCCGTTCTGGATGCGGCGCGGCGCTATCTGCGCCCCGATCGCGGCGTCACCGGCCTGCTCCTGCCCGCCGCCTGATCCGTCCTCCTTCCGCACGGGGCCGCGTTCCGGCCCGAGCCAGGACATGACATGAACGCTCCGATTCCCGCTGCCGCCACCAGCCTCGCCGGCCCCTCGGTCCCGGTCCAGAAGGTCCGCTCGCCTGCCGGCGTCGAGGCCTGGCTGGTCGAGGAACACAGCCTGCCGCTGATCGCGGTCGATTTCGCCTTCGACGGCGGCGCGACGCGCGATCCCGAGAACGCCGCCGGCAGCGCCTATCTCGTCTCCGGCCTGCTCGACGAGGGCGCGGGCGATCTCGACGCCGAGGCCTTCCAGGGCCGGCTCGCCGACCACGCCATCAGCCTCGGCTTCGATGCGCGCCGCGACGACTTCCATGGCCATCTCCAGACGCTGTCGAGCCATCGCGACACCGCTTTCGAGTTGCTGGCGCTGGCGCTGAACGCCCCGCGCTTCGACGCGGACGCCGTCGCGCGCGTCAAGGGTCAGGTCATTTCCGGGCTTCAGCGCCAGGCCCAGAACCCCGAAACCCTCTGCCGCAACGCGCTCTACGCCGCCGCCTTCCCCGGCCACCCCTATGGCCGGCCCGAGAAGGGCGATGTCGACAGCGTCTCGCGTCTCGAGGCCGCCTCGCTGAAGGCGCTCTCGCGCGATCTCCTGGCGCGGGCCGGGCTGAAGGTGGTCGTGGTCGGTGACATCACCGCCGATGAACTCGCCCGCCGGCTCGACCAGGTCTTCGGCGGACTGCCGGAAGGGCTCCCGCGCGCGCAGCCGGGTGAGGCCCTGCCGATCCAGGGCCTCGGCCAGACCCACACCATCGACCTCGACGTGCCGCAGACCGTGCTCCGCTTTGTCGGCCCAGGCCTGATGCGGCACGACCCCGATTTCATCGCGGGCAGCGTGCTGAACCACATCCTCGGCGGCTCGGCCTTCACCTCGCGGCTCTTCATGGAGGTCCGCGAGAAGCGCGGTCTGGCCTATGGCGTCTCCTCGAGCCTGCTGCCGCTGCGCGAAGGCGCGATGCTGGTCGGCGGCACCGCGACCAAGAACGAGCGCGCGGCCGAATCGATGAGCGTGATCCGCGAGGAGATGGCCAAGCTGGCCAATGAGGGCCCGAGCGAGCACGAGGTCGCCGAGGCCAAGCGCTACATCATCGGCTCCTATCCTCTGCGCTTCGACACCTCGCCCAAGATCGCCTCGGAACTGCTGGGCCTCGCCGTCAACGGCTTCGAGCCGGAGTTCCTAAGCGAACGCAACAGCCTCTTCGCCGCGGTGACGCTGGCCGACGTCAAGCGCGTCGCCGAGCGCCTCTTCGGCGATCCGCGCCTGCTGGTCCAGGCGGTGGGCCGGCCCGTCGGGCTGGTGTGAGTGTCTTTGAGCCCTCATCCTGAGGAGCCGCGCAGCGGCGCCTCGAGGGATGCTCCAGAGGGTTCGGGAGCCTGCTGCAACATCCTTCGAGACGCAGCCTTCGGCTGCTCCTCAGGATGAGGGCTGAGAGAGGCGCAGTGGCGCGGACATGAGCCGCTCCCATCCACTATCCTGCCTCAACGCTGCCCTTCGATTCGCCGCGCCGCCCGCCGCCCCGGAACCCGCATGCCCGTCCGCCGCCTCGATCCCGTTCTGGTCGACCGCATCGCCGCCGGCGAGGTGATCGAGCGGCCGGCTGCGGCGGTGAAGGAACTGGTCGAGAACGCCATCGACGCGGGCGCGCGCGCCATCGCCGTCACCATCGCGGCCGGCGGGCGCGAGCTCATCCGTGTCGTCGACGACGGCGCGGGCATGACGCCCGAGGACCTGGCGCTCGCCGTCGAGCGCCACGCCACCTCGAAGCTTCCCGATGGCGACCTCTTCGCGATCCAGTCGCTCGGTTTCCGCGGCGAGGCGCTGCCCTCGATCGGCTCGGTCGCGCGGCTCTCCATCGCCACCCGCCGCCATGATGCAACCCAAGGCTCGGGCCTCGTCGTCGAGGCCGGCGAGAAGGGCGTGGTCCGCCCCGTCGCGGCGGCACCCGGCACCCGCATCGAGGTCAGCGATCTCTTCGCCTTTACCCCCGCCCGTCTGAAATTTCTCAAGAGCGACCGGGCCGAGGCGCAGGCCGTCTCGGAGATGCTGCGGCGCCTCGCCATCGCGCGTCCGGCGATCCGGTTTTCGCTCGAGGGTGAGCATGTCTCCCCGTTCGACTGGCCAGCTGAGGGGCTTGGCGAGGAGGGGCAGTTGCGCCGGCTCGGCCGCGCGCTCGGCCGCGATTTCCCCGAAAACGCGCTGCGGCTCGATGCGGCGCGCGAGGGCGTCCATGTCACCGGCTTCGCCGGGCTGCCGACCTTCCACCGCGGCACCTCGGCCGGCGTGCATCTCGCCGTCAACGGCCGGCCGGTGCGCGACAAGCTGCTGCTCTCGGCGGTGCGCGGCGCCTATGCCGATGTCGTGCCCTCCGACCGCCACCCGGTGCTGTTTCTCGACGTCGCCTGCGATCCGCGCGCCGTCGACGTCAACGTCCACCCGGCCAAGAGCGAGGTCCGCTTCCGCGATCCGCAACTGGTCCGCGGCCTCGTCGTCTCCGGGCTGAAGGCGGCATTGGCGGAGGCGGGCCACCGCGCCACCACGACGGGCGGCGCCCGCACGCTGGAGGCCTTCCGCGCGGTTTTCGCTGGCACCGGCAACAGCACCTCGCCTTTGCGCCCAACCCTGCCGGACACGCCCGCCTGGAACGCGCCCGCCACCGGCTTCGACGCCCGCCCGCAGCAGGGCTTCGCGGGATTCGACGCCTCCTCGGCCGACGCCCGCGCCCATCTCGCGGAAGCCTCGCCGGACGCGCTCGACCGGCCGCTGGGCGCGGCCCGCGCCCAGCTCCACGAGACCTATATCGTCGCCCAGACGCGAGAAGGTGTCGTCATCGTCGACCAGCACGCCGCCCATGAGCGGCTCGTCTATGAGCGCCTCAAGGCCGAGCGCGCCCGCAGCGGGATCGCGACGCAGCCTCTGCTCCTGCCCGAGGTGGTCGAACTCGACCCCGTCGACGCTGACCGGCTCAACGCGGCGAGCGAGGATCTGGCGACGCTGGGCTTGAGGCTGGAGCCCTTCGGGCCGGGCGCTGTGCTGGTCCGCGAGGCACCCCAGCAACTCGCCGGCGGCAACCTCCAGAAGCTCGTCCGCGACGTCGCCGACGCGCTGGCTGAGCACGGAACCGCCGGTTCTCTGGAGCGCCGTCTCGACCATGTCCTGGCGACCATGGCCTGCCACAACTCCGTCCGCGCCGGCCGTCGGCTCCGTCCCGAGGAGATGGATGCGCTGCTGCGCGAAATGGAGATCACGCCCAATTCGGGCCAGTGCAACCATGGCCGCCCGACCTATGTCGAACTCAAGCTCGCCGACATCGAGCGGCTGTTCGGGCGGCGGTGAGGGAGCGGCTCACGTTGGCCGATAAATTCCATTGTCCAGATTGATGAGGGTCATTCCAGCGTCTCCGCATTGCGGACCCCATTTGGAGTCGGCGATCTCCTGTATCTCGCGACGGGCGGCGAGATAATCGACGGCAAGGGTGGCATGCGCCGCCGTCAAGCGGACCTGCATGTTGGGATGGCCGAAGAGCGTCATGAGGATGCGGCGCTGATCGCCGGGACGCGACTTCAGCTCGTCTTCGATCGCCTGGATTCGATCGTATCGCCGGTTGAACGCCGCGTACTCCTGGCGATCGAGAGCGTCGTACTGTTCGACGCACAGCTTTTCGAAGCGGGCGAGGAGTTCGCGGTCCGGCAAGCAGCTCAGCTTCGTGCCACGCCTCATCGAGTCCTCCTTCGGGTCAGGTCGGCCGATAGACCCCGTTGTCCAGATTGATGAGGGTCATGCCAGCGTCTCCGCATTGCGGACCCCATTTGGAGTCGGCGATATCCTGAATCTCGCGACGGGCTGCCGGGTAGTCGATCGCGAGATTGGCGTGAGCTGCTGAGAGCCGAACCTGCATGTTCGAGTGGCTGAAGAAGCGCCGAAGCAGCCGCCTTTGATCCCCGGGACGGGATTTCAGCTCCATTTCCAATGCATGGATGCGCCAGACCAGGCGGTTGACGCGCCCCCGTTCTTCGCGATCCATGGCGTCGTACTGCTCGATGCAGAGCTGTTCGAAGCGCCTGACGATCTCCTCACTGGACAGCGCCCCCAAATCCTCATCGCGCTTCATTTGAGAACTCCGAATGGACGCAGGGCCTCATGGCCGACACGGACATGCTCCGTCCAGTCGCGGCCGCGGAGATAACTGCGCGGCGATTGCATGCCGAAATCGGTATTGGGTCGGCTGTACCAGTCCGTAATTTCATGATGCTTGTAGCGGGGCACGCTGACAACGTTGCCGGGGCCGTCGAGCATCGAGCGCGGAAAGCCTTCACGCCCTCCCGCACCCTGCTCGACGATGTGGTGATCGTCATAAACCCTGTCGCCGCTGCCCCGCCTGTTGCTGGAGTTCGGCCAGTGATTGGGGAGGATCCTGAAAGGACCGGATCGACGGCCATTCGGAGTACAGCCAATGGCCCGCCTCGAGATATGGACGCGCTGCTCGAAATGGAGGTCACGCCCCAGTCAGGCCATTGCAACCACGGTCGCCCGATCTATGTCGAACTCAAGCTCGCGGGATATCGAGCGGCAGTTAGGGCGAAGGTCAGTATGTGACCCGAGCCATGCTCAGAATGTCTTGCATGTGGCAGAGTTTGTACCCCGCGAACAGTGGGTCACTATCGGAGGCCTATACGACGATCCTCTAAATGTGAATTGGGGAAACGTGCCGTCCGATTTGCCACACTGATAAGTCATTGAATACCACGTAACTGGTCCAGGAATAATATCCGCGACCAGACCCCCGGCATTCGAGTGGCTGTCGATCACCTGGTAGGGCCCCTTGCAGACCTCGCTTGCAGTCTTGAAACAAGCTTGTGGGGACTGGCTGCATTTGGTTGATTGAATTTGGGTGCCCGTCGGGCCCGTAAAGGATTCTGTGCTCGCAGTTTGGCAGCTTGCGACACCAAGCGCTGACATTGCAGCGATACAAATTCGAAACATCGAATATCCCTCGCATTTCTTGCAGGATGTTGCGATTGATCTCGGCCCGCGGAACGAAATCCTGTCAAGCCTCCGTGGCCTTCGCCCGTTCCGGGATCAGGATCGAGCCCGACGCCGCGATCACCAGCGCGAGGCCGAGCCAGTCGCTCGGCGTCGGGCGCTCGCCGAGCAGCAGCACCGAGCCGAGCACGCCGACAGCCGGCACCATCAGCGTCCCGAGACTGGCGATGGCGGCCGGGAGCCGCGCGATCACCGTGAACCAGAGCACATAGGCCAGCGCCTGTGCGCCGAGGATGTGGAAGGCGAGTGCCGCCACCGTCCGCGCCTCCAGCATCTTGGGCACCGGCACGCCCTCGAAGACGAGCATGCCGAGCCCCCCAGTCGCGCCGCCGATCAGGAGCTGCCAGGCGGCGATGGTCAGCGCCGGCGCGCTGACGGGCCAGCGCTTGCTGACGATGGTGCCCAGCGCCCAGCTGACGCTCGCGACCAGCGCCAGCAGCAGGCCGAAGGAGAGGCCGCCACCGGCGATCAGGGGCAGGCCGAGGCAGGCCAGCCCCGCGATGCCGAGCCCGAGCCCGACCAGCCGCCGCCGGTCGATCGGCTCGGCCAGGATGAATCGGGCGAGAAGCGTCGCCCAGATCGGCATGGTGAAGGTCAGGATCGCCGCGCGCGAGGTCGGCGCGGCCAGCTGCGCGAAGGCGAGCAGGATGTTGAAGGCCGCGATCGACAACAGCCCGGCGACCGCCAGCCGCAGCCATTGCGCCCGCGGCACCGCCAGCGGGACGCCGCGCCCCAGCGCGACCGCAACAAGGAACAGCCCCGCGAAGGTCATGCCGCTCGCCCGCAGCGTCCACGGAGCGATCTCGGTCAGCGCGATCCGCACCGCCGGCCAGTTGAAGCCCCAGAGCAGGCCCAGCAGCGGGACGAGCAGCAGAGAACGACCGGGCGGTTGCGACATCGTGCGACTATGCGTGGGTCGCGGCCGCCGGCGTCATGCGATTTGGGATGCGGCCCGATGCGTGAAGGGCATCGGGCGGACCGTTACGGCTGGCTCGCCTGCAGGATCAGAACCTGCGTCTCCCCGTACTCCCGCCGCTCGAGCAGTTCGAACCCGTCGGGCAGGGCGATCTCGACATCGCCAGCCTCCTCCAGGATCACCAGCGCGCCGGGCGCCAGCCAGCCGCCATCGCGGGCGGAGGCGAGTGCTGTCTCGCCGAGGCCCTTGCGGTAGGGCGGGTCGCAGAACACGACCGCGAAGGGGTCCATGGCGCTGATCGGGCCGAGCTTGGTCGCGTCGCGCCGGAAGACGCGGCTGTGGCCGGCGAGCCCGAGCGCCATCTGGTTCTCGCGGATCAGGCCGCGCGCCTCGGTGCCGTCATCGACCAGCAGCGCGAAGGTGGCGCCGCGCGACAGCGCCTCGAAGCCGAGCGCCCCGGTGCCGGCGAAGAGGTCGAGCACGCGGGCGCCGTCGAGCGGGTCGGCATAGGCATGGGCGAGCACATTGAAGAGGGATTCGCGCAGCCGGTCCGAGGTCGGGCGGATGGTCCCGATCCCCGGCTTGGGGCCGGCCAGCGCTCGCCCGCGCAAACGTCCGCCGACGATCCGCATCGGTTAGCCGTCAGTCCCGCTTGCCGCCGGAGCGCGGCCCCTTGGACCCGCCGCCAGGGCGGCCGCCACCCGGACGTCCACCGCCGCCCGGCTTGCCGCCGAAGGGCCGGCCGCCACCGGGTTTGCCGCCGAAGGACTTGCCGCCCGGCTTGGCGCCGAAGGATTTACCCCCGCTGCGTTCGCCGCTGCGGCCCGCGGGCCGCTCGCTGGAGCGCGCCGCATAGCTGCGCTTGGCGCCGCCCGGAGCGTCGTCGGAACGGCGCGGAGGCCGCTCACCGCCCTCGCGCGGAGCGCGTTCGGGGCGGTCGCCGCGGGGCGCACGCTCGGGGCGCTCGCCATAAGGCTTGTCGCCGCCGGCTCTCTCGGGTCTCGGCGCCCGCGCGGGACGCTCCGTGCGGGGCCCGGCATCCTGCCAGGGCCGCTCCTGCGTGCGGTCGCGCTCGCCACCTTCGATACGAGGGCGGCGGGCCGGACGCTCGCTGCTGCTGGCGCGTTCGGCTGCGCGGGGCTGGCGCGCCTCCGCGGCGTTCCGCTCGCCGCGCTCGCTGCGCGGCAGGCGATCGGGCCTGCGCTTCGGGTTCACACCGTCGCGCGCAGGCCTTTCGGCACGCTCCTCACGGGGCGGGGCGCCGACGCGCTCGACCAGCACGCGCCGGCCCTTGGGATCGGCGATCGCCTTGTCGCGGCGGCGCACCACCTCGCCGCTGGCCTCGCGCGTCTGGCGCTCGGCCTTGGGGTCGGCGCCGCGGCGCGGCGGGGCCTTGCGCTCGCGCTGCGGCTCGGCCTCGGCATCGCGCCAGACGGTGCGCTTCCACGGCTTGTCGCTGCGGTCGTCCTGCGAGGGCGTGCGCACGGCGTCGCTCTGCCAGCGCTCGGGCTTGCCGTCGCGGTCGCCGCTCTCGCGCCGGCGCGGGCGGTCATCGCCGCTCGGCGCAGCCTTGCTCACGAGAGGTCGCGGCGGGGCCGCCGGCAGTTCATCGCGGCGCGGCGCCTCGAAATCGACGCCGGCCTTGGCCATCAGCTCCTCGCCGAGCTGGTCCTTCAGCACGCGCGAGCGGATCTCGTCGACCTCGCCCTCGGGCAGGTCGGCGAGCTGGAACGGCCCGAACGAAACCCGGATCAGCCGGTTCACGTCGAGGCCGAGATGCTCAAGCACCGTCTTGACCTCGCGGTTCTTGCCCTCGCGCAGATCGACCGTCAGCCAGGTGTTGGAGCCCTGCTGGCGCTCGAAGCGCGCCACGACCGGGCCGTAGGAGACGCCGTCGATGGTCACGCCGTCACGCAGCGTGTCGAGCTTGTCCTGCGTCACCGAGCCGAAGGCGCGCACGCGGTAGCGCCGCAGCCAGCCCGTCTCGGGCAGTTCCAGCATGCGCGCCAGGCCGCCGTCATTGGTCAGCAGCAGCAGGCCCTCGGTGTTGATGTCGAGCCGGCCGATCGAGAGCACGCGTGGCAGGTCCTCCGGCAGCGCGTCGAACACCGTCGGCCGCCCTTCGGGGTCGTGGTTCGTCGTCACCAGCCCGCCGCGGCTTGTGATAGAGCCACATCCGCGTGCGCTCGCGCGCCGGCAGCGGCTCGCCGTCGATCAGCACGACGTCGTCGGGGCCGATATCCAGCGCGGGGCTGTCGATCACGCGACCGTTCACGCTGACGCGGCCTTCGAGGATGATCGCCTCGCTGTCGCGGCGCGAGGCAACGCCGGCCCGCGCCATTACCTTGGCGATGCGCTCGGGCTCCTGGATCAGCGAAGGCAGCAGCTTGGCCTCGGAAACCGGGGCTTCCTCGCGAGCCCGCCGCGGACGCGCCGGGCCGTCGGAGCGGGGACGGTCGAAGCGCGGTTTGTCGAAGCCGGGTTTGTCGAAGCGCTTGCCCCCGGAAGCCGGACGCTCGCCACGGGGCGCAAAGCCTTCGCGCGGCGGGCGGCTGCCGCTGCGCTCGCCATCGGGGCGGGCCCGGAACGGGCGCGCCGGGCCATCGGCTCGCGCCGGGCGCTCGGCACTGTCGCTGCGGCCACGGAACGGCTTGCGCTCGCCACCGGCCGATCCTCCGGCACGCGGGCCCTTGCCGCCGAAACCGCCGCCATCACGGCCGCCGCCAGACCCGCCGCCGCGTCCGCCGGTTCCGCCGCCCTTGCGCGGGCCCCGGCTTTTCTGATTGTTGTCGTCGCTCATGATAGCTCCTGAGCCTATCGTCTTGCGGGCGAAGATCCGCTTCGCACGCTGGACAGGCTCGAAATTCGCGGTGTAGCCGGCGCTTGTAGCAGAGCGCTTCCGGCGCCGCGAGCGCCAAAACGGAGGTTCGGTGGCCCCGCAGCGATCAAAGGCCGAGCCTGCGCCCGTGCCCGCCCCGGATCCGATGGCACTCGCCTTCGATGAGGCGCGCGCTGCCGCCTCGCGCGGGGAGGTGCCGGTCGGCGCCGTCGTCAGCCGGGACGGTGTGGTGCTGGCCCGCGCCGGCAACCGGACGCTGGAACTCAAGGATCCGACGGCCCATGCCGAGATGCTGGCGCTGCGGCTCGCTTGCGAGGCGCTGGGATCCGAGCGCCTGATCGGCTGCGATCTCCACGTCACGCTCGAACCCTGCCCGATGTGCGCGGCGGCGATCTCGTTTGCCCGCATCCGCCGGCTCTATTTCGGCGCGGGTGATCCCAAGGGCGGGGCGGTCGAGAACGGGGTTCGGCTCTATGCCAGCCCGAGCTGTCATCATGCGCCGGAGGTCTATGGCGGGCTGCGGGAGAGCGAGGCGGCCGCACTGCTGCGCGACTTCTTCCGCGAACGCCGCTAGCTGCGGCCGGCTTCAGCCGGCGAGCGTCAGCGGATCGGTGGCGGGCTCGCCAGCCTGCATTCGTGTGGGTTGGCCCTGCAGCGAAGCCAGCATCAGCGCCGCCAGCGCATCGACCGCGACGAGCGTGCTGCGCCGCGCCTGCTCGATCTCGGCGATCGGCACCTGTCCGTAGAGCAGCCGCGCGAACTGGGCGATCTGGGCCACGGCGAGATAGGTCGCCTCCTCCAGGGGCGGCGACAGCGCCACCAGCGGCAGAACGTTTTCGAGGTGCTTCTCGGCGGCCGCGCCCAGCGTCTTGGCGTTCAGCGCACCCGCCTTGAACACGGTGGCCTGCAGCGTCTCTATCTCGGAGAGGAGATAGTTGCGCGTCTCGTCGATCATTCTCCCTCTCCCCTGCAGGATCGGACGATCGAACGCTAGCATGCGTGAAGAGCCGTTGCGCTCGCAGAGCGCCCCTGCGGTTAGCGCTGCGTCAATGCGATGCCGCAAATCCTCCGGGCGAGGCCTTCGTATCGTCGGCCGAAATCCGCCGGCCAGCGGCCGAAACCGGCGCAGGCCGATCGGTGCGTTCGTAACCGTTGATGAATCTGCCCGATTCCGGAGCGTTTCAGGCGTGGCCGCCGAGTCTTGGGTCGAGCCTCAGGCTACAGTGATAGATCAGGATAGATCATCTGCCTTGTTTTGGCCGCGTGATCGCTCTAGTGAAGCGCCCGAACCGCTCAGCCGGACCCCATGATGGTGGCTTGAGCCTTCCACTCTCCCCATCACGTCAGGTTAGTAATGCGTTGTATTGTTATGGCCGTGATCTTCACGGTCTCGGTGCCTGTTCTTGCGCGCGCAGACTCCGCGATCGAGCAGGTTTCCTTCCAGCCCCAGGTCAAGGGGCTGCGCTGCCTCAAGGCCGAAACCGTCGCCATGATCCGGGACCTGGTCGGGAAGATCGGTCCGATCCAGATCACCTCGACCTGCGGCGGGCGCCATGCCCGCAATTCCCAGCACTACAGTGGCAAGGCCATCGACTTCCGCCCGCTGGCGACGACGCCGCGCAAGGCTGCCGCGGTGGCGAAGAGCCTCGATGCCGTCGGCGGTGTCGGCTCCTATTCGAACGGTCTCGTCCATGTCGATGTCGGGGACCGGCAACTGGCCTGGTACGGCGTCAAGCGCAGCAATCGCCGCTTCGCCTACAACACCCGCGGCCGCTGAGGCCCTGGCGCGACCGGCGTCAGCCGGTCGCGCGCAGCACCAGATAGCCGCCGAGCGCCAGAAGCCCGGCGAAGAAGCAGAGCCTGAAGGTCGCAGCCGAGATGCGGGCGCGCAGCGCCGCGCCTGCGGCCATGCCGGCGAGCGCAGGCAGGAGCGCGAGGCCTGACTGCAGCGCGACCCGCGCATCGAGCACGCCCGCCTCCAGCAGTCCGACAGAGAGCGCCAGCGTCGAGACCAGGAAAGACAGGCCGAGCGCCTGGACGAGTTCGTCCTTGTCGAGACCGAGCGCCTGCAGATAGGGCACCGCCGGCAGCACGAAGACCCCCGTCGCCGCGGTGGCCACACCGGTTGCAAGCCCGACGAGCGGCGCCAGCCATGCCTCGGCTCCGGCGGGGACCCGCAGCTTGGCCGCCTTCAGGCCGACCAGCCCGTAGAGCACCAGAGCGAGACCGAGCCACAAGGTCGCGGAACCGTTCTTCTGCTGCTCGATCAGTCCCGCGCCCAGCCAGGTCCCGGCCGCGATCCCGGCCAGCATCGGCCAGAGCCGCGAAAGGACGCGCCGGAGACTCGGCCCCGTCGCGAGCTGCCAGCCATTGGTGACGAGGTTGGGCACGGCGAGCAGCGCCGCGGCCTGGGCCGGCGCCATGACGACGCCGAGCACGCCGACGGCAATGGTCGGCAGGCCGAGCCCAATGACGCCCTTGACGAAGCCGGCGAGCAGGAAGGTCGCGGCAATGAAGAGCAGGAGGGAGGGATCGGTGCTGAGAGGCTGGAGCATGCCGTGTTGTCGCATTGCCGAAGCCCGCTGTCTCGGCAGGACACAACGGCCGCGGCCGTAGCATCGCCTCTTGCGCTGGCGGCAGGACGGCGCATCCTCGCGGCATGAACGCCAGCGGCCCCTACCTCGCGGAAATCGCCAGTCTGATGGGCGACCCCGCCCGCGCGAACATCCTGCATGCGCTGATGGATGGCCGCGCGCTGACCGCGAAGGAACTCGCCTTCCTCGCCGGCGTCGCCCCGCAGACCGCCAGCGGCCATCTGGCGCAATTACTACGGGGAGGCCTTCTGGCCGTCGCGGCACAGGGACGCCACCGCTACTACCGCCTGGCGGGTGCCGAGGTCGCCCAGGCGCTGGAGGGGCTGATGGTGCTCGCCGCTTCCGGGCCGGCCGCCCGGCGATTGCCAAAGCGCGTCGGTGCCGAACTCAGCCAGGCCCGCACCTGCTACGACCATTTCGCCGGACGGCTCGGCACGGATATCCACGATGCGCTTGTGGCGGGCGGTCATCTCGCCGTGGCCGAGGGCGGCTACGGCCTGACGCCGTCGGGGGAGGGCGTCTTCGCCGCGCTCGGGATTGCCCTGCCGGACAAGCCGCCGCGCCGCGCGCTTCTGCGCCCCTGCCTCGACTGGAGCGAGCGCAGGCCGCATCTCGCGGGCCATCTCGCCGCCGCCCTGGCCTGCCGCTGCTTCGATAAGGCTTGGGTCCTACGCCGCAAGGACAGCCGCGCGGTGACGTTGACGGAGAGCGGGCGGGTGGCGTTGGCGCAGGCGTTGCCGGGCTTCGTCTGCGACGCGCCCGAGCTCGTCAGCGCGCCTCTTCCAGCGCTTGCGTCAGCCGCCGTTTGACCTCGTCCTTGACGGGTTCGGCCGCCTCCAGGATCGCCTTCGCCTTGAAGAAGTCGAGCCCGCCGATACCATCGGCCCCGGCACGGATCAGGATGTCCGGCGGCTGGCGCTCGATCATGCGCTGTACGATCGTCCGCGTCAGGATCTGGCTGACGCCGAGCATCGCCTCCAGCGGGCTGGGAACCCGGGTCTCGCTGACCGTGGCCGGCGCGCTGGTGTCGACTGCCATGACGATCCGGCCCGGCGCCATCAGCCGGTCATAGGGCAGGGGGTTGATCGCGCCGCCATCGATCAGCACGCGCCCCTCGATCACGACCGGGCGGATCAGCCCCGGGATCGCCAGCGAGGCCGCCACGGCCGGCGTCAGCGGGCCACGGCCGAGGGCGACCTCGGCATGCAGATGGTAGTCGGTCGCCGTCGCCAGGAAGGGCGTCTTCAGATCCTCGAAACGGTCGGGCACGGAATCCGGCCAGAACAGGTCGAGCATCCGCTCGCCATCGATAAGGACGGGGTTCCCGAGCCCGCGCATCAGGTCGGTGAACTTGCCGATGCGGGCATCGAGCAGCCGCGCGATCACCTTGGCCCGGTCGCGGAAGGAGGCGGTGACATAATCGCGCAGATCGCGGCCCGACAGCCCGGCCGCATAGGCCGCGCCGACGATCGCACCCATCGAGCAGCCCGCGATCAGGGCCGGCCGAATGCCGAGTTCGTCGAGCGCCTCCAGCACCACGATATGGCTGAGCCCGCGCGCGCCGCCGGCCCCCAGCACGAGGGCAAGCTCGGTTTGGCCTGGCTGCGGCTGTCGCCGCACGGTGGCATCCTGCGAATCTTGGTCTGGAGGGCGGGGCGCGCTGCGCGTCATCACCCGAATCTGGCCCTTCGCGCCGCCTCAGGCAATGGGTTGCGACAGGAAGGGCACGAGCGCCGCCAGCGTCGCCGCCGGGTTCTCCTCGGGCAGGAAATGCCCGCTCGCGATCGCCGTCCCTTCCGCCTGCGGCGCGAAGGTCTCGCGCCAGATCTCGAGCGGGCTTGCGCCTTTCGCCGGGATGCCGGCCTCGCCCCACAGGACCAGCGTCGGGCAGAGGATGCGGGTGCCCGCGGCGAGATCGACCCGGTCATGCTCGACATCGGTGGTCGCACCGGCGCGGTAATCCTCACAGGCGGCATGAATCCGGGCGGGGTCGCCGAAGGATTCGCCATAGGCCTGCATCGCCAGGGGATCGAACAGGTCGAGCGACTTCGCTCGCGTCCAGCTCGCGATGGTGTGGTCGAGCCAGCCCAGCGGATCGGCCTTGATCAGGTTCTCCGGCACCGGCTCGGGCTGGGCGAGGAAGGTCCAGTGATAGACCTGCATGGCGCGCCCGGCATTCATGCCATCCCACATCGAGACGGTTGGCAGGATGTCCAGCAGCGCCAGCCTCTCGACGCGGCCGGGATGGTCCAGCGCCAGCCGGTAGGCGACGCGAGCCCCGCGGTCATGACCGACCACGGCGAAGCGCAGATGCCCCAGCGCCTGCATCACCGCGACGATGTCCTCGCCCATGGCGCGCTTGGTGTAGGTCTCGCGCCCACCATCGCCATGGGGCGCCATCGACCAGCCATAGCCGCGCAGATCCGGGCAGACCACGCTGTGCGTCTTGGCCAGTTCTGTGGCGATGCGGTGCCATTCGGCATGGGTCTGCGGAAAGCCGTGGATCAGCACCACCGGCGGTCCCTCGCCGCCGACGCGGGCGAAGATCTTGCCCACGGGCCCGTTGATCCAGCGCCCGGTAAAGCCGGGGAAGAGGCTGTCGATATTGCTCATGGATGGGCTCCTGCCGTCAGCGCAGATGCAATGTCGGTTCGGGTGAAATCCTCGCCCTTGTAGAGCAGGGGCGTCTGCAGGGATTTGGCAAGAGCATAGGAAAAGCAGTCGCCGAGATTGAGCTTCGCCGAGTGCCCGCCTTTTCCGAAGCGCAGGAAGGCTTCGCTGGCCAGGCCCGACTGTTCTGCATCGACCGGTCGTTGCTCAATGGCCAACGTCTGCAGCGCCGTCGCTAGCCCTGCCACGCTCAGGTTCGCGATCCGCGATGACAGGACCATGAACGTCTCGACGAAGGTTACGCCCGAGCAGTAGCTGATCGGTCTCGAATCGAGGAGATCGGAAAAGACCGTGGCCTCGGACTCCTCGGTCAGGATCGCGACGATCGCGGCGCTGTCGACGTCGAGGAGGCCGAGCGTCACGAAGGCAGGCCGTTCTCATCGTAGCCGATGATCTCGTCGTCCGTCCGCGGATCGTCGATGCGGTCGGCCCGAAATCTGGCCAGGATCGCTTCAAGGCGCTCCCTGTCGACAGAACCGGAGCGCCGTTCTTGCGTAGCCGGCAGCCTCGCCAACTGCTCTTCCGCTGCGATCGCGACAGCCTCGGCGATCGTCTCGCCGGTGCGGCTGGCGAGCTCGCGCACCAGGCGGTCGGCACGGTCACTCTTGATCATCAGCACCATGCTCGCCTCCGATATAGACCGAGACCTAGGCTGGTATACACGCGATCCACCCGCCGCTGTCAGCCTTCGCGCTCGCGCTTGACCGCCTGCCAGCCGATGTCGCGGCGGCAGAAGCCCTCCGGCCAGTCGATCGCGTCGACGCCGCGATAGGCGCGCGCCTGCGCCTCGCTCACCGTCTTGCCCAACCCCACGACATTGAGCACGCGCCCGCCGCTGGCGACGATGTCGGTCGCGGTCTGCTTCGTGCCGGCATGGAAAACGAGCACGTCGTCGAGCGCCGCGGCCTTGTCGATCTCCTTGATCACGCTTCCGGTCTCCGGCTTGCCCGGATAGCCGCGCGCGGCCAGCACCACCGTCAGCGCGGCCTCGTCCGACCAGCGCAGTGTGATGTTGTCGAGCACGCCGTCGCAGGCCGCCAGCAGCGCCGGCACGATGTCGCTCTTCAGCCGCGGCATCAGCACCTCGCATTCGGGATCGCCGAAGCGGACATTGTACTCGATCAGCTTCGGCCCCTGCGCGGTGATCATCAGCCCGGCGAAGAGCACGCCCTTGAACGGGGTCCCGCGCTGCGCCATGCCGGCCAGCGTGGGCGCGATGATCTCCTTCATCACCCGGGCTTCCATGGCGGCTGTCATCACCGGCGCGGGCGAATAGGCGCCCATGCCGCCGGTGTTGGGGCCAGTGTCGCCATCGCCGACGCGCTTGTGGTCCTGCGCTGAGGCGAGCGCCAGCGCGTTGGTGCCGTCGCAAAGCGCGAAGAAACTCGCCTCCTCGCCGATCATCCACTCCTCGATGACGATCGCGGCGCCGGCCGCGCCGAGCCCGCCTCCGAACATCATCTCGATGGCCTCGTTGGCCTCATCAAGCGTCTCCGCCATCACCACGCCCTTGCCGGCGGCGAGCCCATCGGCCTTGATCACGATCGGCGCACCCTGGGACGCGACATAGGCCTTGGCGGAAGCCGCGTCCGCGAAGCGGCCGAAGCCGGCGGTGGGGATAGCGAACTCGGCACAGAGCTCCTTGGTGAAGGCCTTCGAACCTTCGAGCTGGGCAGCCGCCTTCGAGGGACCGAACACCTTGAGGCCGGTGGCCACGAGATCGTCGGCCAGGCCCGCCACCAGCGGCCCCTCGGGGCCGACGACGACCAGCCCGATGCCCTGCAGCTTGCAGAAGGAGGCGACAGCGCCGTGGTCGGCGATGTCTATGACGACGTTCTCGCCGCACTGCGCGGTGCCGGGGTTGCCCGGCGCGATGAAGAGCCGGTCGCAGAGCGGCGAGGCCGAGATCGCCCAGGCCAAAGCATGCTCGCGGCCGCCCGATCCGATCAGAAGAATCTTCATCGTCGTTTCAATCCGCGGGGCTGGGTGGGCCAAAGGGTCGGCTGGGCAATAGCCGCCGCGGGCGTGGACGGCAACGCTTCTGCGGCTGCGCCGGCGCCGCTATGGTCGCGTCATGGACAGCGAATCGCCCAAGCCCGTCGGCAACACCCCCGAATGGTCGGTCTCGGATCTCTCCGGCGCGCTCAAGCGCACGCTGGAGGATGCCTTCGGCTTCGTGCGCGTGCGCGGCGAGATCTCGGGCTATCGCGGCCCGGTCGGCTCGGGCCATGTCTATTTCTCGCTGAAGGACGCCAACGCCAAGATCGACGCGGTGATCTGGAAGGGCGTCTTCGGGCGGCTGAAGACGAAGCCCCAGGAAGGCTTGGAGGTCATCGCCACCGGCAAGATCACCACCTTCGCCGGCAAGTCGAGCTACCAGATCATCATCGATTCGCTCGAGCCCGCCGGCATCGGCGCGCTGATGGCGCTGCTCGAGGAACGCCGCAGGCGGCTCGCCGCAGAGGGGCTGTTTGCGGAAGAGCGCAAGCAGCTCATCCCCTATCTACCCCGCGTTATCGGCGTCGTGACCTCGCCGACCGGCGCCGTCATCCGCGACATCCTGCACCGGCTGGAGGATCGCTTTCCCCGGCATGTGCTGGTCTGGCCGGTGCGCGTGCAGGGCGAGACCAGCGCGGCCGAGGTCGCCGCCGCCATCGCCGGCTTCAACGCCCTGCCCGAAGGCGGGCGCATTCCGCGGCCCGACGTCATCATCGTCGCGCGCGGCGGCGGCTCGCTCGAAGACCTGATGGGCTTCAATGAGGAGATCGTGGTGCGCGCCGCGGCCGCCTCGCTGATCCCGCTGGTCTCCGCCGTCGGCCACGAGACCGACGTCACCCTGATCGACCACGCCGCCGATCTGCGCGCGCCGACGCCGACCGGTGCGGCCGAAAAGGTCGTGCCGGTGCGCGCCGAGCTGATGAGCCTCGTCGCCGATCTCGCGCGCCGCCAGGCCGGTGCGATGCGCCGCCTGTCCGACCGCCGCCGCAGCGACCTGCGCGCGCTCGCCCGCGCCTTGCCGGGGCCGGAAGCCGTGCTGTCGGGCCCGCGCCAGCGGCTCGATCTCGCGGCAACACGGCTTGCCCCGGCGCTGGCACGCAACGCCCGTGTGCATGAGCAGCAGCGCGGCCTCGCCGCCCAGCGCCTTGCGCGCCAATCGCCCTTGGCGCGCCTCGCGGCCCTGCGGGCCCGGCTCGACGGCTATGGACGCGTGCTGGCGCAGGCTCGCAACGCGGCGCTGTCCGCCGAAAACCGGCGCATTGCCGACGCCCGGCGGAGGCTGAGCGAGCTTGAGCAACGCGCGGCAAAGGCTTTGACCCGCGGCGTCGCCCTGCGCAGCGAGAGACTGCCGGCGCTGGAGACGCGGCTGCAGCGGGCGTTTGCGCAGGGCCTGATGCGGCGTCGCGAGCGCTTGCGGTCCTCGGTGTCGCTGCTCGCTTCACTCGGGCCGGAAGCCGTTCTGGCACGCGGCTATGCGCTGGTGCGTGACGAGGCTGGCGCCCTGATCCGCGATCCGGGGCAGTTGCGGGCCGGTCAGGCGCTCGGCGTGCAGGTCGCAGGCGGACGTTTCGGTGTGGTGGTCGCAGGCGGTGGCGAGGGGCTTTCGCGAACGCCCCGTCCGCCGCGGCGGGAGACGGCAAAGCCGGGCCAGGGCGACCTGTTCTGACGCCTGTCCGCCTCAGAGCCCGTTCAGGAAGGACTTCACCCGCTTGATCGCGTCCTCGCGCGCCTCCGGATTGGTGCCGACGGTGGCCTTGCCGGTCCCGGTCGCGGAGAAGGCGATGTCGCTGCGCTCCTTCACCTCCAGCCGCGGATGGTCGAAATCATGCAGCGCCCCGGCATAGATCACGATCTCGACCTTCTCACCGCGGGCCTTCGCGGCCTTGGCGAGATAGTCGCAGGGGCCAGGTGGGGTCCAGTCGTCGGCGTCGCCGATCAGCATCATCAGCGGCATCCGCGCCATGAAGCTGGCCGATTCCGATTGAACCCGGCAGCCCGGATAGAAGGCGATGGCACGGGCGAAATCCGGCTGCTCGTCGGCCGGACGACGATCCTTGCGGATGGCGGCCAGCACCGTGGAGCCGCCGCCGGACCAGCCGAGCAGCGCAATCCGCTCGGGGCGGACATCGCCGCGTGACTGCAGCCAGTGCCGCGCGGCGGCGGCATCCGCGACACGTTCGCGGCTGGCCCGCACGGTGACCTCCTTGACGCCGCATTGCGAGCCGAGCCGGCGCGAGCCGTAGCTGTCCGGCATCAGGACGACATAGCCTTCCGCCGCGAGGCGCTCGCCCCAGTCGGAGTGGCGCAGCGAGAGCTTGCCGTTTTCGCGGAACAGGCCACCGCAGCCATGCAGCGCGACGACGGCGGGAAAGGGTCCGGGACCTTTCGGCCGATAGAGCACGGCGTCGAGATCGCCGTCATAGCTCGGCAGTCGCACGCGCTCATAGCCGCCCGCCAGCGCGGCCCCGGCCAGCAGCGACAGCGCCGCCATCGCCGCGGCGAGGCGCGCGACGCAGGCAATCACGAGGCTGGACTTCGTCGGGCGCAGCGCTATCACGGGACGGGATTATCCCGGCATTGCGCGCGCGGATCAACGGTTTAGATATATCGGCATGAACATCAGCGATCGCCCCCCGATGCCGGGGCAGGAAGCGGCCCTCGATTACGGCCATGGCGAGTTCCGCGTCGTGCGTCCGGGCGCCTTCGTGCGCTGCGCCGTGACGGGCGCGCCGATCCGCATCGAGGAGCTGCGCTACTGGTCGGTCGACTGGCAGGAGGCCTATGCCTCGCCCGAAGCCGTGCAGCTGAGGCTACGGCGCGCCGGCCGCGCCTGAGGCGCCCGATAGAAGCGCCTCGATCGCCTCCGGAGCGTCGAACACCAGCCTGACCGGAACGGGCAACAGCCGCGTCCGCGCTTCCTCCGGCCAGAGCGGGGCAAGCTTCACCCAGTCCTTTTCCGTCGTCGCCACCAGGCTGTCATAGAGCGCAGCCTCCGCGACGAGCGCCTGGACATCGGCGTGGCTGTAGGCGTGATGGTCGCCGAAGGCGCGCTCCGCGACGATCCGCGCTCCCGCCTCGCGCAGCGTCGTCGCAAACTTCTCCGGCCGCCCGATACCGGATACGGCGAGCACCGCCTGATCCGCGAGCCGGGCGACCGCCCCGGCATCCGGCTCAAGCCGGGCCCTAAGGACGGCAAGGCCCTTCGCTGTGGCCTGCGCCGCCACAGCCGCGCCAGCCTCTCCGGGGCCGATCACCAGCACGGCATCGACCTCGCCGAGCTGCTCCGCCAGCGGAGCGCGCAGCGGCCCGGCCGGCAGGCACAGGCCGTTGCCGACGCCCGAGGCACCATCGACCACCGCGAGCCTCAGCCGCTTGGTCAGCGCCGGGTTCTGCAGCCCGTCATCCATCACGATCACGCTGGCGCCGAGCGCCCGCGACAGGCTCGCTCCCGCCACGCGGTCGCGTGCGATCACGGTGCGGGCATGGCGCGCCATCAACAGCGGCTCGTCGCCGACGGCGCGCGCCGCGTGATGCTCGGGATGGACCTCGACCGCCGGCCGGGCAGGCTGCCGCCATAGCCGCGCATCAGCACGAAGGGCGTCTCGCCGCGCCGCGCCATCAGTCCCGCGAGCGCGATCGCCGTCGGCGTCTTGCCCGCCCCGCCGGCGACGAAATTGCCGACGCAGATCACCGGCACGCCGCAATCGACGCCCGGCCGCCTCATCCGCCGCAGCGTGATCGCGCCATAGATCCAGCCCAGCGGGGACAAAAGCCTGGCGAGCAGGCCCGGCCGGCGCCACCAGAAGGCGGGCGCCCGCATCAGGCGGCGCCGTCGCGTCGCCCGAGCGCGATCCGCATCAGCAGCGGCTCCAGCGCCTGGATCGTGCGGCCGAGCGCGCCGCCGAGCTCGCTGCTCGTCTGTGCGGCCGCCCGCGCGGCCTGGCGCGCGCTGGCGGGGTCGCTCAGCCAGCGGTGAACCGCCCCGGCCAGCCCCTGCGCATCGGCGACCTCGCGCGCGCCGCCACCCTTGTCGAAGGCGGCGAAGATCTCGGCGTTGTTGTGGACGAAGGGCCCATGCAGCAGCGCGCAGCCGAGCTTGGCGGGCTCGATCGGGTTGTGCCCGCCGATCATCGGCACGAGCGAGCCGCCGAGATAGGCCACCTGCGAGAGCCGGTAGAACAGCCCGAGTTCGTTGACGGTGTCGGCGATGTAGAGTTCCGCATTACGCTCTGGTAACTGGCCGGCGGCCCGGCGCGTGACGGCGATGCCGTTGGCCTCCGCCAGCGCCTCGATCTCGACGCCACGCTGCGGATGGCGCGGCGCGATGATCGTCAGCAGATTCGGCAGATAGGGCTTGATGCCGAGATGGGCGGCGATGACCTGCTCTTCCTCGCCCGGATGCGTGCTGGCGGCCACCCAGACGGGGCGCCCCGTCGTCAGTCCGTCGAGGATCGCCAGCGTGTCGGCATCGGCCGGTGGGGCGGGCACGTCGAATTTGAGGTTGCCGGCGACGCTGACGCGCGGCGCGCCCAGCTGCGCGAGACGCTCGGCGTCCCCTTGCGACTGGGCGAGGCAGGATTCGAAGCAGGAGAGCAGGAAGCGGGAGGTCTGCGGCGCCTTGTACCAGCGCGCGAAGGAGCGCTCCGACATGCGGGCATTGACCAGAACGAGCGGCACCTCGCGCTTGCGGGCCTCGATCAGCAGGTTCGGCCAGATCTCGGATTCGCAGATCAGCCCGAGCGAGGGCTGCCAGTAGTCGAGGAAGCGGCGCATGTAGCGGGGTACGTCGAGCGGCAGATACTGATGGATCACGCCGGCCGGCAGCCGCGCCGCCAGCAGCTTGGCCGAGGTCACCGTGCCGGAGGTCACAAGCACGGTCAGGCCACGCTTCTGCAGCCGCGCCACCAGCGGCAGCAGCGTCACCGTCTCGCCGACGCTGGCGCCGTGCAGCCAGGCCAGCGGCCGGTCGGGCCGGCGCACGCCCGGATAGCCACGCCGCTCGGCAAGGCGCGTCGGGTCCTCCTTGCCGCGCCGACGCCGCCAGACCAGAAGCCCGGCCGCAGCCGGCTCGAGCAGCCCCGTCAGCAGCCGGTAGCCGGAGAGGATCGCGCCCTTGCCGTTCACGGCGCCGCTCCTGGCGCCGCGGCTTCGGCGGCGAGCCGCGCCTGCCTCAGCCCGGCGCCGGGGTCCTGCGCGCCGACCAGGGCATAGGCGCGGGCATGAACGGCGTCGAGGCCGGCCTCCAGCGCCAGCCGCGCTGCCTCGCAGGCGGCCTCATCGGCCTCGCGCGCGACATGGATGGCTTCGCCGACGACGATGGCGCCGCGGCCGAAGGGCAGGCCGATCGAGGCCCGGTCCCAGCTCTTGAAGTCGATGCGCCGGCTCGTCACCACCGCGATCGGGTGCAGCGGGCGTCCGGAGGCCCGCGCGAGCTGGATGATCCCCGGCCCGACGATGCGGGCGCGCTTGGGGATGTCGGCGGTCAGCACCATCGTCTCGCCGGCCTTGAGCCGCTTCAGCATGGCGAGGAAGGCGCTGGCGCCGCCCTTCTCGCGGATCTTCTTGCCGAGCGCGCCGGAGCCGCGAATCGCCCCGATCCCGAGCTGGCGCAGCGCGACGGCGTTGAAGCCGCCATCGCCATGGCGCGAGACCAGGGAGCAGGCCGGCATCCAGTCCGGCCGCGAGAACGGGATCATGATGTGCTGGCCGTGCCACATCGCGATGATCAGTGGCAGCTCCGGGCGCACGCGCTCATAGACGTCCGCCGGCTCGACGACGAAGCGGTTGGTGCGCTGCACGAGGCGCAGATAGCCGGCCAGCATCCGGCCGAGCGCCTCCTGCGCCACGCGCGTCTTGAGAATCGAAAAGCCCATGAAGCTGGCGTCGAACCCTTCAGGTGTCGGGGTCGAGCAGGCGGTGGAGATGCACGATGAAGTAGCGCGTCTGCGCCTGGTCGACGGTGGCCTGCGCCTTCGCCTTCCAGGCGGTGTGTGCGCTGGCATAGTTCGGGAACACGCCGACCACGTCGAGCTTGGCAAGGTCCTTGAAGGTCACGCCTTCGAGGGAGCTCAGCTCGCCGCCGAAGACGAGGTGAAGAAGCTGCTTCTGTTCCGGCTCGGCCGCCATCGATCCCTCCAGCATGAACTGTCGCGCGCGCAATGCGCGGCACCTGTTAAGCCATCCGCGCGCGGGGCGCGAGTGCCGCGCGGCGGGTCATCGCGCATTCGCGGCGAAGGTTGGCTGAAAATGACCTCAGAGCCGCTGGGGCTGGGTGTCCCGCAGGCGCTGCATCGCCGACAGCAGGGGCGCCGAGAGCCCGTTGCCGCTGGCGACGAGCACGCCATGCACCGGTGTGGCCCGGTTGTAGACCACCGGTTCGCCGGCCCCGCCGCTCATCGTGCCGCCCGCCTCGCGCAGGATCAGGTCGGCGGCGGCGAGGTCCCAGTCGCGCGCATCCGCCGAGATCAGCCCGGCGTCGATCGAGCCGTCGGCGATGCGCGTGAGCCGCAGCGCCAGCGAGGGGATCTTGTCGACTGGCTCGAACGGCTCGATCCGCGCCAGCGCGTCCAGCATCGGCTTGGGCCCGGCGATACGGGCCTCGCCGAGGCGCGTCAGCGGTGTCGCGCTGATCGCGCCGCCATTCTTCTGGGCGCCGCCGCCGCGCAGCGTGGTGTAGGTCGCGCGGCACGCCGGCGCATGGACCACGCCGAGGATCGGCTCGCCCTCGTCGAGCAGCGCGACGCAGACCGCCCAGTCGGGCAGGCCGCTCATATAGGCGCGCGTGCCGTCGATCGGGTCGACGACCCAGACGAAGCGGCGCGACAGCCGCAGCGCATCGTCCACCGTTTCCTCGGAGAGCCAGGCGGCCTCCGGCAGCAGTGCCGAGAGACGGATGCGCAGGAAGGTGTCGACACCAATATCCGCTTCGGTGACGGGCGAACCGCCGCTCTTTGACCAGGTCCGCGCCGCGGTCTTCTCACCGGGGCGGAAGAGGTCGGTCGCGATAGCGCCGGCTTCGAGGCAGCTTTCGCGCACGGCCTTGAGCAGATCCGGTGCGATGGGTAGCGGAGATGTGCTCATGGGCGTTCCCTACGAAGGGCAAAGGCCTGCTTCAAGGCGAAAATGCGCCCCGGAGACGAAAGATTCCGTCAAGCATCATGCAGGAAACACGCCATGCAGGGCCCTGGAACGGCCCCGACACGCTCCCTTAACCCAACCGCTTAAGCGCTCGGAGAGGCCTGGGACGCAATCTCGTCCGGCAAGCACGAGAGCCCCGCACCACACAGAGGGCTCCGATGCGGCAGGGATTACAGAGAGGCGTCAAACCTATGGCCAGAGTCACGCCGGCCGCCGGGGAGTTCGGTTTCGCACCGAATGGCCCCGGCGGTACGACCGACCCGACGATCACTCCCCGCGAGGCCGCTGCGCCCGCCCCGGACGCGCCGCGCATCGAGCGCATCGGCTCCGTCCGGATCCTGCGGGGTTCCGCCGGTTGGCGCGGCGTTTCGCTGCGCCTGGCCAATCCGACGGGTGAGGACCAGATCTTCCAGCTCGCGCTGACGGCCGGCGACGGCCGCTCGATCACGATCGCGACCGTCGATGGCGACGACGCAGTGGCGCTCTGGCGCGACTGCGGCCGCAGCAGCGGCATGCCGCTGCTGCTCGAGACCAGCGATGGCGAGATTTCGCAGCCCTTCCCGCAGATCGGCCGGCTCGCGCTCGGGCCGACCCGGGTCAGGCGCCGCTATTCCTTCCTGAACGGCCGTCGTCCGCGCTTCCTGGTGCGGCGCAAGACCGGCAAGCTCGCCGAACGCCCGGTCGTCGTCGCCGGGGAACGCCTGACGGATTAGGATCGTCAGACGAACGGGGGGACCAGCGCATCGAGCGCAAAACCCGCCGCCAGCAACAGCCCCGCATGCCAGTTGGAGCGGAACAGCGCGAGCGCCACGGGCGCGCTCGCGCCCTTCAGCCGCGAAACCTGCCAGCCGAGATGCCCCGCAAAGGCCACGAGCCCCGCGAAGGCGAGGGCTCCGCCTCCGGCCATCCAGGTCGCCAGCCCCGCCAGCACCACCGTGATCGCAAAGCACAGCGCGATCGCTTCGCGTCCGTAATCGCCGAAGTAACGCGCGCTCGACTTGATGCCGGCGATGACGTCGTCCTCGATGTCCTGCATCGCGTAGATCGTGTCGTAACCGACCGTCCAGGCCACCGCCGCGGCATAGATCAGGAAGGCCGGCGCATCGAGCCGTCCGAACACCGCGCTCCAGCCGAGCAGACCGCCCCAGGAGAACGCCAGCCCCAGCACGAACTGCGGCATGTTCGTGATCCGCTTCATGAAGGGGTAGATCGCGACGATCGCGAGCGAGGCGATGCCCGCGACGATCGTGAAGCGGTTGAACTGCAGCAGCACCGCCAGTCCGACGAAGGACAGCGCCACCATGAACACCGCCGCCGCCTTGGCCGTGACCTGGCCGGAGGGCAGGGGGCGACCCCGCGTGCGCGCCACCTGCGCGTCGAGCTTGCGGTCGACGATGTCGTTGAAGGTGCAGCCCGCTCCGCGCATCACGATCGCGCCGATGAGGAAAAGCAGGCAGTGCCAGGGGTTGGGAAAGGGTGCGCCCGCGGCGATCGCCGCCAGCCCCGCCGACCACCAGCAGGGCAAGAGCAGGAGCTGCCAGCCGATCGGCCGTTCAATGCGCGCGAGCTTGAGAAAGGGCCGCGCCCGGCGTGGCGCCTTGGTATCGACCCAGTGCCCGCGCAGCGCGTCGGGCAAAGGGGCGTCCGGCGCCGGGGCGGAGGGTCCGGGGCCCGGCATGTTCGCCGCGCCGGTTTAGAGCGCGCCCTGCGGGATGCGCATGCCGCCGCCGGTTATGGCGTCGCCGCCGCCGAAGGGATTGCCGCCAGCGCCCTGCGCCTGCTGCTGCGCCCGGCGCATCATCTCGGCCTGCTGCTTCACGGCGTTGCAGGCCTGGGTGCGGATGCCGGCCGCCTTCTGGTTGTCGGCCTTCAGGCCTTCGATGAAGGAGGGCGGAATCTGGCACCAGTCCTGGTTGTCGGTCGCGAACTTCACCGTGGTGGCGCCGTTGCCGACCAGCCGGGTCATCGTGCTGCAGGCCTGCTGGGGGGTGAGCTTGCGCTTGGATTTCTGAGCGGCGCTGAGCGAGGCGACGAGCGACTGCCGCTCCTGCAGCAGGGCCTGGATCTTCTCGCAGCCGGAGGCCTGGGCGCGAGCCGGGGCGGCGTCGAGCAGCGCGGCCGCCGCGAGGCCCATCGTCGCGATCACTCCGGAAGCCAACCTGCGCCGCATCTCGTTTCCGCTCCACATCCTGCGGGGGCACTCCGGCCCCTCGCGGTTTCCTTAACAGCAACGCCGTGTTAGCGCCAAGAACCTTTGCGTGCCGGAGCTGCCGGCCGCCGAATAGAGCTGCCGTTAGCGGTGGATTGTGGCGGTTTTGGCGTGGATGACCGCCCAGCGACGGTCGCGAAGGGTGCGATCCGGCTGCCGAGA
Source organism: Bosea sp. OAE506 (assembly GCF_040546595.1). Lineage (NCBI taxonomy): Bacteria > Pseudomonadati > Pseudomonadota > Alphaproteobacteria > Hyphomicrobiales > Alloboseaceae > Allobosea > Allobosea sp. OAE506. Next base: position 4,757,042 of record NZ_JBEPOB010000001.1, on the reverse strand, counting down.
GGGAAGCGCTCGACCCATGACCATCCCCGATTTTGCGCGCTACCGGCTGTTCGTCGAGCCGGCTCTGGCCGAAGGCCATCGTCTTCCGCTCGCGCGGGAACAGGCGAACTACCTGATCTCGGTTCTGCGAATGAAGCAGGACGACACCGTGCTCCTCTTCAACGGGCGCGACGGCGAATGGCTCGCCGCCATCTCGGTCGAGGGGCGCAAGCAGGCAAGCCTCACCCTCGTCAGGCAGACCAAGCCCCAGCCGGCGCCTCCCGACCTGCATTATCTCTTCGCCCCGCTGAAGCATGCCCGGCTCGACTACATCGCCCAGAAGGCGGTCGAGATGGGTGCCGGCGTGATCCAGCCCGTGCTGACCCGCCGCACCCAGGTCTCCCGCCTCAATCTCGACCGCATGCGCGCCAACGCGATCGAGGCGGCCGAGCAGTGCGGCATCCTCAGCCTTCCCGACATCCGCGACGAACAGGGGCTGGAGGCCGCGCTCGCCGCGCTCGAGCCCGACCGGCTGCTGGTCTTCTGCGACGAGGCGATGGCGCAGGAGAGCCCAGTCAAGACCCTTGCGACGGCCCGGCCCGGCCCGCTCGCCGTCCTGATCGGCCCCGAAGGCGGCTTCGACGATGCGGAGCGGCACCTCATCATGGCGCGGCCGAACACGCTCGCCATCTCGCTCGGCCCGCGCATCCTGCGCGCCGACACCGCCGCCGTGGCCGCGCTGGCGCTCGTCCAGGCCGTGCTGGGCGACTGGCCGAGGGGCTGATTCGCGGAACGGGGCCGTCGCTGGAACGTTCTGCGGTCACGAGGGACGCATTCTCGACTCAATCGAGGGCAGTCTGGCGCGCCCGCCGGTCGGGCGATGCTGCGATGCGTCGCCGGCCCGGCCCCAAGGTCCGCCACGAGGATGAGCGCATGAGCGAAGACGGCCGTTTCGGCATCGAGGAAGAGTATTTTCTGGCCGATGCGGTCACTCGCGGCATCGGCCGCAAAGTCTCGGCCGCCTTCATCGAATCGGCCCAGCGCGCCTTTCCCGACGAGGTCCAGCGCGAGATGCTGCAGTCCCAGATCGAGGTCGCGACCCCGATCTGCCGCACAATGGCGCAGGCGAGGCAGTCGCTGACGAAGCTGCGCACCGGACTGGCCGGGCTGGCGTTGGAACACGACATGCTGCTGCTTGCCTGCGGCACGCATCCCAGCGCCGCCTGGTCGCGCCAGCGCGTCACCGATGCCGCGCGCTACGACACGCTGATGCGCGACCTCCAGATGCTGGGCAGCCGCAACCAGCTCTGCGGCCTGCATGTCCATGTCGAGGTCGTCGACGAGGACGAGCGCATCCGGCTGATGGCGCGGATCATGCCGTTCCTGCCGGTGATGCTCGCGCTTTCGACCTCCTCGCCCTTCTGGCAGGGACGCCGCACGGGGCTGATGGGCTATCGGCTCGCCGCCTATGGCGAACTTCCGCGGACGGGTCTGCCGGAGCTCTTCGCCGACCCGGCGGATTACAGAGCCTACCTCGACACCATGGTCGCGGCCGGCGCGATCAAGGATGCGAGCTACATCTGGTGGGCGATCCGGCCCTCGGACAAGCATCCGACACTGGAACTGCGCATCGCTGATTCCTGCACGAGACTGGACGACACGCTCGCCATCGTCGCGCTCTATCGCTGCCTCGTGCGCCACCTGCTGCGGCATCCCGGCCTCAACGCCGATCTGACGCCGGCCTCGCGCGCCATCGCCTGCGAGAATCTCTGGCGCGCCCAGCGCTACGGAATCCATGGCGGCCTGGTCGACGAGCCGAGCCGGAGCATGCGCAGCGTCCCCAGCCTGGTCGCGGATCTGGTCGCCCGGCTTGTCGATGATGCCCGCGCGCTCGGCTGCGAGGCGGAACTCGCCCTTTGCAACGACATCGCTGCCGCCGGAACGAGCGCCGATGTGCAGCTCGCGGTCTATGAGGAGGCACGCGGCCGGGCCGGCGGGCAGACGGCGGGGCTCGCCGCGGTCGTCGACTGGATCGCCTCCGAGACGCGGCTCGACGCCACCGGCTGGGGCCGGTCCGGCGCCCGCCACCGCGGCGCCGCCTGATCCAGCCCGCGCCGCCCTGCGCGGCGCGTTCGCCGATGATCCGCCAACGCGCGGCGAGGGTCGTTGTCGAGCGTTCGCGGCTCGCCTATGTCTGGCGCTCCCGGAGCCCGAGCCCCCGTGTCCTGCGACACGGACGGCGATCTGGCCGTCCTGTTGTTCTGCCGGAGCGCCCATGGCTCGCGACGTGTCCGATTCGACCCCGATCGGTTCCAAGGACGAATTGATGTCCTGGATGGCGGCGGGGGAGAAACCGCCTTCCGCCTTCCGGCTCGGCACCGAACACGAGAAATTCCCGTTCTATACCGACGATCTCTCGCCCGTTCCCTATGAGGGACGCGCGGCGGCCGAAGGGCGCCCGGCCGCGGGCGGCATCCGTCATCTCCTCGAAGGCATGCAGGCCAAGCTCGGCTGGGAGCCGATCGTCGATGCCGGCCACATCATCGGGCTGGCCGGTCCCGATGGCGGTGGCGCGATCTCGCTGGAGCCCGGCGGCCAGTTCGAGCTCTCGGGGGCTCCGGTCGCGACCCTGCATGAGACGGCGGCCGAACTCGACGGCCATCTGCGCGACATCAAGGCCGTGGCGCAGCAGCACGGCATCGGCTTCGTCTCGCTCGGCCATTCGCCGCTGTGGACCCGCGCCCAGACGCCGATGATGCCCAAGAGCCGCTACAAGATCATGGCGAACTACATGCCGAAGGTCGGCACGCGCGGCCTCGACATGATGTTCCGCACCTGCACGGTCCAGGTGAATCTCGACTTCGCGACCGAGGCCGACATGGTGCGCAAGCTGCGCGTCTCGCTCGCTCTCCAGCCGCTCGCGACCGCCCTCTTTGCCGCCTCGCCGTTCACCGAAGGCAGGCTCAACGGCTTCCAGTCGATGCGCTCCGAGATCTGGCGCGACACGGACCGCGCCCGCTCGGGCATGATCGCCTTCGCCTTCGACGAGGCCATGTCCTACGAGGCCTATGTCGACTGGGCGCTCGACGTGCCCCTGTATTTCGTCAAGCGCGGCGACACCTATCATGACGTCGCCGGGGCCTCCTTCCGCGATCTCCTGGCCGGAAAACTCCCGCAACTCCCGGGTGAGACGGCGACGATCTCCGACTGGGCCAACCATCTCGGCACCCTGTTCCCCGAGGTCAGGCTCAAGCGCTTCCTCGAGATGCGCGGCGCCGATGCCGGCTCGCCGGAGATGCTGAATGCGCTGCCCGCCTTCTGGGTCGGCCTGCTCTACGACCAGGCTTCGCTCGATGCCGCCTGGGATCTGGTCAAGGGCTGGAGCGAGGACGAGCGCCAGGCATTGCGCGATGCCGTTCCGAGGCAGGGGCTCGCCGCGACCGTCGCCGGGCGCAGCCTGCGCGAGATCGCCCGTGAAGTGCTCGCGCTGTCGCGGGCCGGTCTGGCGCGTCGCGCGCGGCTGAACGGCGAGGGGGCCGACGAGAGCGGCTTCCTCGATCACCTCGACGCGATCGTGACGGCTAACCGCACGGTGGCCCAGGATCTCGTGACGCGGTTCGAGACCGCCTGGGGCGGCAAGATCGCACCGCTCTTTACCGAGGTGAAACTATAGCCTGCGAAGGCGCGCATTCCGGCGAATGCTGCCCGATGCGTTAACCGGTTGGCGGGGATTTCCGGTCAGGGTGGCGCGATGCAGACGCTCCGCGCCCAAATGATCGAGTTTATCCGCGACGAGCGCGGCGCGACGGCGATCGAGTACAGCTTCATCGCAACGCTGGTCTCGCTCGCGATCATCGCGGGCGCAACAATGATCGGCGACCGTCTCAAGACCCTTTTCGAAACGACGGCGGCCGGCTTCAAGAGCTGACGCCCCAGCCGGCTACTCAGCCGCGGTCTTGAAACTCGCCAGATTGTCCAGGCTCTGGATGATGTGCTCGGCGAGAGCATTGGACAGCACCGAGGGATCGAAACGCGTCCGCAGCAGCCCGATCTTGCATGACGGAAGCGTCGCGAAACCCTCCGCCGGCCCCAGAATCCGCATCCCCGGTCGTACGGCGCTCTCTGGCAGCACGGAGACGGCGAGCCCTGCGACGACCGCCGCGCCGACCGCGGTGGAATTCCAGCTCGCATAGAGCACGCGGAAGCGCCGCCCCTTGTTCTCCAGCGCATCGACAGCCGCCTGGCGCCAGTTGCAGTTGGGCCGGCCCAGCGCCAGCGGCAGCGGGTCTTCCTCATGCACGCCATGGCGCGCCGAGGTGACCCAGAGCAGAGGCTCGATCCGGATGATCTCGCCCTGTCCGCGGCTTTCGACATGGGTGATGATGGCAAGGTCGATGTCGCCGGTGGCGATCCGCTCGGCCAGCATCGGCGTCGGCTCGCAGACCACCGTGACCTCGGCGCGGGGATTGGAGCGGGCAAACCGCGCCAGGATCTCCGGCAGGTAGCGGTCGGCATAGTCATCGGGCACGCCGAGCCGGATGCGCCCCTTGAGGTCGGCATCGGCGAAGCTCGCGACGCATTCGAGATTCAGCCGGACGATGCGCCGGGCATAGTCGAGCAGGCGCTCGCCATCCTCGGTCAGCTTGGCGTGGCGCCCGTCGCGCCCGAAGAGTGGCCGGCCGACGCGCTCCTCCAGCCGCTTCATCTGCATCGACACCGCCGACTGCGTCTTGAATACGATCTCCGCCGCGCGGGTGAAGGAGCCGGTGTCCGCGATCGCGACGAAGGTCTTGAGCTGGTCGGCATCGAGCACATGAGCCATCGAAAACCCTCGCGGCTGGTTCATCAATATCCGTGTTGTCAGGCATCATAAGCATTCGTTTGGCTGATGACCAGCGGAAAGCTAATCTCCCGTCATCATCCCGCTGCTGCCAAACGGTGCGTCCCGGCAGGGGTGCGATGCCCGCTCTCATCCGTCCACAGGAGGCCGTCATGCTGCTCATGACCTTCGCCACGAAGTCGCTCTCGTCCGTCGCGGTCGGTGCCACGCGTGTCGTGACCCTCACGTTCCGGCCGGTGAATGCCATCGTGAAAGCCCTGATCCATCGCCGAGAGGTGATGCGCCTGGGCGAACTCGACGAGCGCGGGCTCAAGGATATCGGCCTGGTCCGCTCCGATCTCGACGGCGCGCTCTCGGTCTCCTGGTTGTCCGACCCCTCGCTCATCCTCGCGGAGCGCTCCAGCGCCCGGCATGGCGTGGCCTCTCTGCGCCGCCAGGCCGCGCTCCAGCAGGCGGAGCGGGTCGCCCCGGCCGTGCCCGCCCGGCCTGCGCCGGTGGTGCCCGCGCGGCGCGCGGCGGTCGTCGAAACGGTTGCGTGCAGCGCCTGACCCCTTGGGGCTGCACGTTCCTGCGGGCGGAGGCTTCGTGCCTCCGCCCTTTTTCATGTCTGGACGCTCAGCGCCGGTTCGGACCGCCGAACATCGTGTCGAAGATCGACTTCATCGCCTGCTGATGGCTGTCCTGCACCTGGCGCCCGGTCTCGAACATCTGGTTGAGCGCGTCGAGGCCGATCGCGCCCGGCCCGGTCTCGTTTGAGTTGGGAGCGTCTTCCGCCTCGCGCTCGGGCGTCCGACGCGAAGACGGCGCCGTCCGCGCTTCAGGTTCGGGCTGGGGCTGCGCGCCGCCGAGCATGCCGGTGAGGATCTGTCCGAACATCCCGCCCATCTGGTCCATGCCGGTCTGTCCGCCCGGCATCTGGCCGCCGCCGAAGGGGCCGCCGCCCTGGGTCTGGCCGCCACCGGGTGCCTGCCCGTTGCCGAACATGCTGCCCAGGATCGCCTCGAGCGGATTCATCGGGGTGCTCGGCTGCGGGGTCGGCGGGGCCGGGGCCGGCTGCATGCCCGGCATCTGGCCGCGCATCATCTCGGCGAACTGGCCGAAGATGCCGCCGAACCCGTTGCTGTTCATCGATTTGGTCAGCCCGCCCATCACCATCGCGGCGATGACCGGTAGCATCTGCTTCAGCACCGCCTGGCCGACCCCGCTGGTCGCGGCTGCCTGCGCCGCCACCGCATTGCTGACCTCCTTGGAGCCGAAGATCTGGCTCAGCACATCGGTGCCAGCACTGCGGGCGTTGTCGGGAATGCCGTCGCCATTCGCGTCGAAGATCCGGCCGAAGGGCGAGGCGGTCATCATCTGCGCCAGCGAGCCGAAGGCATAAGGATCCTGCGTCTGCCGCTGCAGGCCCATCGAGAAGGCGGGCAGGAGTGCTTCGATGGCGGCCTGCGTCTGCTGCTGGCTCAGCCCGTATTGCCGGGCGAGGTTCTGTATCGCCTGGCCGTTCTGGGCCTGTTGCATCATCTCGAACAGATTCATCATGGCGTGCCTCCGGCTGCTGCGCGGTCTCTCGCCGCCTGTCCTGCCGACGATAACAGCGCGAGGGGGCGAGGCAAGCCGCGCGGGCGTCCGCCTCAGCCGCCCTTGGCCTGCCGCTCCAGCCGGGCGATGCCGCGATAGGCGAAGACCAGCGCCACGATGCCGAAGGCGACCGCGCCGAGCGCCGAGCCGACCAATGCCCCTTTCGGCCCGGCATATTGCGCGCCGAGCCAGGCGAGGGGGATCGTGCCCAGCGTCGCGCGGCCCCAGCTGAACAGCGTCGAGAGCAGCGGCATGCCGAGATTGTTGAAGGCGGCATTGGCGACGAAGAGCAGGCCGACGAACAGCCACATCGGCCCCGCGACGAGGCAGAAGAACATCAGCAATTCGCCGGTCAGTCCCGTTGCCCCGAAGGCGCCCGCAATCGGTCCACGTGCCAGCGCCAGCACCGCTCCCGAGACGATGACGCAGCCGATCGCGAACTGCGCCGAGGCTGTCAGCCCGGCGCGCATCCGGTCGAAGCGCCCGGCGCCCCAGTTCTGCGCGAGAATAGGCCCGACCGCTCCCGTCAACGCGAAGAGCACGCCGAAGGCGACGGGCACAAGCCGGTCCATGATCGCCAGCGCCGCCATGGCCCCGTCCCCGAACCGCGCGAAGATGCTGGTGAAGACGGCATTGGCGATGGGGTTGGAGAGATTGGTCAGGATCGCCGGTCCGGCGATGGCCATGGTGCTGGCACTGTCACGGCGCACGCCGGCGAGGCTCGGCCGTGCGACGATATCGTGGACGCGCACCGCCCCGTGCAGCCCGGTCGCGACGATGACGACGCGCGAGATCACGATCGCCCAGGCCGCGCCGTCCGGCCCCAGCCCGAAGCCGAAGATGAGCAGCGGGTCGAGCCCGGCCGTGGCGATGCCGCCGCCCAGCGTGACGAACATGGCCCGTCGCGCGTCGCCCACGGCGCGCAGCACGCCCGACAACCCCATGCCGACCGCCATCAGGGCGTTGGAGGGCAACACGATCCACAGGAAGGAGAGCGCGACGCGGTAGGATTCGTCATGGGCGCCGAGCAGGCGCAGCAGCCAGGGCAAGGCGGGCAGTGCGATCGCCGTCAGCGCCAGCGCCGCCAGCGCCATCAGAACCAGGGTCGAGGCTGCGATCCGCCGCGCTCCGGCCCGGTCGCCCGCGCCAAGCGCGCGTGCCGTCAGCGCCGAGACCGCGATCATCAGCCCGATATTGATTGAGATCATCAGGTAGAGGACGATCGTGGCAAAGCCGACGCCGGCGGTCGCCTCCGGCCGCCCCAGCCAGGAGACGTAGAGCAGCGACAGCAGATCGACGACGAAGATCGCCATCAGGCCGATCGCGCCCGTCCCGGTCATCACCGCGACATGGCGCATCAGCGACCCGCTGACGAAGACGGCCGTCGGAGAGGAGGGCTGGACGTTCACCGGCGCGGCTCGCTGCGGGCGAGGGCGGTGGGCGCGGGAGAGCATGCGGCAGGCATGTCGCGTCGGCTGGCTCCGGCGAGGGGTGGCGGGGTGCGGTGGTCCGTCGCCCTGTCTAGGCCGTCCTGCGTCGGCAGGCGAGGGTCATCGCCGCCGCACGCCGATGCCCTCCGCCTTTCTTGACATCGCCCGCGCCACGCCGAAAGAAGACCGCTGTCCAACCGGAGCCCCGCGTGACCAAGCCGCCGCTCGATATCCTGCTCTGTGCCCCGCGCGGCTTCTGCGCGGGCGTCGTGCGCGCGATCGACGCGGTCGAGAAGGCGCTGACCCTGCATGGCGCGCCGGTCTATGTCCGCCACGAGATCGTTCACAACAAATACGTGGTCGAATCGCTGAAGCGGAAGGGCGCCGTCTTCGTCTCCGAACTGTCTCAGGTGCCGGATGCGACGCGGCCCGTGATCTTCTCCGCCCATGGCGTGGCCAAGTCCGTGCCGGCAGAGGCCAACGCCCGCAATCTCTTCGCCATCGACGCGACCTGCCCGCTCGTCACCAAGGTCCATCGCGAGGCCGAGGTGCATCACAAGCGCGGCCGCCACATCCTGCTCGTCGGCCATGCTGGCCACCCGGAGGTGATCGGCACCATGGGGCAGCTGCCCCCGGGCGCGATCACCCTGATCGAGACGCTGGAGGATGTTGCGGCGCTGACGCCGCCGGCCGGCCAGCCGCTCGCCTATGTCACGCAGACGACGCTTTCGGTCGACGATACCCGCGGCATCGTCGAGGCGCTGCAGGCACGGTTTCCCGAGCTGATCGCGCCGCACAAGGAAGACATCTGCTACGCGACGACCAACCGCCAGGAGGCGGTGAAGCGCGTCGCCCCGCAGGTCGAGGCGCTGATCGTCGTCGGCTCGCCCAACTCCTCGAATTCCCAGCGCCTGCGCGAGGTCGCCGAGCGCGCCGGCTGCCCGGTCGCGCGGCTCGTGCTGCGGACCGACGAGATCGACTGGTCGGTCTTCGGCTCCATCCGCACGCTCGGCATCACCGCCGGCGCCAGCGCGCCCGAGGTGCTGGTCGAGGAGATCATCGACGCCTTTGCGGCGCGCTACGAAGTCCGCGTCGAAACCGTCTCGACCGCCGACGAGAACGTCTTCTTCCCGCTGCCGCGCGAATTGCGCGATGCGCCTGCAGCCGCCGAGTGAGCGAGCAAAGCTTTGGCCGTTTATACCGAAGTACCCGATGACGAGATGGCGGCGTTCGTCGCCCGCTATGGCATCGGCGATCTCCTCTCCGCCAAGGGCATTGCCGAGGGCGTCGAGAACTCGAATTACCTGCTGCACACGACGCAGGGCTTCTACATCCTCACCCTCTACGAGAAGCGGGTGAACCCGGATGATCTGCCCTTCTTCCTCGGGCTGATGCAGCATCTGGCGGCGCGCGGGCTGATCTGCCCGCAGCCCGTCAGCGACAGCCGCGGCGAGATGCTGGGCCGCCTTGCCGGGCGCCCGGCCGCGATCGTGACCTTCCTCGACGGACTGTCGGTGCGCCGGCCGACCGCGACCCATTGCCAGGAACTCGGGCGCGGGCTGGCGCTGCTGCACCAGGCCGGGGCCGATTTCGAGATGGAGCGGGTGAACGTGCTGTCCGTGCCGGGCTGGCGTCCTCTGGCCGAGCAGGCTGGTGCGGCCGCCGACACGGTTTCGGCCGGGCTGGCGGGCCGCGTCGCGGCCGAGATCGCGGTGCACGAGGCGAGCTGGCCGGAAGCGTTGCCGCGCGGCGTCATCCATGCCGATCTCTTCCCCAACAACGTCTTTTTCCTGAAGAACAGGCTCTCGGGGCTGATCGACTTCTATTTCGCCTGCACCGACGCCTTTGCCTACGATCTTGCGATCTGCCTGAACTCCTGGTGCTTCGAGGCGGACGCCTCCTTCAACCTGACCAAGGGCCAGGCCATGCTCGCCGGCTATGAGAGCGTGCGCCCGCTGACGGAAGCTGAGATCGAGGCCTTGCCGCAGCTCTGCCGCGGCTCGGCGCTGCGCTTCCTGCTGACCCGGCTGGTCGACTGGCTCAACGTGCCGCCGGGCGCGCTGGTCAAGCCGCATGATCCGCTCGAATACGATCGCAAGCTCGCCTTCCACCAGCGCGTCGCCGATGCGCGCGACTACGGGCTGAGGCGATGAGCGGCGCGACCATGACTGACGCTGTCGAGGTCTGGACGGACGGCGCCTGCTCCGGAAACCCGGGGCCCGGCGGATGGGGAGTCATCCTGTCCTACAAGGGCACGCAGAAGGAGCTCTCGGGCGGCGAGGCGATGACCACCAACAACCGCATGGAGCTGATGGGGGCGATCGCTGCGCTGGAGTCGCTGACGCGGCCCTGCACGGTCGCGCTGCACACCGACAGCCAGTATCTGCGCCAGGGCATCACCGCCTGGATCCATGGCTGGAAGAAGAACGGCTGGAAGACCGCCGACCGCAAGCCGGTGAAGAACGAGGAGCTCTGGAAGCGCCTCGACGCGGCGCTCAAGCAGCACAAGATCGAGTGGAAATGGGTCAAGGGCCATGCCGGCGACGTCATGAACGAGCGCGCCGACGAGCTGGCCCGCGCGGGCATGGCGCCGTTCAAGCCGGGGCGGTGAGCCGTTCTGTCCCGGACGGCGCGCATTCCGCAATCATTTCAACGCGAGCCGGCCGGTTCCACGGGCGTTTCCAGAATGGGCGCATAAACTAAAACAAAAGCGCTGAACTATATCATCGATCGGTGGTTCTGCTTTCTCAGTGAAAGTGTTCGTCGATGTCAAAAATTCTCGTCCTGATCGTGGACGACGAGCCTCTTATCCGCATGGATCTCGCCGATATGGTCGAGGAATCGGGCTATGGCGTGCTGGAGGCGGCCGACGCGGATGAGGCGATCCGGCTGCTCGAGGCCCATCCCGCCATCCGCATCCTCGTCACCGATATCGAGATGCCCGGCTCCATGGACGGGTTGAAGCTCGCCGCCGCCGTGCGTGAGCGCTGGCCGCCCGTGGCGATCATCGTCACCTCGGGCCGGGTCCGGCCAGGGGCCGACGAGCTTCCCTCGGAAGCCGTGTTCCTGGGAAAACCCTACCGCCCCGTCGCGATGTCGGCTGCTCTGGCCACCGCTGCCCGATCGCTCCCGGCTGGGGCCTCGAAGTAAGAGCCGGCCACGCCCTCGCGATGGCGGGGCTTCGGCTTCATCAGATATAGGCGACGCCCTCGCCCAGCAGCGGCTTTTCGTCCGCGCGCTGTTTCAGGCTGCGCCGTACCGTCACAACGGTTCCAGGCTTGGCGTCGAAGACGGTGATCTCCGCACCCAGCTGTTGAGCCAGCGCCTTGACGATGCTGGTGCCGAGCCCGCCTTTGCTGTCCTCGCCGGGATCGGGCATGCCGACGCCGTCATCGCAGATCGTGAGCGCCCACTCGGCTTCGCTCGCGTGATAGCCGACGCGGATCTTGCCGCCGCGACCGTCCGGATAGGCATGCTTGAGCGAATTGATGACCAGCTCGGTCACGATCAGCCCGAGGCTGATCGAGATGTCGGCCTCTACCGTGCTGTCGTCGATCTCGACCTCGAGCGAGAGGAGGGCCGGGTCGGGGATCATCGAGGCGGCGATGCTCCGGCAGAGGTTGGTCAGGTAGGCGCGCAGCGCCACGCTCCCCAGCTGCGATTTCGCCAGCTGCTGCTGCAGGGCTGCGATCGACATCACCCGGCTATGGGCGTTCTGGAGATGGCCGCGCGTTTCTTCCGACTGAACCTTGCGGGCGCTCTGCATCAGGATGCTGGCGATGATCTGCAGGCTGTTGGCGACCCGGTGCTGAAGCTCCTGCAGCAGGATCGCCTTTTCGCGCAGCAGATCGTCCTTCTGCTTCTCGCTCCGGCGGGCATCGGTCACATCGGCGACGGACAGCAGCAGGCGGATCTCGCCGCCCTCGGCGTCCTCGAGCTTGTGGGCGTTGATGACGAGACGCCGCGGATTGTCGGCGCCCTGCTGCAGGGTCATCTCATAGGCCTCGACCTCTGCGAAGCCGGCCGCCGTCGCCCGCAGCAGCGAATCCAGCTGGGGCACGTTCCATTCGCCCCCTCCGATCGTCGCCATCGGCTGTCCCACGACAATGGCGGGATCGCACTGGAAGGCCCGGCAGAACGAACGGCTGGCGACGATCACGGCGAGCTCCGCGTCGAGCAGCAGGAGCGGCGCGTCGGATGTCGAGATCACCGCGAGCGCCAGGCCGAGAGCCAGCGGGGGCGTCGGGGTCGGTTTGGGGGTGGGCATCGATGCCCTTTCGGCCTGCCGTGAGCCTTCGGAGCGAAAGCGGGAACCACAGGACCACTGCGGATGCGGCACGCCCGATCGGGCATGTCCTCTCCTCGTGGTTGCATCCTAGCACGGACAGTAGCCGAACGTGCCGTAAATCGGCTGTCGCCGTCCCGGCGGGCAAATGCGTGACGCCCTCGTGGATAGTGGCCCTCAGCCCGCCTTGTCGCCATTCCCGCCGGCGGCCGCGCCGTGGGGCATCAGCTTCAGTGCGCCGGCGATGAGCAGGATCGCTGCCGGCAGCACGAGATAGCCCGGTTCGAGCTTGCTGTCGGCGGTGGCCATGTCGGTCGCGAAGTCGACGATGAGATAGACCAGGATCGCCTGGCAGAAGGTGCTCTTCAGCTCCCCCATCTCGCTCGGGCGGATCCAGGAGGGCAGGTCGTCGCCGGCCGTGACCCGCTCCGCGATCACGAAGGTCGCGATCACCTTGGCGCCGAGCAGGGTGATGATGACCGCGAACAGGCATTCGTCGATCGTCTTCATCACCAGCGAGATCGTGCTCTGGGCGTGGTCATGGGCCAGCATGGCGCGGGCCGCCGCCAGCAGATTGGTGCCGGCCTCGCCGAGCAGCACGAGCCCGCTGCCGATCATGCCGAGCGCCGCGAGCGTGATGATCGCTCGTAATGCCAGTCCCGCCGCCCGCATCGCCGCCTCCGTCGCGCCGCCTCTTCAGGCGCCGGAATCGGGATAGGGGCTGGCGCACGCGGCGTCCATGCCTGGCGCGTGCCCTCAGCCGAGCGGCTGGCGATAGACGATGAAGCCGGACTTGTCGGCGACCTTGTCGTAGAGCGCCTGCGCCTGCGCGTTGCTCTCATGCGTCTGCCAGTAGACGCGAAAGCAGCCCTTGGCCTGCGCCATCTGCCGGACGGCCTCGATCAGCGTGCGCCCCGCGCCGGTCCCGCGCGCTTCGGGCGACGTGAAGAGGTCCTGCAGGTAGCAGACATCCGCCTCCCGCCAGGTGGTGCGGTGGATCACCCAGTGCACGAGCCCGATCAAAGCGCCCTCGCGCTCCGCGACGAAGCCGCCCATCGGCTCGCTGCCGCCGGTCAGGCGGGCGAAGGTGACGTCGTCGGTCCCGGCCGGCAGCGTCGCTTTGTAGAAGGTGAGATAACCCTGCCAGAGCGGGTCCCAGGCGGCGCGGTCCGTAGCGGCGAGCGGGCGGATGGTGAGGGCAGTCATGGCTTAGCTCCGGCAATCTCGGCAAAGCCTAGCGCCGGCCCGCCGGGCTGTCTCATGACGAAGCGAGATCGGATCGATCAGCGGGGAGAGAGGGGGCTCTGCCACTGCTGCCACCGAGGGAAAGGCCAGAGCATCACCACGACAGTGGGACAAGCCGGGCGCATCGCCAGCGCCGCTGATCTGATTGGCCACCCGGCACGATGCTGACGGCCGGCAAGGGCTACGCCGCCAACGCCTTACGCGCATTCGTCGGCGAGCGCGGAGGTTAGGCCAGCGTCCTGCCCAAGAGCAATCGGACGGATCTCCTACAGCTTGCTCTTGTACATGGGCGGGAACATCATCGAAGAATCATTCGAAGAGATCGAAGATTTCCTCCACGTCGAATTGCGCTACAACGAGCTCATGTAGGATCTATTGTAAATTATCAATCCGATGTTCTCAGATATAAAAATACATATATGACATCCAAGAGATCAGTCGATAACTCTGCGTAAACAATATAGATATTCAAACAGAATCATCGTGAAACTATGAGATCAATTCATGCGAGCATTGGCGTTTAAAATATGATCATTGCGGCTATTGTTTATTATCATTGATCAACGCATTCGGATTTTATCCAGTAAAGAATGCATATGGCTTGCAATTTTAATTCATCGGCAACGCGAAACGCCTAAGACTCCGTGTTGAAATACAGCGGAGGCAGTTGTGGCGCCAGAGCGGCAATTAACTCTTGACGGTATCCGTGGACTCGCCGCTTCCGCCGTTCTGGTTTCGCATTATCTGGCAGAACTTCCCGGTGGCATTCGAACGTTCGCCTTTGGTGCGATCGCGGTTGACGTGTTTTTTGTTCTGTCGGGGTTCCTCATAGGGCGTCTTATCTTGACGAGGCATGATGCGCCGAATTTTTTCGCCGTTTTTTACATACGACGGATTTTGCGCACTGTCCCATCGTATCTGATCGTATTGGTTTCGTTCTTCATCATTGCAACCGCGCTTCCGAATTGGGCATCCGATTCGGATAACGTGCCGGTATGGAGCTATTATACATTTACACAGAATTTTTTCTTCTCCGTACATGGAAGTACTGGGATTGATTGGCTTTCTCCGACGTGGACGCTCGCGGTCGAAGAGCAGTTTTATGTGGTTGCACCTGCTGCCATCGTCTTCATTCCACGACGATTGATCATATGGGTTGCGGCTCTGACTTTCGTAGTATCTCTGATGTATCGCATCCATATGGTTGCAGCAGGTCTGCCTGCCGTATCGTTTCTGTCGCTATTGCTGGCGCGGGCAGATACCCTTGCTGCCGGCGTTATTGCAGCTGCGCTGTGGTTTGAGCTTCCAAGGCAGGGGCGCTTCTATCGCCTTCTGGAAATCATGCCGTTGGCATGCCTGGTAATTATATTGTTTCTAAGCGTCAGCTATCCCAATGATAACTGGAAATTGACTTACTTTCACAGCATCATCGCTATTGCCGCGTCGGCATTTATTCTGCGAGCCGCAATCATGCCTCCGGCTGTCAAATGGCTCGAGGCTCGCTGGTTACGCTTCATGGGCGACAATTCCTATTCAATATATCTTATTCACATGCCAGTTGCCGGGATTGTTCATTATGTCGTGACGGGCTCGGCGCCTGGCATAACAACACCTTCCCAATGGCTCGCCACACTCCTCGCGACGCTCGCCACACTTGCAATCGGACGCATGCTCACGCGGTCTGTTGAAGAGCCTCTCACCGACCTTGGTCGGCGATTCAGGTGGAAGGCAACATCAAACGCGGCCGAAGAGACGCTGAGTCATCTGCATGGGAGGAGGTAGCCCCACGGCGGCAGGACATCGACGACGGTTCTGATCGACGGAAGAAACTCTTCATCCTGCGCCCTGCGTTATGGCCAGGGCGGCTTGGGCATCCTCGCCAGAAACATTTACGCCCTCTTCGATGCGCAGGGATGCCCGATCCAGTTCAAGCAGAGTCGATGGCCTGGCCGCCGGTCCCAGGTCTGCTCCCGACCCAGAGCGGACCATCGCTTCCCGCCCTGCAGCACTGCCGGTGACCTCGTCGAGGCTGTCATGCGTCGCGCGCTCCCGCCGCGAATGGCGCGAGGGAGGTCAGTCAACCGTCAGGCCTTGCCGCGCGGTCGGGCTGGATTGCCCATGACGGTCGTCCCGGCGGGCACGTTGCGGGTGACGACGGCCCCCGCTCCGATGATGGCATCATCCCCCACCGTGACGCCCGGCAGGATCAGCGCGCCGCCACCGATCCAGACATTCGCCCCGATCGTGATCGGGAGGCCGCTCTCGACCCCCGCGCGCCGAAGCGCAGGATCGCGCGGATGGTCGGCGGTGAGGAACTGCACGCCGGGCCCGACCTGCGTCAGGGCGCCGATCACCACGGGAGCGACGTCGAGGATGACGCAGTTGAAGTTCAGGAAGACGCCATCGCCGAGAGAGATGTGCTGCCCGTAGTCACAATGGAAAGGCGGGCGCACGACGGCGCCCTCGCCGACATGGGCAAACAGTTTGCGCAGCAGCACCCGCCGCTCGTCGGGTGATGCCGCCAGGGTGGTGTTGTAACGGACCATCCATTCGCGGGCACGCTGGGCATCCGCCTGGAGTTCCGGGTCGCCGGGCCGGTAGGCTTCGCCTGCCAGCATCTTCTGCTTTTCGCTTCTCACGATCGATCACTCCCGCCAAGCCACCGCAACGGACGCAGCGTCCGTCGACGACGTTAGCCGATAGACGCTGCGGGGCCTCAGGCGGATGCCCCGTCCGCCCAGCAAAAAGCCCGCGCCACCCTTGCGGACGACGCAGGCTCGATGATGGAATGTCCGGGCTCAGAGCTGGGCGAGCAGGGCTTCGGCGCCGGAAATGTCGGCCTTGCCGGGGCCGTCCTCGACGTTGAGCGCGGCGACGACGCCGTCCTTGACGATCATCGAGTAGCGCTGCGAGCGCGTGCCGAGGCCGAAGCCCGAGCCGTCGAGCGACAGGCCGATCGCCTTGGCGAAGTCGGCATTGCCGTCCGAGAGAAACTCGATCAGCCCGGCGCCGCCGGTCGCTTTGGCCCAGGCGTCCATGACGAAGACGTCATTGGTGCTGGTCACCATGATCGCGTCGACATTCTTGGCCTTGATGTCGGCCGCCTTGGCGATGAAGCCCGGCAGATGGTTCTTGTGGCACGTCGGCGTGAAGGCGCCGGGCACGGCGAAGAGCACGACGGTCTTGCCGGCGAAGAGCTCGTCGGTGGTCTTGGCCACCGGTCCCTCGGAGCCCATGAGGCGGAACGTCGCCTGCGGAAGCTTGTCACCCACCTTGATGGTCATCGCGCCTGTTCTCCGTGAAGGCCTTGCGGCAGCTGCCGCCCGGCTCACCGATTAGGGCTTGGCGGCGGGGATGTCGAGGTCGAGTCGCGTCTCGATGGCGGCAGGCTTGCCGCGCACGGTGATGATGAAGGGGATCGGCCCGGCCGCGCCCTTGGGCCGGTCGACGATCCGCAGCAGCGCCAGCGTCGTGCCGTCCGGCTGGAGGCTGAGCGTCGGCTTGCCGAAGGACCACATCCCGGCGCCCTCGATGAAGACGTCCTCGACCTTGCCCTCCGCGGGGGCCTGCAGCACAAGGCGCAAGCCCGGTTCGATCGCACCCTCGTCGAGCCTCGCCTCGAGGACCGAGAGCTTGCTCTTGCTCGGGCCGAGCTTGACGGGTGCGGGTACGCGCGCCTCGAAGCGCTCCAGCCGCGGCGAGGTCACGGAGGTCACGCCCGGTTCGAGCCACAGGCGAACCTCTCCCTTCACGGGGATGCAGATCTTCTCGCAGACGGCGTAGTCGAGCTTCAGCACCAGCATCACCGGCTTGGCCGGGTCGGCCGGCTGTACCGAGACAGGGATCACGACCTCGCCGACATAGCCGATCGAATGGCCGTTCCCGTCCTCGAAGCGCTCCGGCGTCGGCCAGCGCACATCGAGCCCGCCGATATTGGTCGATCCGCTCCAGTCGAACACCGGCGGCACGCCGAAATCGCCGGGGCTGCGCCAGTAGGTCTTGTAGCCCGGCGCCATCAGGATCTCGACGCCGATGCGCTGCTTGCCCGAGGCAGCGGTGGCGCCGGCGATGAGGCGCAGCGACGCATGGTCGCCCTTCGACCAGGGCGAGGTCGCAGCCTCTTGCGCCCGGGCGGGCGATGCCAGCGCGGCGGCGAGCGTCGCGAGGAGGATGAGAACGCGTTTCACAGCAGACATTTACGAGGCTTAGCCGCAAATTGCGACAAAATCCGCCATGCCGGCGCGAACAATCGCGTGATCCCGCCCGCCGAGCGGGCCGGCGCGGCGTCCCCGGCCCCTCTCTTGGGGGCTGCTGGTTTCGATGCGCGCCCCTGTTTCCAGCGCCGCCGGAATTGATCTAGCATGGCGCCATGAAGATCGGCTCGAACCAGCGCCTCAGCGGCCGCAGCTATCTCGACGGGCAGTGCCTCATCGCCATGCCGGGCATGGCCGATACGCGCTTCAGCCGCAGCGTCGTCTATGTCTGCGCCCATTCCGAAGACGGGGCGATGGGCATCATCGTCAACAAGCCCGCCGCCGACACCCGCTTTCCGGACCTCCTCGTCCAGCTCGACGTCATCCCCTCCGAGGAGCTGATTCGGCTGCCGAGCCAGGCCGAGAAGCTGCAGGTGCTGCGGGGCGGGCCGGTCGAGACCAAGCGCGGCTTCGTGCTGCACACCGCCGACTTCTTCCTGGAATCGGCGACGCTGCCGATCGACGACGGCATCTGCCTGACCGCGACGCTCGACATCCTCCGCGCCATCGCCATCGGCAGCGGGCCGGAGAACGCGGTGCTGGCGCTGGGCTATGCCGGATGGGGCGCCGGCCAGCTCGAATCCGAGATCCAGGCCAATGGCTGGCTGCACTGCGCCGCCGACCCCGCCCTGCTCTTCGACGACGGCGTCGACACGAAATATGCGCGGGCGCTGGGCAAGATCGGCATCGACCCGGCCTTCCTGTCGAGCGAGGCGGGACACGCCTGAGGCCACCTGCCGTTTTCAGGCGAAGGGCTGCGTAGAGCCGGGATCCTGTTTCAGGACATGCCCGGTCGGAGCCGGGCAAGACTCCCGTTCCTTACGCCGCTTCGCTTGAACTGGCCGCCGCCGCGCCCATCAGGCGCCGGGCTTCCGCGGCGCTCATCGGCTGGCCGAAGATGTAGCCCTGCGCGTACTGGCAGCCGAGCTGGTAGAGCTCGATCGCATCCGACTCGGTCTCCGCGCCTTCGGCCACCACGTCCATGCGCAGATCCGCAGCGAGCTGGACGATCGAGCGCAGGATCACCGGCGGCTTGCCGCTGCCCATCTGCCGCACGAAGCTCTGGTCCACCTTGATCGTGTCGAAGGGGAAGCGCTGCAGATAGGACAGCGAGGAATAGCCGGTGCCGAAATCGTCGAGCGAGAGGCCGGCGCCGAGGTCGCGGATGCGCGAAAGCATCTGCGCGGCATATTCCGGGTTCTCCATCACCAGGCTCTCGGTGATCTCGAGCTTGAGCGTGCCGGGCAGGATTCGCCGGCGCGCCAGAACGGTCTTCACATCGTGCAGCAGGTCGTGGCGCAGCAACTGCCGGCTGGAGACGTTGACGCTGGCGAAGATCGGCGGATCGACCTCGAGCGCCGCCTGCCAGGCTTCGAGCTCGCGCGCCGTGCGGTCCATCACATAGACGCCGAGATCGACGATCAGCCCGGTTTCCTCGGCGATGGCGAGGAAATCCTGCGGCATCAGCCGGCCTTCGCGCGGGTGATCCCAGCGCACCAGCGCCTCGAACCCGGCGATGGTGCGGTCTTCCAGCCGCACGATCGGCTGGTACATGACCTGGATCTCGCCGCGCTCGATCGCCCGGCGCAGATCGCTCTCCAGCGCCAGCCGGTCGTTGCGGTCGGTCCGCATCGCCGGCACGAAGACCTCGATCTTGTTGCCGCCCTGGCGCTTGGCATGGGCCATGGCGAGCTCGGCGTTCTTGAGCGCGTCGTCCTTGCGCGCCGCCGGCGCGGGGTCGAACAGGGCGAGCCCGACCGAGGGGGTCAGCAGGATCTCGCGCTCGGCGAAGGTGATCGGCGTCGAGACGGCGCGGCGCACGAGTTCGGCCAGCGCCAGGATGCGCTCGGGGTCGCGCTCGGAGACCAGGATCATCGCGAAGGTGTCCCCGCCGATGCGCGCCAGCGTATCCTGCGCCCGCAGCAGCCGCCCGAGCCGGCGCGCCAGCGTCAGCAGGATCGAATCGCCCGCCGAGAAGCCGACCGATTCGTTGACCTGCTTGAAGCGGTCGATGTCGATCACCAGGACGGTCGGGCGGATGCTCTCATCGGCGCGGCAGAAGCCGAACACGGCCGACAGCCGGTCCTGGAACAGCTTGCGGTTGGGCAGGCCGGTGAGGTTGTCATGCACGGCATCGTGCAGCATCCGCTCCTGCGCGGTGCGCTGCTCGGTGACGTCGGCGAGCGTGCCGATGACGCGGACCACCTCGCCGTCGGAGCCGATCACCGGCCGCGCCTTCAGGTTGAACCAGTGATAGTTGCCGCCGGCAGCCCGAAGGCGCAGGTCGAGATTGAGCTTGCCGCGGCGCTGCTCCAGCACGGCGTCGAGCGAGACGCGGTAGCGGTCGCGGTCGGCGACATGCATATGCTCGAACCAGCGCGAGGCCGAGCCTTCGAGCGAGCCGCGCGGCAGGCCGAGCAGCGTCTCGATCTGCGGCGAGACGAAGATCTTGTCGGCGCTGACGTCCCAGTCGAAGACGAGGTCGCCCGAACCCGACAGCGCCAGCGCACGCCGCTCGGTATCCGAAACCAGCCCCTGCGACAGGCCGCTGCCGGCAAAGGCGTGCTGGATGACGGTGAAGCCGATCAGCAGAACGATCAGCACCAGACCGCCCAGCAGCGCCGGCGCGACCAGATCGCGCTGGAACTGGCCCGTGACCGTGAAGCCCGCTGCGGTCACCCAGACCGCCAGCAGGAACCAGGTCGGGATCAGCATCACCGCGCGCTCGTAGCCATGCGTGGCGAGATGCAGGATCAGCACGAAGCCGACCGCCGCCACGGCCGCGATCGAGATGCGCGCGATGCCCGACGCCATCGGCGCATCGACGACCGCGAGCCCGACCAGCGCGGCGAGCCCCAGCATCCAGACGATGGTGACGTGGCTGTAGCGCACATGCCAGCGCGCCAGGTTGAGATAGGCGAAAAGGAAGACCAGCAGCGTCGCGGCCAGCACGACCTCGGCACCGGCGCGGTAGATTCGCTCGATCGCCGGAGTCAGCGGGAAGATGCGCTGGAAGAAGCCGAAATCGAGGCCTGCATAGGCCAGAACGGCCCAGGCCAGCGCCGCCGCAGCCGGGAAGATCACCGCGCCCTTGACCACGAAGATGATCGTCAGGAACAGCGCCAGCAGACCGGCGATGCCGATGATGATGCCCTTGTAGAGCGTCAGCCCGTTGGTTTTCTGGCGATAGGCTTCCTGCTCGTAGAGATAGAGCTGCGGCAGGTTGCCCGATTTCAGCTCGGCGACGAAGGTCACCGTCGTGCCCGGGTCGAGCGTGATCAGGAAGACGTCGGCATCGGGGCTGGCCTCGCGCTCGGGGCTGAGCCCCTGGCTCGCGGTCACGGCCTCGATGCGGCTGTCGCCGAGATCGGGCCAGATCACGCCCGAGCCGATCAGGCGGTGGAAGGGGGCGACCAGCAGCCGGTCGATCTGCTCGTCTGAATCATTGGTGAGCGCGAAGACGATCCAGTCCGGCCGCGCGCCCGATTCGCGGGCCCGCACCGCGATGCGGCGCACGATCCCGTCGGGGCCCGGTGCGGTCGAGATCTGGATGACGTCGCCGTCGGACTTGTTGCGCTCGACGACATTGGTCAGGTCGAGCACCGGCGCGTCGACGGGCACGCGGACCGCTTCCACCGCGGCGGCCGGGCCGGCCGCGGAGAGAACGAACCAGAGCGCGAGCCCGGCAACGGCGAGGCCGAAGCGGAGGCATCGGTCGGTGAGGGTCAAGCTGCGCTCGTATCTGGAACGGGGAACGGTCATGCGGCGTCGGGAGCCAGTCCTATCGGCGGCTCGTGGCGAGGGCAAGGCATGGCCGGTCCGGCCTCCCCAGCCTTCGCCGCCGCGGCTCATCGGCCCTCGCCCGGCAGCCGGTCGCTGGCGAGCGCGGCATAGAGCAGATGGTCCGCCCAGATGCCGTTTATGCGCAGATAGGAGCGCGCGAGCCCCTCATGACGGAAGCCGACGCGCTCGAGCAGGCGGCGCGAAGGCTCGTTGTTCGGCAGGCAGGCAGCCTCGACCCGGTGCAGGGCGAGGTCCTGAAAGGCGAAGCGCAGCGCGCCGCGCACCGCCTCGCTCATATGGCCCTTGCCGGCATGGCGCGCGCCCATCCAGTAGCCCAGCGTGCAGGCCTGGGCGACGCCGCGCCGCACGAGTCCCAGCGTCAGCCCGCCGAGCAGAGCTTCGCTGCGGGCATCGAGCAGGAACAGGGAATAGGCCTCGTCGGCGGCGATCTCGCGCGCCGCCCGCTTCACCCGCAGGCGGAAGGAATTGCGGGTCAGGTCGTCCTCGTTCCAGACCGGCTCCCAGGGCGTCAGGAAGGCGCGGCTCTCGATGCGCAGCAGTGACCAGGCGGCATAGTCGCTGGCCTGCGGCGCCCGCAGGATCAGGTTCTCGGTCCGGATCAGCGGGCGCGTCAGCGGCTCTGTCGAGAAGCGGAACAGCGCCATGGCGTCACACGCCCGCCCGTGCCGCGTGTTTGAGCGCCTTGGCCGGCGGCAACCCCTGCAGCGGGCCGACGGCCGCCACCGTCGGCTGGTGGCCGAGCAGCGAGCGGCCGGCTGCACGCACATCCTCCAGCGTCACAGCGTCGAGCCGCGCCGCCAGCTCCTCGCGCGGGATTGCCCGGCCGAAGAGCAGGACCTGCCTCGCCATCTGGTCGAGCTTGCCGCCGGGGCTTTCGAGCGAGGCCAGGAGGCCGACCTTCATCTGCGCCCGAGCGCGGGCAACCTCGGCTTCCGTCGTGTCCTCGGCCGCCTGCCGCAGGCAGGACAGCGCAACCTCGATCAGTTCGCCAACATCCTCCGGCGCCGTGCCGGCGCCGATTCCGAAGACGCCGCAATCGGAGAAGGGCCAGTGGAAGGCGTCGATGGCGTAGGCGAGACCGCGCTTCTCGCGCACCTCCTGGAACAGCCGCGAGGACAGCCCGCCGCCGAGCACCGAGGAGAAGATCTGCAGGGGATAATGCGCCCCATCCTTGAAGGCCCGGCCGGGAAAGCCGAGCACGAGATGGACCTGCTCCTCATCGCTGCCGACGCGCGCCTCGCCGCCCCTGTAGTGCCCGTCCTCGCGGGTCGGGAGGGTGGCAGGGCGGGGCGGCAGGGTTGCGAGATGCTGTTCTGCCAGCGCGACCAGCTCGTCGTGATTCACCGCGCCCGACGCCGCCAGCACCATGTTCCCGGCATGGTAATGGCGCGCGAGATAGGCGCGGATCGCATCGGGCGTGAAGCTCTGCACCGTCTCGGCCGTGCCCAGGATCGGCCGGCCCAGCGGCTGGTCCGGGAAGGCCGCCTGCAGGAAGCGGTCATAGACGAGATCGTCCGGCGTATCCTGCACGGCGCCGATCTCTTGCAGGATCACGCCCTTCTCCCGCTTCAGCTCCTCCTCGGTGAGGGAGGAGGCGGTGAGGATGTCAGAGAGAATGTCGACCGCCAGCGGCAGGTCGGAGCCGAGCACGCGGGCGGTGTAGCAGGTGTATTCGACCGAGGTCGCGGCATTGAGATCGCCGCCGACGC
Organism: Bosea sp. OAE506; assembly: GCF_040546595.1. Classification (NCBI taxonomy): domain Bacteria; kingdom Pseudomonadati; phylum Pseudomonadota; class Alphaproteobacteria; order Hyphomicrobiales; family Alloboseaceae; genus Allobosea; species Allobosea sp. OAE506. The sequence continues at coordinate 4,733,919 of NZ_JBEPOB010000001.1, read as the reverse complement.
TCTCGATCTCCTCCGCAATCTGCAGCGCGCTGCGACGCGCGGTGCCCTTGAAGGCCATGTGTTCGAGCAAATGGGCGAGCCCGTGCTCATGGGGCAGCTCGTCGCGCGAGCCCGCACCGATCCAGATGCCGAGCGAGACGGTCGCGGCATGGTCCATGCGCTGCGAGACGATCCGCAGGCCAGACGGCAGCGTGGTCAGCCCGACGGAGGGGTCATGCGCGCCGCGGACCCCGCTGGCTGCGACCTCGGCCGTCTCGGCCGGGCCGGCCGCGCTCATCTCGGCGCTCATGCCGCGGCGCTCCGCACGGCCCGCGCCTTGGCGCGCACGAAGGCCTCGATCGCGCTCTGGTCGTTGGGCAGCAGCGTGAAGCGCTCCTCGCGCTCCATCAGATCGCCGAGATGCGCCGGCAGAGCCGGCGTCACGCCGCTCGCCGCCTTCACTGCGGCGGGGAACTTGGCCGGATGGGCCGTGCCGAGCACGATCATCGGCGTCGTGGGATCCTTGACCAGCCCGCCCCGCGCCGCCGCGACGCCCACCGCCGTATGCGGATCGAGCAGATAGCCGGCCTCGCGCCAGGTCCGGCCGATCTCGGCCGAGGTCGCCGCCTCGTCGATGCCCGCGGCGTCGAACTCGGCACGGATGGCGGCCAGCGGCTCGGCTGCGATCTCGAAGCGCCCCGATTGCTGGAGCGACTGCATCAGCCGGCGCACGGCGGCGCCGTCCCGGCCGTGCACTTCGAACAGGAGCCGCTCGAAATTCGAGGAGATCTGGATGTCCATCGAAGGCGAGGTCGTGGCGTGCACGCCCTTCATCTCATAGGCACCGCTGGCGAGCGTGCGCGCCAGGATATCGTTGCTGTTGGTGCCGATCAGCAGGCGCTCGATCGGCAGCCCTATCCGCTTGGCGACAAAGCCGGCGAGCACGTCACCGAAATTCCCCGTCGGCACGGCGAACGACACCTTGCGGCCGGGCGCGCCGAGCGAGACGGCGGAGGTGAAGTAATAGACCACCTGTGCCGCGATCCGGGCCCAATTGATCGAGTTCACGCCCGACAGGCCGATCTCGTCGCGGAAGGCGTGGTGGTTGAACAGCGCCTTCACCAGGTTCTGGCAGTCGTCGAAGGTGCCCTCGACCGCGACCGCATGGACATTGTCGGCCTCGACCGTTGTCATCTGCCGCCGCTGCACGTCCGAGACGCGGCCCTGCGGGTAGAGGATGAAGACGTCGACCCGCTCGAGGCCCTTGAAGGCGTCGATCGCCGCCCCGCCGGTGTCGCCCGAGGTCGCGCCGACGATGGTGGCGCGCTCGCCGCGCAGCTTCAGGACATGGTCCATCAGCCGCCCGAGCAGCTGCATCGCCACATCCTTGAAGGCGAGCGTCGGGCCGTGGAACAGCTCCAGCACGAAGAGATTGTCGCCGATCTGGTTGAGCGGGCAGACAGCCGGGTGCCGGAAGGTGGCATAGGCCTCCGCGATCATCGAAGACAGGGCCGACCCCTCGATGTCGCCATCGGCGAGCGCGCCGATCACACGCTCCGCCACCTGCGCATAGCTCTGGCCGGACAAGCCGGCGATCTCGTCCACCGTCAGCGTCGGAAACGTCTTGGGCACGTAAAGCCCGCCATCGCGGGCAAGCCCTGCGAGCAGCGCATCGGAGAAGGAGAGGGCGGGAGCCTCCCCGCGGGTGGACACATGCAGCACGGCGTCTTGTCTCGGTGATCTGGCGTGATGTCGGCGTGGGACAGCTATAGGCCTGCCGGACGGCGAGGGCAAAGCCTTGAACGCGGCTGCGGTCCATCTGTTCGCGAACCGCAGCCCACTTAAACCCAGCCCGTCATCCGGGGGCGACCGGAGGTCGACCGGGATCCATCCCGGAGCGGTGACGCAGCCCTACGGTGGATCCCGGCTTTTCGCGGCTTCGCCCCTTGTCAGGATGCCGCCCGAGGCCAGAACCGCTCTATCCGTTTAACCGGGCTCGCCCGCTTTCCGCCGCCCCTGCCAGGCGAAGGCTGAAAACACCCCGATCAGCGTCAGCGCCAGCCCGAACCAGGTCAGCGCATAGGAGAGGTGGTTGTCGGGGATGCGCGCGATCAGCTCCTTCGCATCGACACCGGCCGGGGGCGTCAACCCGTCACCCTGGCGCTCCGCCTCGAGATAGAACGGCGCGGCTGCCCCGATGCCGAGCGAGGCGGCGATCGCGGCCGGGTCGCGGGTGTAGAACTCGCGATTGGCGGGCAGGTCCGCCGGCGTGAAGGAGCCGCGGCCTTCCGCCGCGCGCAGGAAGCCGGTGACCGTCGCCGGGCCCGAGGCCGGCCTGATCTCGCCGAGGCGCCCCTCCGGCACGAAGCCGCGATTGACCAGGATGACGCCGCCATCGTCGAGCCGGAACCCCTGGAAGATCCAGCGGCCGAAGCCGGCGAGCTGGCGCGTGCCGCGCTCCCCGGCGGCGATGGTGGTGCGCACCCCGGCGAAGGGCCCATCGATGAAGGTTCCCTGTGCGCTCACCCGCGTCAGGTCGAGCGCGGCGGGGTCCAGCGATGCCCAGCTCGCGCTGGCCGGCATGGCGGCGGGCGCGCCCGCGGCCTGGGCGGCGAGCCGGTCGATGAAGACGCGCTTCTCGCTCATCCGCGCGATCTGCCACGCCCCGAGCGTGCAAAGGATCGCAACACCGAGGATCGACAGCAGCGCCGGCCAGAGCAGGCGGGGCCGGCGCGGGGAGGGGGCGGTCTCGCTCACTTCTCGAGCCTGCCTTCCTGCGCCTTGTGGACATATTGCAAGGAGACCGCGAGGCCCTTCATCGGCCGCAGCAGCGCGAGGCAGACGATCACCGCCAGCGGCAGCCAGATCACCAGATGCAGCCAGATCGGCGGCTCATAGGCGATCTCGACATAGAGCGCCGCACCCAGAACGGCGAAGCCCGCGATCAGCATGATGAACACGGCCGGCCCGTCCGCCGAATCGGCGAAGCCATAGTCGAGTCCGCAGGCTGCGCAGCGCGGCCTCACCTTCAGGAAGCCCTCGAACAGCTTGCCTTCGCCGCAGCGCGGGCAGCGGCCGGCAAGGCCGGTCGAATAGGGCGAGGGCAGGCTGGGCTGGTCGTCGGCCATGGCGGCCTCCTGAAAAGCGAAAGGCGGCCGAGGCCGCCTTTCAAGAACTGTCGCGGCTGCGCGGGTTCAGTGAGCGCCGGGTGCGCCGGCCGCCCAGACATAGATCGCGGCGAAGAGGAACAGCCAGACCACGTCGACGAAGTGCCAGTACCAGGCAGCGAACTCGAAGCCGAGATGCTGGGCCGGCTTGAAGTGGCCGAGATAGACCCGGTACAGGCAGACCGCGAGGAAGATCGTGCCGATCACCACATGCGCGCCGTGGAAGCCCGTCGCCATGAAGAAGGTCGCGCCATAGATGTGGCCGCTGAAGGCGAAGGCGGCGTGCGAGTACTCGTAGACCTGGCAGATCGTGAACAGCACGCCGAGGATCACGGTCAGCCACAGCGCCTGCTTCAGGCCCTTGCGGTCGTCATGGATCAGCGCGTGATGGGCCCAGGTCACGGTCGTGCCCGAGGTCAGCAGGATCAGCGTGTTGAGCAGCGGCAGGTGCCAGGGGTCGAAGGTCTGGATGCCCGTCGGGGGCCAGACGCCGCCGGTGAACTCCTTGCGGGTGTAGTTGATCGCCTCGCCGGCGAAGAGGCTGGCGTCGAAGAAGGCCCAGAACCAGGCGACGAAGAACATCACCTCGGAGGCGATGAACATTAGCATGCCGTAGCGGTGGTGCATCTGCACCACCTGGGTGTGATGCCCCTCGCGCTCCGCCTCGCGGACGACGTCCATCCACCAGGCGAGCATCGTGTAGAGCACGCCGAGCAGGCCGATGCCGAAGACAAGCGGGCCGAGCTTCATGCCGCCCAGCGTCATCGCCTTCATCCACATCACCGCGCCGGTCGCCATGACCGTCGCGCTGATCGAGCCGATGAGCGGCCACGGGCTCGGGTCGACGAGGTGGTAATCGTGGTTCTTGGTCTGGGCCCCGGCCATCTACAGTCTCCGCGTCCGGCTTTTGCAGCGCTCGTTACAGCGCAAGTCTCTACAGGTTCGTCTTGCCCGCGTCATCCTTGACGGGGTTGCCCCCGCCTTGGGCCAGCGGCTGCCCCGATTTCGAGGCGAAATAGGTGTAGGAGAGCGTGATCGCCTTCAGCCCGTCGAGATCGCGCTTATCGGCGATCTCCGGGTCGATATAGAACACCACCGGCGCCTCCAGGCTCTCGCCCGGCTGCAGCGTGTGCTCGGTGAAGCAGAAGCACTGGATCTTGACGAAGAACGCCGCGCCCTTGTCGGGAGCGATGTTGTAGCTCGCGATGCCCGTCGTCGGCCGGTCGGTGCGGTTGGTGATCTTGTAGAACACCGTCTTCGTCTCACCGACGCGAAGCTTGATCTCGGGGCTCTCGGCCTCGAATTTCCAGCCCAGCCCGGGGGCGACATTGGCGTCGAAACGCACCGACATCGTCCGGTCCAGGATCGTCCCGGCGGCGGCGGTGCCGATCTTCGGCGTCCCGCCGAAGCCGGTCGCGCGGCAGAACATGTCGTAGAGCGGTACGGCCGCGAAGGAGAGGCCGGTCATCCCCATGACGACGCCGCTGCAGATCAGCGCGGTGCGGCCGAGATTCTGGGGGCGTTGCGGGGCTGAGGCGGGCTTGTCCATCACAGCGGCCTGTTGAGAATGGCGGGACCGGTCTTCACCAGCGTCACCACGAAGAAGAACACCACGAGCCCGCCCAGCACGAGCGCGAGCGCGATCGAGCGGCGACGACGCCGTGCCATGTCCTCCGGCGAGAAGGCGGCCGGCGGCACGGGCTTCTGCGGGGCGCTCATCCGATCACCTTCGGCAGCGCCCACATCAGTCCGAGGCCGTTCTCGACCAGCAGCACGGCGAACAGCCCGAAGAGATAGAGGATCGAGAAGCCGAACAGCGACCAGCAGGCCTTCGTCGCAGCCTCGCCCTCGGTCGTCCGCCAGACCCGGATCGACAGCACGATCATGGCCAGCCCGCTCGCCGCGGAGATGACGAGATAGGCCAGACCCGCAAAGCCCATCAGCGCCGGCAGCACCGCGACGGGGGCCATCAGCAGCGTGTAGAGCACGATCTGGCGGCGCGTCGCGGCCGGGCCGGCGGCGTTCGGCATCATCGGGATGCCGGCGCGACCGTAATCGGCGGCCTTGACCAGCGCGAGCGCCCAGAAATGCGGCGGCGTCCACAGGAATATGATCGCAAACAGGACGATCGAATGGATGCCGAGATCGCCCGTAACGACGGCCTCGCCGATCATGGGCGGGAAGGCCCCGGCAGCCCCGCCGATGACGATATTCTGTGGGGTCCAGCGCTTCAGCCACATCGAGTAGACGACGGCGTAGAAGAAGATCGTGAAGGCGAGCATCGCCGCCGCCAGCAGATTGGCGACGAGGCCGAGCACCAGCACGGAGCCGATCGACAGCGTCAGGCCGAAGGCGAGCGCCTCGGAGGGCAGCACGCGGCCCGACGGGATCGGGCGCTTGGCGGTGCGCGACATCAACTGGTCGATGTCGGCGTCGTACCACATGTTGAGGCAGCCCGAGGCGCCCGCACCCACCGCGATCGCCAGCAGCGAGGCAAACGCGATCACAGGGTGCACGGTGCCCGGCGCGGTCGCCATGCCGGCCATCGCCGTGATCACGACGAGCGACATCACCCGCGGCTTCAGCAGCGCGAAGAAATCGCGCGCCTCGCCGGTCGAGGTCAGGGCAACGCCGTCGGTACGGGTCTCGAAGGCAGCAGACATCGGTTCGGTCGTCTTGTCCTTGGCGGCACCCTTGGGCGCCTGGGGAAACTCTGCGGCAGGGGCCGCCCGTCTCCGGAACGCCGCGCGGGCGCTCGGGGGAAGGGCGGCGGCGGGCCCTGGGGCCCGCCGCCAGTTGTCTTTAGTGGTCCGAGCCGCTGATGCGGGGCAGCGTCTCGAACTGGTGGAAGGGCGGCGGCGAGGACAGGGTCCACTCCAGCGTCGTCGCGCCTTCGCCCCACGGATTGTCGCCGGCGAGCTCCTTGCGGGAGAAGGCGACATAGACGCCGTAGAAGAAGATCAGCAGACCGGCGGCGAAGATGTAGGAGCCGATCGACGACCAGAAGTGCCATCCCGCGAAGGCGTCCGGATAGTCCACATAGTGACGCGGCATGCCGGCCAGTCCGAGGAAGTGCTGCGGGAAGAACAGCAGGTTGGCGCCGAAGAAGGCCACCCAGAAGTGCAGCTTGCCGATCCAGTCCGGGATCACATAGCCGCTCATCTTCGGGAACCAGTAGTAGAAGCCCGCGAAGATGCCGAACACGGCGCCCAGCGACAGCACGTAGTGGAAATGCGCCACGACGTAGTAGGTCGCATGCAGCGAGCGGTCGACGCCGGCATTGGCCAGCACCACGCCGGTCACGCCGCCGACGGTGAACAGGAAGATGAAGCCGATTGCCCAGATCATCGGCGCGGTGAAGCGGATAGAGCCGCCCCACATCGTCGCGATCCAGGAGAAGATCTTGATGCCCGTCGGCACCGCGATGACCATCGTCGCGAACACGAAATAGCGCTGCGTGTTGAGCGAGAGGCCGGCGGTGTACATGTGGTGAGCCCACACGATGAAGCCGACGACGCCGATCGCGACCATGGCGTAGGCCATGCCGAGATAGCCGAAGATCGGCTTCTTCGAGAAGGTCGAGATGATGTGGCTGACGATGCCGAAGGCCGGCAGGATCATGATGTACACTTCGGGGTGCCCGAAGAACCAGAACAGGTGCTGGTACAGGATCGGGTCGCCGCCGCCGGCCGGGTCATAGAAGGTCGTGCCGAAGTTGCGGTCGGTCAGCAGCATGGTGATCGCGCCGGCGAGCACCGGCAGGGCCAGCAGCAGCAGGAACGCGGTCACCAGCACGCCCCAGGCGAAGAGCGGCATCTTGTGCAGCGTCATGCCGGGCGCGCGCATGTTCAGGATGGTGGTGATGAAGTTGATCGCGCCGAGGATCGAGGCGGCACCCGCCAGATGCAGCGCGAAGATGCCGAAATCGACCGCCGGGCCGGGATGGCCGGAGGAGGAGAACGGCGGATAGATCGTCCAGCCGGTGCCGACGCCCTGAGCGCCAGGCGCGCCTTCCATGAACATCGACATGATCAGCAGCACGAAGGCGGCCACCGTCAGCCAGAACGAGATGTTGTTCATGCGCGGGAAGGCCATGTCCGGCGCGCCGATCATCAGCGGCACGAACCAGTTGCCGAAGCCGCCGATGACGGCGGGCATGACCATGAAGAAGATCATGATCAGGCCGTGGCCGGTGACGAAGACGTTGTAGCTCTGGCCATTGGCGAAGATCTGCAGGCCGGGCTGCTGCAGCTCGATGCGCATCATGATCGAGAGGAAGCCGCCGACCAGGCCCGCCATGATCGAGAAGATCAGGTAGAGCGTGCCGATGTCCTTGTGGTTGGTCGACATCAGCCAGCGGCGCCACCCGGTCGGGTGAGCGTGGGCGTCGTCGTGATGTCCGTGGGCGGGAGCGTGCGGAGCCGCTGTTGCCATCGCCTTGGTCTCCTCGTGCGAAATCGCTTCGCGACAGTCGGTCAGATCGGGTGGTGCGCGGGCCTTGCGGCCCGCGAAAGCTCGGAATGCGTCACTCGCCGGCGGCGGCGACCTTGCCGGCGGCGTCGCCGGCATTCGCGAATTTCTGCTTCGATTCGGCGAGCCAGGCCGTGTAGCGCTCCTGGCTCACGACGCGGAAGGCGATCGGCATGTAGGCGTGGTTCTGCCCGCAGATGAACGAGCACTGGCCGTAATAGATGCCCTCGCGGTCGGCCTTGAACCAGGTCTCGTTCAGGCGGCCGGGGATCGCGTCGATCTTCACGCCGAAGGACGGCACCGTGAACTTGTGGATGACGTCGGCGCCGGTGACCTGCACGCGCACGATCTTGCCGACGGGCACGACCGCCTCGTTGTCCACCGCCAGCAGGCGGGGCGCCTCGGCGGCGGCGATCTTGTTGCTGGCGATCGCCTCGGCGCGCTGCTTCTCGTCGAGCATCAGCGAATCGAAGGTGAAGGCGCCGCCGTCCTGCGGATACTCGTAGGACCAGTACCACTGCTTGCCGGTCACCTTCACGGTGACGTCGGCCTGCGGCACCTCGAGCTGCAGCTTCAGCAGGCGGAAGGACGGGATCGCGATCACGACCAGGATCAGCACAGGGATGACCGTCCAGGCCACCTCGAGCAGCGCGTTATGCGTGGTCTTGGAGGGCGTCGGGTTGGCCTTCTCGCTGAAGCGCCAGCAGACATAGATCAGAAGCGCCAGCACGAAGAGCGTGATCGCGAAGATGATCACGTTCAGCCAGTCGTGGAACCAGTGGATATAGGCGGCGACATCGGTCACGGCGCCCTGCAGGTTGAGCTGCCACGGGCTCGGCATGCCGGTGCCGGCGAGCGCGGCGTCCGGAAGCAGTGCCGCGGTGACGGCAAGGGCCGATGCGGCCAGTGTGGCTTGGGTCCTGCTCAGAAATCGCATCGATCCGACGTCGCTCCTCATCATGCCCCGCAGGTCGCTCCGGCGGCGCGCCTCCCTTGGGAGATGTGTCGACGGCCCAGCCATGCGCGGCGAGTGCGGCCGCGAGGCCGCCTTGCTCTTCGGGATTGCGATAAATCAAAGATCACGCTTGCGCCAGTGGGGCGATGCGAGGGGCCCGTGCGTCCCGTGCGGCATAATCGCGCGAGAGCGGGGGCGCCTTGGCGCGCCGGGGCGTACGGGTGCCGCCTTGACAGGGCCGGGCCTGCATGGTCCCAACGCAGGCGTTCGATTGCGAGCGACGGCGAAGTCACGCTCGGGTCGGCATTTCGCCCGAATCCTCGTATTCGACGGGCGGGGATCGCGGATGCGGCGGGATCGCCGCCTTGGAGGAATCGCAGGGATGGGTAGGATCATCGGACCTGTCTGCGCGGCGGCCCTCGCGCTCGCCGGCGCCGGGCTTTCGGGCGGGGCCGCCTTGGCCCAGGGCGCCGTCAAGTCCACGCATGGCGACTGGCAGATGCGTTGCGAGGTGCCCCCGGGCGCCAAGACCGAGCAATGCGCGCTGGTCCAGAACGTCGCGGCCGAGGATCGGCCCAATCTGACGCTGCTGGTGATCGTGCTGAAGACCGCCGACCAGAAGAGCCGTCTGCTGCGCGTCGTCGCGCCGCTCGGCGTGCTGCTGCCCTCCGGCCTCGGCCTCAAGATCGACGACAAGGACATCGGCCGCGCCGGCTTCGTGCGCTGCCTGACCACGGGCTGCGTCGCCGAGGTCGTCATGGACGACACGCTGCTCGGCCAGCTCAAGGGCGGCAAGAACGCCACCTTCATCGTATTTCAGACGCCGGAAGAGGGGGTGGGCGTGCCCGTCTCCCTCAACGGCTTCGGCCCCGGCGTGGAGACCCTGCCGTGAGTGAGATGCTGCTTCGTCGCCCGAGCCTGCTGGCTCTGCCCTTCCTCTGCCTCGGCCTCGCCGGCTGCGGCTCCTCCGGGTCGTCCTCCGGCCAGCCGAGCGCGATGCAGACGCTGGGCAACGTCGTGATGTTCCAGTCGACGACGCCACCGCCGGCCGAGCCGCTGCCCCGGGACGACCAGGACGAGCAGCTCGTCTGCCCCGAGGTCATCATCGCCGATGGCGGCGCGGCGCTGCGCGCCCAGTCCGGTCAGGACAGCGGCAGCCTGCGTCACCAGATCTCCATCCTGAACGTCGCGCGCGAGTGCACGCCGACCGGCAATGGCGGCTATCGCCTGAAGGTCGGCGTCGAGGGGCGGGTGCTGCTCGGCCCGGCCGGCGGCCCCGGCACCTATGGCGCGACGCTGACCACGACCGTCACCCGCGGCACCACGCAGGTCGCCCGCCGTGCCGCGCGCGTCGGCGGTACGATCGCCTCCGGCCAGGGCGGCACCGACTTCTCCCATGTCGAGGACGGCATCATCGTTCCCGCCGGCCGCGGCGAAGTCGAGATCATCGTCAGCCTCGGCAGCGGTTCGGCCACCCCGGCGCGCTCGCGCCGGCGCTGACCGGCAGGCCGGCGCGGCCGGCCGCCGCAAAGAGTCGCGCGCCTTGCCTGTTAAGAAGGCACGCGCGCGATTGACTTGCCCCGGCCGTCTTGTATCTGTGCCGACAGCCGCAACATCCCCGCGGGAGAGACCGGGTCCGGACTTGTCCGGCTCCGGCGCCGAAGGCGCAACCGCCCCGGAAACGCTCAGGCAAACGGACCGCGTGGGAACTGGCACTCTGGAAAGCGGCGGGGGCAACCCCGTCCACCGACGGGTGTAACCTGTCCGGCCCCACCAGGCCGGCTCGGGGAAATCTCTCAGGTTCCAAGACAGAGGGGGCGCGTTCCGGACACACCCGTCCGGGGCCTGCGCTCGACTCTGGAAGGGGCCGTTGATGGACGCCGCTGTTGCCGATGCCGAGGCCTCGCCCGAGGTCATCGTACTCAAGACCCCTCTTCATGCCCGCCATGTAGCGCTCGGCGCCCGCATGGTGCCCTTCGCCGGCTACGACATGCCGGTCCAGTACCCGACGGGCATCCTGACCGAGCATAACTGGACGCGCGAGAAGGCCGGCCTCTTCGACGTCTCGCATATGGGCCAGTGCTTCCTGGTCGGCCCCGACCACGAGACCACGGGGCGCGCCCTCGAGGCGCTGGTTCCCGCCGACATCGTCAATCTCGCGCCGGGCAAGCAGCGCTACTCGCAGCTCCTCAACGAGGAGGGCGGCATTCTCGATGATCTGATGGTGACGCGCTCGATCGATCCCGACGAGGACGGCGCGCTCTATCTCGTCGTCAACGCCGCCTGCAAGACGGACGACTACGCCCATATCGAGGCGCGCCTGCCCGCCCATGTGAAGCTGATCCGGGCCGAGCATCGCGGCCTGATCGCGATCCAGGGCCCCGCAGCCGAAGCCGCGCTGGCTGCGATCGCCCCCGAGGCCCGCGAGATGGCCTTCATGACGTCGCGCACCATGAAGGTCGCGGGCATCAAGGCCAATGTCAGCCGCTCCGGCTACACCGGCGAGGACGGCTACGAGATTTCGGCCGCCGCCTCGAAGATCGGCGAGATCTGGGACACGCTGCTGCTCGATGCCACTGTCAAGCCGATCGGCCTCGGCGCGCGTGATTCGCTGCGGCTGGAAGCCGGCTTGTGCCTCTATGGGCACGACATCGACACCACCACCTCGCCGGTCGAGGCCGCGCTGACCTGGTCGATCCAGAAGCGCCGGCGCGAGGAAGGCGGCTTCCCCGGGGCCGCCCGCATCCAGCGCGAATTTGCCGAGGGCGTCGGGCGTGTCCGCGTCGGCCTGCTGCCGGAAGGCCGGGCCCCGGCGCGCGAGGGTGCGGAGATCGCCACCCCCGAGGGCGAGATCGTCGGCAAGGTCACCTCCGGCGGCTTCGGCCCGACGCTGAACGCCCCCTGCGCGATGGGCTATGTCGCCAAGGCGCACAGCGCGCCGGGCACCCAACTCAACCTCATCGTGCGCGGCAAGCCGCTGCCGGCCGTCGTGGCGGCGATGCCGTTCGTTCCCAACGGCTACAAGCGCTGATCCTCATCCCGTTTTCTGTTTCCGGAGACTGAACTCATGTCCGAGACCCGCTACACCAAGGACCACGAATACATCCGTATCGAGGGCGACACCGGCATCGTCGGCATCACCGACTTCGCCCAGGGCCAGCTCGGCGACGTCGTCTTCGTCGAGCTTCCTGCGCTCGGCAAAGCCGTCTCCAAGGGTGGCGAAGCGGCCGTGGTCGAGAGCGTCAAGGCGGCCTCCGAGGTCTATGCGCCGGTCTCCGGCGAGGTCGTGGCCGTCAACAGCGAGCTCGAGGGCGCGCCCGGCACGGTGAACGAGGATCCTTCCGGCAAGGGCTGGTTCCTGAAGCTCAAGCTCAAGGACGCGGCCGAGCTCGAGGGCCTGATGAGCGAGGCCGAGTACCAGAACTACCTCAAGACGCTGTGAGCCGAACCTCCCCGTCATCCCGGACGAGCGGCGCAGCCGCGCAGATCCGGGATCCATCGTAGAGCGCCATTCTGGATCAGGATGAGCCCTTCGATGGATCCCGGGGCAAGCCCGGGATGACGGGGAGGGTTGAACCGACACGGGCGCCCCAAAACCGACAACGGACATTTCCCATGCGCTATCTCCCCCTGACCGATACCGACCGCGAGGACATGCTCGCTCGCATCGGCGTCGCGGATGTCGATGCCCTGTTTTCCGACGTGCCGGCCGACAAGCTGCTGAAGGCGCCCGTCGATCTGCCGCGCGCGAGGGGCGAGCTCGAGGTCGAGCGCATCATGGCCAAGATGTCGGCCCGCAACGTCGCGGCCTCCTCGGTGCCCTTCTTCGTCGGCGCCGGTGCCTATAAACACCATGTCCCGGCCACGGTGGACCACCTGATCCAGCGCTCGGAATTCCTGACGAGTTACACGCCCTATCAGCCCGAGATCGCCCAGGGCACGCTGCAGTACCTGTTCGAATTCCAGACGCAGGTCGCGGCGCTGACCGGCATGGAGGTCGCCAACGCCTCGATGTATGACGGCTCCACCGGCACCGGCGAGGCCGTGCTGATGGCCCACCGCGTTACCAAGCGGAAAAAGGCCGTGCTGTCGGGTGGCCTGCACCCGCATTACGCGCAGGTCGTTCGCACGCTTTCCGAGATGGCCAATGATCAGGTGGTGACGATGCCGCCGGACGTCGCGGCGGGCGAGGACATCCTCAGCCGGATCGACGACGAGACCTCTTGCGTCGTGGTCCAGAACCCCGACGTTTTCGGCAATCTGCGCGATCTCAGGCCGATCGCCGCCAAGGCCCATGCCCATGGCGCGCTGCTGATCGCCGTGTTCACCGAGGTCGTCTCGCTGGGCGCCATTGTGCCGCCGGGCGCTCAGGACGCCGATATCGTCGTCGGCGAGGGCCAGTCGATCGGCAACGCCCTGAACTTCGGCGGGCCCTATGTCGGGCTCTTTGCCGCCAAGTCGAAATACATCCGCCAGATGCCGGGCCGTCTCTGCGGCGAGACGGTCGATGCCGCCGGCCAGCGCGGCTTCGTGCTGACGCTCTCGACGCGCGAGCAGCATATCCGCCGCGACAAGGCGACCTCGAACATCTGCACCAATTCCGGGCTCTGCTGCCTGGCCTTCACCATCCACATGACGCTGCTCGGCCAGGCGGGCCTGGAACGCCTTGCTGAGGTCAACCACGCCAACGCCGTGGCGCTTGCCGACGCGCTGGCCGCCGTGAGGGGGGTGACGGTGCTCAACGAGAGCTTCTTCAACGAGTTCACCGTGAAGCTGCCCAGGCCCGCGGCCGAGGTGGTCGAGGCGCTCGCGGCAAAGGGCATTCTCGGCGGCGTCCCGGTCTCGCGCCTGCTGCCGCAGGCGGGGCTCGACGACCTGCTCCTGGTCGCATCGACCGAAGTCAACACGAACGAGGATCGGGCGGCCTTCGTGGCGGCGCTCGCGGAGGTGCTGTGATGCTGAACCGTCAGGGACGTCCCACCCAGGGCACCGTGTCCGCCCATGAGCCGCACGCGACTTTCACCGGCAACCGCGCGCTGCAGCAGATCGAGCCGCTGATCTTCGAGATCGGCCATCCTGAAACCACCGGCGTCGACATCGACGCGCCGGCTCCGTTCAAGTCGCGCCTCGGCGCTCATGCCCGCAAGGGCGAGATCGGCCTGCCCGGCCTCTCAGAGCCCGAGGCGATGCGCCACTATGTGCGCCTCAGCCAGAAGAACTACGGCATCGACACCGGGCTGTTCCCGCTCGGTTCCTGCACGATGAAGCACAATGCCCGCCTCAACGAGAAGACGGCGCGCATGCCCGGCTTCTCCGACGTGCACCCGCTCCAGCCGGTCTCGACCGTGCCGGGCGCGCTCGAGGTGATGCTCGAGCTCTCGCGCTATCTGATGACGCTGACCGGCATGCCGGCCGTGGCGCTGTCGCCGAAGGCCGGCGCCCATGGCGAGGCCTGTGGCATGATGGCGATCAAGGCCGCCATCGCCGCCAAGGGCGAGGGCGCGACGCGCAATGTCGTGCTCGTCCCCGAATCGGCGCATGGCACCAACCCGGCGACCGCGGCCCTGATCGGTTTCTCGGTGCGCTCGGTTCCCGCGCGGCCCGACGGCACGGTGGCGGTCGAGGACGTCAAGGCGCTGCTCGGCCCCGACATCGCCGCGATCATGCTGACCAACCCCAACACCTGCGGCATCTTCGAGCCGCAGATCGTCGAGATCGCCGCCGCGATGCATGAGGCCGGCGCGTATTTCTACTGCGACGGCGCCAACTTCAACGCCATCGTCGGCAAGGCGAGGCCGGGTGATCTCGGCGTCGACGCCATGCACATCAACCTGCACAAGACCTTCTCGACGCCCCATGGTGGCGGCGGCCCGGGCTCGGGCCCGGTCGTGCTGTCGGAGCGGCTGGCGCCCTTCGCGCCAGTGCCCTTCATCCATGTCGAGGGCGGTTCGGCCCGCCTCGTCGAGAACGCCGCCGACGCACCGGAAGGCAACCAGCCCTTCGGCCGCATGACCGCCTTCCATGGCCAGATGGGCATGTATGTCCGCGCGCTCACCTACATGCTCAGCCATGGTTCGGACGGCATGAAGCAGGCCTCCGAGGATGCGGTGCTGAACGCCAACTACATCCGCGCCGGCCTGTCGGACCTGATGTCGCTGCCGTTCCCGGATCACCCCTCGATGCACGAGGCGCTGTTCGACGATGAGTGGCTGAAGGGCACCGGGGTTACCACGCTCGATTTCGCCAAGGCGATGATCGACGAGGGCTATCATCCGATGACGGTGTATTTCCCGCTCGTCGTCCACGGCGCCATGCTGATCGAGCCGACCGAGTCGGAATCCAAGGCCTCGCTCGACCTCTTCATCGCGACGCTGCGCGACCTCGCCATGGCCGCCAAGGGCAACGACAAGGAGCGCTTCACCGGCGCCCCGCACCATGCCCCGCTGCGCCGCCTCGACGAGACCCGTGCCGCCCGCCAGCCGGTGCTGAAATGGGTGCCGCCGGCGCCGCTGGCGGAGGCCGCGGAGTAGGCTCGAACCATCGCGTATTGATCTCTCTGGATCCATGCCATGAGCCGTCGGATCGGCGCTCAGGCATGGATCCCCTTGCTTCTTCCGGGCTCCGCTATGGCCGCCAATGCGGGGGAGGGATGCAGCGATGGCCATTGCCGGTGAGGTCAGCAAAACTCCGACACCAAATCGCGCCGCCGCCTTAAGTCTTCCTTGACCATGCGCGAGGGATGATTCCGCCATGCGTCTGTGACGCTGTGTGGGATCACGTCCATGTCGGTGCGTTTCGTCAAAGCTTCCGTCGCCGCCCTGGCGCTTCTGCTGGGTGGCTGGGGCGCGCGGGCCAACGAGCCCAGCTACGGCCCCAACACCTATGATCGCACCCTCGAGGCGCTCATCGCGCATGAGGACATCGCGGGACGTGGCGGTTGGCCCAAGGTGCCGGCAGGCATCACCGCGCTGAAACCCGACGCCCAGGGGCCGGAGATCGCGGCGCTCAAGCAGCGGCTGCTGATGAGCGGCGATCTGGCGCCCGATGCCCTCCCAGGCGATCTCTACGATGCGAATGTCGTGGCCGCCGTGAAGCGCTTCCAGATCCGCCACGGCCTGTCGGACCTCGGCACCGTCGGCCGGCTCACGCTGAAGGCGATGAACACGCCGGTCGAGGTCCGCCTCAACCAGCTCACCGCCACGCTGGAGCGGCTGAAGGGCAACGGCTTCTCCTTCGCGGAGCGCTATGTCGTGGTCAACATTCCCGGTGCCAGCGTCGAGGCGGTCGAGAACGGCATCGTCCAGCGCAAGCATCTCGCCATCGTCGGCCGGCCGGACCGGCCCTCGCCGGTGCTGCAGGCCAACATCACCTCGGTCAATCTCAACCCGACCTGGACGGTGCCGACCTCAATCGTGAAAGCGGACATCATCCCGCATATGCGCAAGGATTCCGGCTTCCTCGCGAAGTCGCATATGCGTCTGCTCGGAGCCGAGAACCGCGAGATCGATCCCGCCACCGTCAACTGGGCCAGCCTGACTGCTCCCTATTTCACCGTGCGGCAGGACCCCGGCCCCGACAATTCGCTCGGCCAGATGAAGATCGACATGCCCAACACCGAGGCTGTCTATCTCCACGACACGCCGAAGAAGTCCCTCTTCCGCAACGACGTCCGCTTCAACTCCTCGGGCTGCGCCCGCGTCGAGGGCGTGCGCGATCTCGGCGCCTGGCTGCTCGAAGGCACCGAGTGGACGCCGGCCGCGATCGAGGCCGAGATCGCCAAGGGCGAGCGCAAGAACATACCCCTGAAGAAGGCCGTTCCCGTCGCCTGGGTCTATCTTACGGGCTGGCAGGGCGCCGACGGCATGGTCCAGTTCCGCGAGGACATCTACGGGCTGGATACGCCGCAGGGGATCGTCACCTCGACGATCCAGCGCCGCAAGCCGAAGGCGAAGCTGATCGGCAATGGCGAACCCAAGCCGGCAGCGCGCCTTCCCGCCAAGACGGCTGCCAACTGACATAGAACGGCGTTCTGCCAGGTTCTGAAGCACCGTGGATTTGTTCGGTCGGCTGACGCGGGCCGTCTCCGCTTTTTGGGCTGGCTATGACCGGAAGTCGGTCAGGGTTCGTCTGCGAACCATGCCGTCATCCCGGGCCTGCGCCGGGATCGATCGAAGGGCCCCAGGAAGCGACGAGCTGGCTTGCCGCTGGTCGCAGCCTTAGCCAGCGTGTCCGAGACGTCTCACCTGATAGGCGCTGGACCGGGCAGGCCGAAGGCTTCCCCGGTTGGGGCGAGAATCCCCACGGTCCATCCAAGCCCCAAAGAGAAACGCCGCAGCCCGGGGGCCGCGGCGTTTCCATGAAATCGAACCTGATAAGGCGGGCGGCCTTTCAGCCGCCCCGGTATCAGTTGAGCTTGGCCTTGACCTCGCCCAGCCCGGCGGCGAACAGCGCGTCGCCCGTGCTGCCGCCCACCTGCGAGCGGATGATCAGCTCGGCGGCCTTGGTCGCAGCCTCCGCAGCCGCGGCGCGAACCTCGGCCTCGGCCTGGCTCTCGGCGAGAGCGATCTTCTCCTCCGCCGACTTGGTGCGGCGGGTGACGAAGTCGTTCAGCTTGGCTTCGGCCTCGGTGGCGAGACGCTTGGCCTCCTCATTGGCGGCGGCGACGATGCTCGCGGCCTCCGATTCGGCAGCCTTGCGCTTTGCCTCGTACTCGGCGAGCAGCTTCTCGGCCTCAACGCGCAGGCGGCGCGCCTCGGCGAGCTCCTGGGCGACCTTCTCGCCGCGCGAATCGAGCGCCGAGACGATCGCCTTCGGCACGCCGAAATAGGCGAGGATGGCGATGAAGATGACGAAGGCGACGCCGACCCAGAGAGTATCCATCTGTCTTCTCCTCAGCCGCGCGCCAGAACCTGATCGACCGCCTCGGACGCCTCGGTGGCGCTCGGGGCCTTGCCGGTCAGCTTGGTGACGATCGCCACGGCAACGTCGCTGCCGAGGCCGCGCACAGCGCTCATGGCCGAGGCCTTGCTGGCCGCGATGGTCTCTTCCGCCTGCGCCAGCTTGGCCGCGAGATCGGCCTCGACGGCATGGCGGCGCTCTTCGGAAGCCTTGGCACCTGCTTCGCGCGAAGCCTGGGCGATGCCCTGGGCGTTCTTGCGCGCTTCGGTCAGGGCCGCCTCATAGGCAAGCGCCGTTTCCTCGGCCTTGGCCTGCATCTTGGAAGCATTGTCGAGATCGCGGGCGATGGTGCTCGCACGCTCCTCGAGAATCGCGCCGACGCGGGGCAGGGCGATGGTCGACATCAGCCAGTAGAGCGCGCCGAAGGTGATGGCGAGCCAGAACAGCTGACCCGCGAAGGTCGCGACGTCGAAGGGAGGGAAGGCGGCCTTTTCGCCGCTCAGGGGCGGTGTCGCGGCCTGGGCTGCCCCGGCCACCAGCGTGGCGGTCAGCACGGAGCCGACGAAGCCGGCCCAACCTTGCCTGACGGACCGTGAAGATCGAACCGGCATGGGCTGCCTTTCAGCGAAGGAAATCGAAAAGTCGCGCCCGAGCCCGCACAGGGGCGATCGGGCGCGACGGGAAGGCGGGTGGTCGAAAGCGCGTCAGACCACGAAGAGCAGGACGAGCGCCACGACGAAGGCAAAAATGCCCAGACCTTCGGCGAGCGCCGCGCCGATGAAGGCGCGCGGGAACTGGCCGTCGGCCGCCGAGGGGTTGCGCAGCGCGCCCGAGAGGAAGTTGCCGAAGATGGTGCCGACGCCGATGGCGGCGAGGCCCATGCCGAGCGAGGCGAGGCCAGCGCCGATGTACTTGGCTGCAACGGGATCCATGGTCTTTCTCCAGTGTGAAAAGGTGATGGCGGGTGGGATGGTCTCGCGAACTCTGCCCGGCTCAGTGGCCGGGATGCAGAGCGTCGTTGAGATAGACGCAGGTCAGGATCGCGAAGACATAGGCCTGCAGGAAGGCGACGAGGAATTCGAGAGCGGTCAGCGCGACGGCCAGCAGCAGCGGCAGCGGGGCGATAATGGTTGCGGCGCCGCCGGCGGCCAGGAGGGCGACGACGAAGCCGCCGAAGACCTTCAGCGCGATGTGGCCGGCGAGCATGTTGCCGAACAGGCGCAGCGACAGCGAGATCGGCCGCGAGACGAAGGAGACGGCCTCGATCAGGACCATGAAGGGCAGCAGCCAGCCCGGCACGCCTGACGGCACGAACAGGCCGAAGAAATGGCTGCCATGCTTGGCGATGCCGTAGACCAGCACGGTGCCGATCACCAGGAAGGCGAAGGCGGCCGTGACGATGATGTGGCTGGTCACGGTGAAGGAGCCCGGGATCATGCCGAGCATGTTGGCGCAGAGCACGAACATGAACAGCGAGAAGACGAGCGGGAAGAACGTCATGCCTTCCTTGCCCATCACGCCCGTGACGGTGGAGGCGACGAATTCGTAGATCATCTCGGCGAGCGACTGCAGCCGGCCTGGAACGACCGAACGCTGGCTCGAGCCATAGATCATGATCACCGAGATCACTGCGACGATGGCGACCATCAGCAGCGAGGCATTGGTGAAGGACAGGTCGAGGCCGAACGGCCGCAAGCCGATGATCGGCTTGATCTCGAATTGGTGGATCGGATCGATTCCGCCGCCAGCCGCCATGTCGTTTCAGCCCCTTGTCGTGCGGCCTTCCGGCCGCCAGCCTCGGTCAGTCTTTCGTCCCGCCGCCCTTGGACCCGGAGGTCGGACGCGAACCGAGCCGATAGACGGAGCGCAAACCAGCCATGGCTCCGATCACCAGGAAGATGATCAGCAGGAACGGAGAGGTTCCCAGCCACCGGTCTGCCAGCATCCCGATCAGGGCGCCTGCGATGATGCCACCTGCGAGATCCGTCGCGGCGCGCAATCCGGAGGACATCGCGCCAGCCATGGCGCCGTCCTCTCCGGCCGGGCTCGCGCCCGGCTTTTCGGCTCCTTCGGCCCGCCCGAGGGCGGTCTTCAGGGACCCCAGTCTTGCGCGCAACTCCGAGTCTGAGGCGTTTTTGTCGGGTTCGGTCATGGCAGCAGCTCCTCCATGATCGTGAAATGGCCACGATCCTGCAAAAAGCCACACGATCCCTGTCCGCGCCCCGCGCATCGAGCCGTCGTCAGCACGGCCTCCTTTATTGCCCGCCCCGGATGCTGTCAAGGCGGGTCGATGCCCGCTAAGGCATTGGAAAATCAGTAAATTCGGAGAAAAGCGGCATTCTTGCCGCATTGCGAAGGCGATTGTGGCCTTTTTTCAGCGCTCAGACAGCCTCGCGGATGCGCTCGGCCGTGGCGAGGTCGACCGAGACCATCTGGCTGACGCCACGCTCGGCCATCGTCACACCGAAGAGCCGGTCCATCCGCGCCATGGTGATCGGATTGTGGGTGATCAGGATGAAGCGGGTGCGCGTGTCGCGCGCCATCTCGTCGAGCAGGTCGCAGTAGCGCTCGACATTGGCGTCGTCGAGCGGCGCGTCGACCTCGTCGAGCACGCAGATCGGCGAGGGGTTGGTCAGGAACACCGCGAAGATCAGCGCGGTCGCCGTCAGGGCCTGCTCGCCGCCTGAGAGCAGGGTCATGACCTGCGTCTTCTTGCCGGGCGGGCGGGCGAAGATCTCGAGTCCGGCGTCAAGCGGGTCCTCCGCGTCGACCAGCTTGAGCTCGGCCGTCCCGCCCCCGAACAGCACCGCGAAGAGCCGCTGGAACTGGCCGTTGACGATCTCGAAGGCGGCGAGCAGGCGCTCGCGGCCTTCCCGGTTGAGCGCGCCGATCGCCTGGCGCAGCCGGCGCACGGCCTCGCTGAGATCGTCGCGCTCCGCGGTCAGCCCCTCGCGCTTGCCCTTGACCTCGGCCAGTTCGTCCTCGGCCCGCAGATTGACTGCGCCGAGCCGCTCGCGCTCGGCCTTGAGGGCGGCGAGGCGCCGCTCGACCTCCGCCTGCTCTGGCGGCTCATCGCCCGGCTTCAGCCCGGCGAGGCTGCCGAGCCGGTCGAGGCTCGTCTCCAGCCCCTCCTCGATCTGGCGCGCGACATCGGCGACGCGCTGCCGCGCTGCCTCGCGTCGCGCCTCGGCCGCCGCCCGCGTTTCGCGCGCTGCGGAGAGGCCTTCCAGCGCCGCTCGCGCCTGCCGGTCCGCCTCTGCCAGCGCCGCTTCGCCGAGCGCCAGCGCGTCGGCCGCGGCGCGGCGCTGCGCCTCCGCGCTTTCGATCTCGGCCAGCAGACGCCGCCGCTCGCTGAGGAAGGTGTCGGGGGCTTCCAGCAGTGCCGCCCGCTCGGTCGAGACGGTCTCGATGCGCCGGCGCGTCTCCTCGGCCGTCTGTCCGCTGCGCGCAGCGCGCTCGCGCCAGGCCTGCATGTCGGCCGCAATCGCCTGACGGCGCTGGGCGCGCAATTCCGCCTCGCGCCGCAGCGTCTGCACCCGTGCCCGCGCATCGGACGCGGCGATCCGCCGCTCGCCCAGTGCGACGCGGGCTTCGAGCAGCGCGGCCTCCAGCGCGGCCGTGGCGGGCAGGGCGGCCACGGCCTCCCGTTGCCGCGCCGCCTCGGCGGCCGTCTCCGCGATGCCGCGGCCGAGCCTGTCGATCGCCTCGCTCAGCGCCGAGCGGCGGGCCGCGACCTCGCCGGCCTTGCGTTCGGCGGCCGCGAGCGTCTCGCGCGCCTGATCGAGCGCGCGGCGGGCCAGGCGGGCCGCCTCGAGCGTCGCCGCTTCCGCCTGTATCGCGTTCTTGGCCTCTCGCGCCGCAGCATCCAGTGCCTGCCGGGACGCCGCCGCGACCTTTTGCGCCGCCTCCGCCTCTGTTTCGAGGTCGCAGAGACGGTTCCTCTCGGCGAGGCGGCGCGCGGCCGGGGAGGGCGCCTCGGCCGCGCCGGTCAGCCCGTCCCAGCGCCAGAGATCGCCCTCGCGCGAGACCAGCCGCTGGCCAGGCTTCAACAGCGTGCGCAGGCGCGGCCCGTCGCCGCGCGCCACGACGCCGATCTGCGCGAGGCGCCGGCGCAGCGCCGCCGGCCCGGTGACATGCGCTGCCAGCGGCTCAGACCCTGCCGGGAGGGCCGAATCGTCCTCGCCACCGCCGGTATCGAGCCAGTGGTTCGGCGCGGCGGGGTCGGTCGCAGCATCGAGATCGTCGCCCAGCGCGGCACCGAGCGCGATCTCGTAACCCTTGGCCACCGTCACCGAATCGAGGATGGCCGGCCAGCGCTCCGCGCTCGTCGGGGCCAGCAACTTGCGCAGTGTCCGAATCTCGGTGTCGAGCCGCTGGGCAAGGCGGTCGGCCTCGGCTAGCGGCGCGCGCAGCTGGGCTTCGCGCTCGCGCGCCGTGGCCAGCGCGGTCCGGGCCTCGGCGGCGGCGGCGTCTGCCATGCGCAGGCCGTCATCGGCGGCGCCGACGGCCGCCTGCAGCGGCTCCAGTGGCAGGGCGGCGCTGCCGGCATCAAGTGCGGCCTGGTCGCGGAGCAGCCGCTCGCGCTCCTGAAGGGCGCGGGCCTCGCGCTCCTTCGTCTCGCGCAGCGCCCGCTCCAGCGCGCCGCGCCGGGCCGCCAGCTCGGACAGCGCACCCTGGGCCGTCGCATGGGCGGCTTCCGCCTGAGCCAGCGCGGCCTCTGCCTCGGTGAGCACGGCCGTGGCCGCCTCGGCGCCATCCGCAGCACCCTCGCCGTCGCTCAGCAGCCCGGCCTCTTCCTGCGACAGGCGCGCCAGGCTCTCGGCGGCATCGCGCGCCACGCTCTCCTGTCGGCCGAGATCGCCATTGAGTTCCGCCAGCCGCCGCTCGAGCTCCTCTGCCCGCTGCCGGGCCCGCCGGTTCTCGGCCTCCAGCTCGTCGAGGCCGCGTTTCAGCCTCACCAGCCCGGCTGCTGCGGCAGCCTCGTTTTCGCGCAGGGCGGGCAGCTCATGGGCCGCGACCGCCTGTCGCTTCGCAGCCTCGGCCTGGATCCCGGTGCGCTCCGCCACGATGCGGACCGCCTCCTCCAGCGCCCGCCCGGCCTCCGCCTCCTGCGCCCGCGCCTGATGGTGCGCGAGCAGCGCCAGCGTTGCCTCCGCCCGTCGGATATCAGCGGCGAGGCTGCGATAGCGCGAGGCCTGGCGGGCCTGCCGCTGCAGCGCCTCGATCTGCCCGTCGATCTCGCCCAGCACATCCTCCAGCCGGGTGAGATTCTCCTCGGCGCCGCGCAGCCGCAGCTCGGCCTCATGGCGACGGCCATGCAGCCCGGCGATGCCGGCGGCGTCCTCAAGGATGCGCCGGCGCGATTGCGGTTTGGCGGAGATGATCTCTGAAATCTGGCCCTGCCGGACGAGGGCAGGCGAGCGGGCACCCGTCGCGGCATCGGCAAAGAGCAGCTGCACGTCGCGAGCGCGCACCTCCTTGCCGTTGACGCGATAGGTCGAGCCCTCCTCGCGCTCGATCCGGCGGGTGACTTCGAGAACGTCGGTCTCGTTGAAGGCGGAGGGGGCCTTGCGGTCGTTGTTATCCAGCGTCAGCGCCACCTCGGCCATGTTCCGGCCGGGGCGCTCGTTTGAGCCCGCGAAGATGACGTCGTCCATCCCCGAGCCGCGCATGTTCTTGAACGAGCTTTCGCCCATCACCCAGCGCAGGGCTTCGACGAGGTTGGATTTGCCGCAGCCATTGGGGCCGACGATGCCAGTCAGGCCGGGCTCGATCAGGAACTCCGTCGGCTCGACGAAGGTCTTAAAGCCGGTGAGCCTGAGGCGCGTCAGCTGCATCGGCGCGCCCGGTCTTTGTTACCCTCCGGCGTCGTCCCGGGCGATCGAAGATCGACCCGGGATCCATTCCGGAACGGTTGAGGCAGGGATCCCGGATCGGCGCGGCTGCGCCGCTGGTCCGGAATGACCGCGCGGATCGTCGATGGCCAGCCGTCCTCAGCCCGCCAGCAGCGGCTCGATGATCTTGTCGAATTCGGCGATCGAGAGCGCACCTGAACGCTTCTGCCCGTTGATGAAGAAGGTCGGCGTCGAATCCACCCCGGCCTTGGCCCCACGATCCTTCACGACCGTGACGGCGTCATAGATATCCTGCCTTTTCAAGCAGGCTTCGAAGGAATCCTGTGTGAAACCGGCCTGCTTGACCATGGTCGACAGCGCATCGACCGGCTTGTCGGTGAAGGCCCAGACCTTCTGCTGGGCGAAGAGCAGGTCGGTCATCGCGACATATTTGTCGTTGCCGTTGCAGCGCGCCAGCATGAAGCCCGCCGTCGCCAGCGGATCGAGCGGGAATTCGCGCAGCGTGAAGCGCACCTTGCCGGTGTCGATGTACTTCGCCTTCAGCGCCGGCCACGTGTCCTTGTGGAAGGTCGCGCAATGGCCGCAGGTCAGCGAGGCGTATTCGATGATCGTGACCTTGGCGTCCGCCGGGCCGAGCCAGACATCGCCGAGCGGGCCGGGCGTCGCGAGATCGGCCTGGGCCTGCGCCGTCGGCGCGCCGAGCACCGCGGCCGCCGCGAGACCGGCCGTGGCCGTCAGAAGCTGTCGCCTGTTCGTCATCGTTGTGGTTCCTGGAATGCGCGTGTCAGGGGCCAAGGCCCGGTTGTCGGTCCTATAGACGCGCGGATGATTGTGGCAAGATCGTCACCGCCGCCGCGCGCGGCGCCTCACGAAGCTGTGTCGGCACGATGGCGGGCCGCGCGCTGCGAAACATGCGCGCCCAGCCGCGCGAGACAGGCGCGCAGCGCCTCGCCCTCGACGCCGGCGACCTGCCGTTCCATCCGCGCCAGCAGAGCGGGATCGGCCGCAGGCGGCGCGGCCGCCACGACAGGCGCCTCGACCGGTCCCTGTTTCAGTACGAGCTTGCCGACGGCGCGCCAGCCGAGATGGGTGTTGACCCGCTCGATCACGATCGGCCCGAGCTGCTGCATCTCCAGCGCGAAGGCGCTCTCGACCCGCACAACCATCGTCGCGGGTTCCGACATCTCGCCGGGTGCCGGGCGCCGGCGCGGCCAGTCGATCTTGAGCGGGCGCGTGCGGGCAGCCAGTCGCTCGCCGACGATCTCCGGCCACAGCGCGACGATCGCCCGCCCGGCGAAACCCTGCGCGGCCAGAGCGGGCGCGAGCAGGTCGTCGATCAGATCTGCGAGGGGTTTGACGGCCATAAGCGAGTGTGCGGCGGCGCGGTCGCCGGCGCAAGCCGGCCGCACGCTATCCCGCTGCCCGCTCGCGGCCCACCGCGAGGCGCTGCGGCGAAGCCCCGAGACGGCCCGCAAGCGCATGGCCCTTGGGCAGGACGAGGCCGGCGCGCAACCGGTGCGGCCCGAAGGAGATCCCGGCACGCTCGCGCAGCGACTGGGCAAGACCCTTGAGTGGGATCAGCGCGGGCCTCTCCGGCGACATCAGCAAATGGCGCTCGACCGCCTGCGGCCAGTGCGCCTGCGGAATGTCGCCTTCCTCGAGCAGGAAGAGCCAGTCGCCCCGCGCCTGAGCGGCTCCCGCCGGCCAGCTGTCGCTTGCCCCGGCCCGCAGATAGCTCGCCCCCGTCGCATCCGCGAGACGCTCGATCGTGGCGTCGCCCGCGGCGTCGAGAACCACGGCATGACCGAGGAATCCGTCGGCCACCGCCGGGATCAGGACGGAGAAGGTGGCCGCGAGAGCCTCGGTCGAGCCGGTGCTGCGTATGACCGCTGTGAGCATGCGCCTCCTTATGTCGCAGCGCAGCATGTCGCAATCCTGTCGCTTGCAATCCGTTCTCTTTATGTTCACATTAAACGACGCAGAAATCGCCGATTCCCGGCGATTTTCAGGGAAGTTCAGCGCCATGCTCCAGAGCAGGCCCTCGTCGAGGCCGATTTCGGCCCAACCGCTGAAGCAGACCGGTGCGACGCCGATGTCGGTCTCGGCGCGCGTGGCGCCGGTCGATCCGGTCGCCTATGCCGGCCACCGCATCGATCCGGAGCGCCGCCGCGGCAGAGGCGCGACGATCAACCCCGGCGGCCGTTTCGAGGCCGAGCAGCGCCTCAGCGAGGATGACGGCTGGGGCTCGCTCGGCGATCTCGCCCCGTTCAGGACCGAGGTCGCGGTCGAGAAGCCGCGGACCATCATTACGAAGAACGATTCCCCCGACATTTCCTTCGACCGCTCGATCAACCCCTATCGCGGCTGCGAGCATGGCTGCGTGTACTGCTTCGCGCGGCCGAGCCATGCCTATCTCGGCCTGTCGCCCGGTCTCGACTTCGAGAGCCGGCTGACCGCCAAGCCCGACGCTGCGCTGCTGCTGGAGAAGGAGCTGTCGGCACCCTCCTACCAGCCGCGTACCATCGCGATCGGCACCAACACCGACGCCTACCAGCCGATCGAGAAGAAGCTGCGCATCATGCGCCAGATCCTCGAGGTGCTCGCCAAGTTCAACCATCCGGTCGGCATCGTCACGAAGTCCGCGCTGGTCCAGCGCGACATCGACATCCTCGCGCCGATGGCGGCGAAGGGGCTGGCCAAGGTCGCGATTTCGATCACCACGCTCGACCCCAAGGTCGCGCGCGGCATGGAGCCGCGCGCCGCCTCACCGGCCAAGCGGCTGGAGACGGTGAAGGCGCTGTCCGACGCGGGCATCCCGGTGACCGTTCTGGTCGCGCCGATCATCCCGGCAATCAATGAGCACGAGATCGAGCGCATTCTCGATGCGGCCAAGGCGGCCGGTGCGCGCGAGGCCGGCTATGTGCTGCTGCGCCTGCCACTGGAGGTGAAGGACCTCGTGCAGGACTGGCTCCTGACCCATCACCCCGACAAGCTGCGCCATGTCGTCTCGCTGATCCGCTCGACGCGCGGCGGCAAGGATTACGATGCAGCCTGGGGCCAGCGCCAGGTCGGCTCCGGCCCCTATGCCTGGATGATCGGTCGGCGCTTCGAGATGGCGGCGGAACGGCTGGGCTTCAACGGTGCGCGCCTACGGCTTCGCAGCGACCTCTTTCTCAAGCCGGAGCGGGAGAAGGCCCAGCTGAGCCTGTTTTAGGGGCACCGTCTTTTTTGCGATCCCTCATCTTAGGACCAGCCTTCAGGCTGCGTCTCGAAGGATGTTCCAGGAGGCGCCGGAACCAGTTGAAACATCCTTCGATACGCGGGCTTGTGCCCGCTTCTCAGGATGAGGGCTGAGAAGGGATCGCCGCTCTGGATTTCCCTGCGAATCCGCCATAAGCCGCGCCCATGACCGCCCATTTCCACCGCGAGACGCACGCCATCTCGAACGGACTCTGGCCGCTGGCCGGGGTCGACGAGGTTGGACGCGGGCCGCTGGCCGGGCCCGTGGTGGCGGCGGCGGTCATCCTTGATCCACAGACGGTGCCGGAGGGGCTCGACGATTCGAAGAACCTGACTCCGGCGCGGCGTGAGGAACTGTTCGCGCTGATCGCGCAATCGGCGCTCGCCATCGGCGTCGCCAGCGCCACAGCCGTCGAGATCGACGCCATCAACATTCGCCAGGCGACGCTGCTGGCGATGCGGCGCGCCGTGGCCGCACTGGCGGTCGCGCCGTCAGCCGTCCTCGTCGACGGCAACGATCCGCCGGCGCTGGCATGCGTTTGCGAATCCGTCATCGGCGGCGATGCGCAGATCGCCTCGATCGCCGCGGCCTCGATCGTCGCCAAGGTCACCCGCGACGCGATGATGGCGCGGCTCTGCGCACGCTATCCGGCCTATGGCTTCTCGCTCCACGCCGGCTACGGCACGCCCCATCACCGCGCCGCCCTGCAGGCCCACGGCCCGTGCCCCGAACACCGCTATTCCTTCGCGCCGGTGAAGGGCGTCTGGCGGCGTTAGGCATGCAGCCGTCATTCTCGGGCGAAGCGCAGCGCAGACCCGAGAACCCCCTGCAGGAGATGCTCGGGTCGAGCCCTAGCATGACGCTGCGCGCACCCTCCCGCCTTAACCTCCCCTTAGCAATTCCCCATATCCGCCAAGGGGCTGGGCAAAAACTGCAGCCCCAGAATGAGACGCATTTTTTTCAGCGCGGAAACTCGGCTTTTACCCTGACTGGCCAATATCGCGACTGTTCAAGTTGCGTAACGGTCTTGGGGCGTCATGGGTATTTTGCGTACCGGGACCACCAGCGCCGCCGTCCGGATTCAAGTTTCGCGTACCGGACGGCCCGCGCTGCAGTCACCGATCAAGGCCCCCCGGATCAAGCCGGCCAGCCTGCCGATCGAACTACCGCTCGACCAGATTCTGCTCGGTGACTGCGTGGCTGCGCTCGAGGCGTTGCCGCCAGCCAGCGTCGATCTCGTCTTCGCCGATCCTCCCTATAATCTCCAGCTCGGGGGCGATCTGCGCCGGCCCGATGACAGCCTCGTCGATGCCGTCGATGACGACTGGGACAAGTTCTCCTCCTTCGCCGAATACGACGCCTTCACCCGTGCTTGGCTGACCGAATGCCGCCGCGTGCTGAAGCCCGACGGCGCGCTCTGGGTCATCGGCAGCTACCACAATATCTTCCGCGTCGGCTCGATCCTGCAGGATCTCGGCTTCTGGGTGCTGAACGACATCGTCTGGCGCAAGGCCAACCCAATGCCGAATTTCCGCGGCCGGCGCTTCACCAACGCGCATGAGACGCTGATCTGGGCGGCCCGTGGCGAGGCCTCCAAATACACCTTCCACTACGAGGCTCTGAAGGGCGGCAATGACGACCTGCAGATGCGCTCGGACTGGTATCTGCCGCTCTGCACCGGCGAGGAACGGCTGAAGGACGAAGGCGGCGCCAAGGTCCATCCGACGCAGAAGCCCGAAGCCCTGCTCGCCCGCGTCATGCTCTCGGCCAGCAACCCAGGCGACGTGATTCTCGATCCCTTCTTCGGCACCGGCACAACCGGGGCCGTCGCCAAGGCGCTCGGCCGCCGCTTCATCGGCTGCGAGCGCGATCCCGGCTATGCCGAGGCCGCGCGCCAGCGCATCGCCGCGATCAAGCCGCTGCCGCCGGAGGCTTTTGCCACCGCGCCCTCCAAGCGCAGCGAGCCGCGCGTGCCGTTCCTGTCGCTGGTCGAGGCCGGACTGGTCAAAGCCGGCGAGACCGTCACCGACGAGAAGCGCCGCCACAAGGCCGTCATCCGTGCCGACGGCACGCTGCTGCTGGACCCCGCCGTGGGCTCGATCCACAAGATCGGCGCGCTGGCGCAGGGTCTCCCGAGCTGCAACGGCTGGACCTTCTGGCATGTCGAGCGCGACGGCGCCCTGATGCTGCTCGACACTCTGCGCGGCGAGATCCGCGCTCAGATGGCGGCGGCCTGAGTCCGGGTCAGCCCTGTGGGCTGCGTTTAACCCCCGCCGCCTCCAACACCTTCACCATCACCCCGGACAGCGGCTCCTCGCCCAGCGCCGCCAGCGGCGTGAAGCGCATCCCTGCCGGAGCCTGTGTCCTGGCCGGCGCGCTCGCCGTGAACACCGTCAGCTCCAGCGGGAAATGCGTGAAGACATGCCGCACCGGCGGCGCAAGCTGCTCCCAGCGCGTCACCACCGGCGCATCCTGCCAGGCGCCGTCCAGTTCGTAATCGGCGCTCCACTCGCTGGTCGGCACCTCGGCCATGCCGCCGAGCAGGCCCTTGGGCGGGCGGGTGCGCAGCAGCAGGGCGCCGTCCTCGCGCAGCAGCACGAAGGCCGCGCCTTTGCGGATCGCGCCGGCCTTCTTCGCCGCCTTGCGCGGGAAACTCTCCTGCGTGCCCTCGGCCTGCGCCCGGCAGGGCTCGCGCCAGGGGCACAGGCCACAGGCCGGATTGCGCGGCGTGCAGATGGTCGCGCCGAGATCCATCAAGCCTTGCGCGAAATCGCCGGGTCTGTCCTGCGGCATCATCTCCAGCACACGCTCGCGCACCAGCGGGCGGGCGCCCGGCAGGAGATCCTCGATCGCGAAGAGGCGCGTCATCACCCGCTCGACATTGCCGTCCACGGCCGCAGCCGGCTGGTTGAAGGCGATCGCCGCCACGGCGCCGGCCGTATAGGCGCCGATGCCGGGCAGGGCGCGCAGGCCTTCCTCGCTATCGGGAAAACGCCCGCCATGTTTGGCGACGACGGCGATGGCGCAGGCGTGCAGGTTGCGGGCGCGGGAATAATAGCCAAGCCCGGCCCAGGCCTGCATCACGGCCTCGGACGGCGCCTCCGCCAGCGCCTTTACAGTGGGAAAGCGCGCCATGAAGCGCTCGAAATAGGGTTTGACCGCCGTGACCGTCGTCTGCTGCAGCATGATTTCGGAGGCCCAGACCCGGTAGGGATCGGCGCTCTCGCCTGGCCCGGCGCGCCAGGGCAGGGCGCGGCGGTGGCGGTCGTACCAGGCAAGCAGATCGGCGGCGGCCGGCCGGGCTGCGATCATCGCGCCGAGAGCGAGGTCGCAATCCCCAGCGACAGCGCGGTCTGGCCGGAAATCTTGTACATCCGGTTGAACGTCGCCTTGGTGATCAGCGACGTGGCGCCGGGCACGCCCATTTCGTAGTAGATGTTGTTCATGTCTGCGGTCGCCGGCCCGGAATAGCCCCGTCCGCCGGATTGCTGCGGGGCATTGCCTTCGTGGAAGCCCAGGCCCGTCTTGATCGCCGCTCCATCCTCGAAGCCCGCGTTCAGGTAGAGCCGGCGGACACCGGCAGCGAACAGCCCGGTACAGGCGCTGTTGCAGGAGTCACGCGACGCATCGACGATCGTCACCAGGCCTGCGCTGCGAATGTCACGGGCCATTTCGCGTGCCGGGAAGACGCGTCCTCCCGGACTCGTCAGCCGCAACATCTTGACCTGTCGCCCCTCAGGCGTGGCCAGAAATTCGCGCAGGCGAAACTGGTCACCGTCGCGGATGGGGCCGCTCAATGTCGCGGTCGATCCGTTCTGAGAGATCTCGATGGCGTGCGCGGGCTGACCCGAGACCAGGCACAGCATCATCACCCCGAACACAACACGCATCGCCCGACCTCCGAAGCCGCGCCGCATCCTAGAGGACGGAGCCCTGATTCTGACAAGAGGCCTCGTGCGGTCGGCCGGCTCACGATCGCTTGGGGCGATCCCGGTCGTGCTGCTCGGCCGTCTCGAGCGGCGCCAACCAGTGCTCTCGGCGGATGGTCCAGAGCTCGTAGCCGGGCGTGATCGTGCTCGGCCCGCCGTCCAGTGTGCCGAGCTTGATCTCGATCTCGTCGGACCCCTCGTCGAAGCAGAACAGCGAGGAACCGCATTGCGGGCAGAAGCGGTCCTCCCCGGCACGGCTGCGCCAGCTGCCCAGCTCGCCCGACAGCGTCACCGTCATGCGCGGCCAGATGCCGAAGTAGGAGAAGGCGGAGCCGGAATCCTTCCGGCAGGTCTCGCAGTGGCAAAGCCCGGTGCGGATCGGCTCGCCGCTGACCTCGTACCGGACGCTCCCGCATTTGCAGCCGCCCGACAGTCTCATGGCACCGATCTCCCGAGGATCCTGACGTCATCTCAACCGAAGGCCCGCCACCGGGTTCCGGCCGGGCGGCGTCCGCGAAAAGGATTGCGCTCGCCCGCGGGATTGGTAGACCAATCGCTGCGGAGGAACCAGCAGCGATGCCGAGATGAGCACGACGACGCGCCACGCCCTGACGGTCCGGGAATACATCGCGGGCGGCATCCGCTCCGGTGTCTACCCCACCCATTCGCGGCTGCCGACCGAGCGCGCCCTGTCGGAGGAACTCGGCGTGCCGCGTTCGGCGGTGCGCGACGCGCTGGCGGTGCTGGAGAGCGGGGGGATCGTGAAGCGCGTCGTCGGCAGCGGCACCTATGTGCGAGAGCCGGTTGCCGAGACGGCCGCAGCCGATCCTCAGCCCCCGGCGGCCAGCCCGGCCGAGATCATGGAGGCGCGCCTTCTGGTCGAGCCGCGCCTGGCGCCGCTTGCCGCGATCAACGCGAATCAGGACGATTTCGCCCTGTTCGACGAATGCATCCGCCAGGGCGATGCGGCCGAGAACTTCGAGACCTTCGAGCATTGGGACGCCGCGCTTCACGAGGCGATCGCGAAATCCACGCATAACCGCCTCGTCATCGAGCTCTATGCGATGATCACCCGGGCGCGCGATCTGACCGCCTGGGGCGAACTGAAGCGCCGCAGCCTTAGCGCCGAGCGTCGCGACCATTATCGCCGCGAGCACCACGCCATCGTCGTGGCCCTCAAGGCGCGCGATGCGCAGGCTGCCGAACAGGCGCTGCTCGGCCATCTCGACAGGGTGCGCAGCAATCTTCTGGGGCGGTAAGCCTCCATTATTGGTTGACCAATGCGTCGGATTGGCGAGATTTCGTCCTGATTGGTTGACAGCTTGAGGGGGGCTGCTCTAGCCGTAGGACATCCGCGCCACCTGGGCGCCAGCATCGGGCCGTCTTCATGAAACTCGCCATCTTCACGCAAGGCCAGGACCAGGCCGCACAGGGCCGCCTCGGGATCATCCTCGGTGATCGCATCGCCGACCTCTCCGGGCTCGAGGGCGCGCCGGCCACCATGGCGGCCTGCTGCGCGCTGGGGGCGGATGCTGCGGCCCGGCTGACCGGCCTGGCCGAGGCGGCGCCGACCCTGCCGCTCGCCGAGGTGACGCTGCGCGCGCCCTTTCCGCGGCCGGCGCGCAATGTCTTCTGCGTCGGCAAGAACTATCACGAGCACGCCAAGGAGTTCGCCCAGAGCGGCTTCGATGCCAGCACCAAGGATGTCGTGCCGCAAGCGCCGGTGGTCTTCACCAAGCCGCCCTCGGCGGTGATCGGGCCGGGCGAGACGATTCCCGGCCATCTCGATCCGACGAAGTCCGTCGACTACGAGGGCGAACTCGCCGTCGTGATCGGCAAGGGCGGGCGTGGAATCGCGGCCGCCGACGCGCTCGGCCATGTCTTCGGCTACACGATCGTCAACGACGTCACCTCGCGCCAGCTCCAGCACAAGCACCGCCAATGGGTGCTGGGCAAGGGCATCGACGGCTTCTGCCCGATGGGCCCGGCCGTGCTGACGGCCGACGAGGTGCCCGATCCGCGCACGCTGCGCCTGCGTACCTGGGTCAATGACGAGCTGCGTCAGGACGCGACGGTGTCGGACCTGATCTTCGACATCCCGACGCTGATCAGCACGATCTCGGCCTACATCACGCTGGAGCCCGGCGACATCATCGCCACCGGCACGCCCGTCGGCGTCGGCATCGGCTTCAACCCGCCGAAGTTCCTCGCGGCCGGCGATGTCGTGCGCATCGAGATCGACGGCATCGGCACGCTCGAAAACCCGGTCGGCTGACCGACCGGGCCAGTTCACGACAATCCCATAAGGAAGCCGCGCCAAGCGGCCCATCAGGAGGAGGAAACGGTGTCCAGGATCAAGCTTCTCTGTCTCGCCGCTCTGGCGTCGGCCGCACTCGCGACCTCCGCTATGGCCCAGTCCTATCCCAGCCGCGGCGTCCGGGTGATCGTGCCCTTCGGCGCGGGCGGCCCGGCCGACATCTACGCCAGGGCCGTCGGCCAGCAACTGCAGGAGGCGCTGAAACAGCCCTTCACGATCGAGAACAAGCCGGGTGCCGGCGCTGTCATCGGCACGACGGAAGCCGCGCGCGCCACGCCCGATGGCTACACCCTGCTGATGATGTCCAACACCCACACCGCCAATGAGACGCTGATCCCGAGCAAGGGCTACAACCTCACCAAGGATCTGGTGCCGGTCGCGCCGGTCAACGCGGCCGATCTGGTGATCGTGGTCAATCCTTCGGTCGAGGCGAAGACGCTGCAGGAGTTTATCGCACTCGCCAAGGCCAAGCCGAAGCAGCTCAACTACGCCTCCTCGGGCGTCGGCACGCCCTATCATTTGGCCGGCGAGAGCTTCAAGGCGCTGAGCGGCACCGACATCGTGCATGTGCCCCATCGCGGCAGCGGCGAGGCGCGCACCAACGTCATCGGCGGCCATGTCCAGATGATGATCGACTCCGTCACCACCATGGCGCCGAGCATCGCGGCCGGACAGGTGAGGGCGCTCGCCACGACCGGCGCCACCCGCTCGGCGCTGCTGCCGGACGTGCCCACCGCCGCCGAGGCGGGGCTGAAGGATTACGAAGCGACGATCTGGCTCGGCTTCATGGCCCCGGCCGGCACGCCGCAGGCGGTGGTCGATCTGCTCAACGCCGAAATCCGCAAGGCTCAGGCTCGGCCAGAGGTGAAGGCCGAATGGGCGAAGCAGGGCACGCTCGGCATGGATATGAGCCCGGCCCAGTTCGGCGAGTTCATCAAGGCCGACATCGCGAAATGGGCCAAGATCATCGAGACCGCCAACATCAAGGTGAACTGAGGCGATGGAGGCCGGCACGCGCCTGACCGTCAACGGCACGGGCCGGACGCTGGCCGCCGCGTCCGAGACGATGCTGCTTGACGTCCTGCGCGGCGAGCTCGGCCTCAAGGCGGCGCGCTTCGGCTGCGGCGAGGGGCTTTGCGGCTCCTGCCGCGTCCTCGTCGACGGGCATGCCGTTGCCTCCTGCAACACGCCGCTCTGGTCGGTCGCGGGCCGCGAGGTCGTGACGCTCGAAGGGCTCGGCTCGCCCGGAGCGCCCCATCCCGTCCAGACGGCGCTGATCGCCGAACAGGCGGCGCAATGCGGCTACTGCATCTCCGGCATCGTCGTCAGCGCCGCGGCCCTGCTGGCGCTCACGCCCGATCCCGACGATGCCGCAATCCGGGCCGCGCTCGATCCCAATCTCTGCCGCTGCGGCGCGCATAACCGCATCCTGCGCGCTGTCCGTCGGGCCGCCGCCGCGATGAGGGACCGCGCCGCATGAGCGCCGCGACCGTCCTTCCCGCAGGGCTGCGGGTAACGCCGCGGCTCGACCGCTGGCTGGCCGTCTCGCCGGAGGGGCATGTCACGCTGTCGCCCGGCAAGGTCGAGATCGGCCAGGGCATCCTCACCGCGCTCGCCCAGATCTGCGCCGACGAACTCGACATCGCCGTCGAGCGCGTGCGCCTGCGGCCGGCCGATACCGCGGCGAGTCCCAATGAGGGCGTCACCTCGGGTAGCCTCTCGGTCTCCGATTGCGGCCTGTCCGTGCGGCTGGCAGCGGCGCAGACCCGGGGGCTCTTTCTTGCGGAAGCCGCCCGACTGTTGTCGGTGCCGCAGGAAGCGCTCTCGGTCGAGGACGGCGCCATCACCGGTCCCGGCAATCTCGCCACGAGCTATTGGGAGCTGGCCGGGCAGGTCTCGCTCGCCTGTCCCGCCGATCCGGCAGTGCAGCCGAAAGCGCCTGGCGCCCGGACCGTGACTGGCCGCCCGGTTCCGCGCATCGACCTCGCTGGCAAGGTCTTCGGCACCCGGCCCTTCATCCACGATCTCGACCAAGCCGGGCTGCTCCATGGCCGGGTGCTGCGCGCGCCGCGCCCCGGCGCGACGCTCGAAAGCCTGGACGAGGCGGCGCTGGCCGGCCTCGACGGGCTGGTCGCTTGGGTGCGGGACGGCAGCTTCCTCGGCCTCGTCTGCGAGAGCGAGGTCCAGGCCGAGGCTGCCCTCGTCAGCCTCGCCACGGCGGCGCGCTGGACCGGTGGTTTCGAGCTGCCGGACCAGCACGACCTCTCCGCCTGGCTGCAAGGCGAGCCTGCGGAGGCGTCCATCGTCGATCTCCGTGATGGGCCGGAGCCATCGCCTTCGACCCGCCGGCTGGTGCGCCGCTACCTGAAGCCCTATCTCGCCCATGCCTCGATCGGCCCTTCCTGCGCGATCGCCACCTGGGCGGAGGATGGCCTTCGCGTCGTCACCCACAGCCAGGGCATCTTCAATCTGCGGGCGGATCTCGCCCTGGTCTTCGGCCTGCCGGAGGACGCGATCATCGTCACCCATGCCGAGGGCGCCGGCTGCTACGGCCATAACGGCGCCGACGATGCCGCGCTCGACGCTGCGTTGCTGGCGCGCGCCGTTCCCGGCCGCCCGGTGCGCCTGCGCTGGTCGCGCGCCGACGAACTGGCGCGCTCGCCCTTCGGGGCCGCGATGGCGATCGAGATCGCCGCCGAGGTAGGGAAGGACGGCCGCATCGCCGGCTGGAGCCACGAGATCTGGAGCAACGGCTATGTCGCGCGCCCGGGTCGCGCCGGCAGTCCGGCCCTGCTGGCGAGCTTCGATCTCGAAAAGCCGTTCCCGCTCTACATCTCTCAGGATCCGCCGCTGGCCGGCGGGGGCGGGGCCCAGCGCAACGCCGTGCCGCTCTACGACTTCCCCTCCTGGCGGATCGCCAAGAACCGGCTGCTGACCATGCCGCTGCGGACGTCCTCGATGCGCGCGCTCGGGGCCTTCGGCAATGTCTTCGCCATCGAATCGATGATGGACGAGCTCGCCTATGAGCAGG